>JAFGWI010000171.1 GCA_016937215.1 Spirochaetales bacterium | reverse complement strand
TAAGTTATTATTTTACAGTTGCCGGCAAATTGCAAATGTCAGGACTTTTACAATTTGCTTTGTTAAGAATTTGCGATTTGCAAAATCTCCTTCTCTATTTCTCTATAATATAAGAAATTACTATTTTAGTACGGAAAGTGGTATTAACATTATAAACAAGTATATTGTATATCACAATGGAATATTTAACAACAAAAAAATCTGCTGCATTTATTATCGCAACATTGACCACGGGCCTGAAATACAGCCCTGTTATTGCCAAAAGGACAGTCGACTTTACAATTAAAACACGGCCTTATTGAAAGTAACAAAAACCTGTTGCCTCTCTAAACCAGCTATTTTCCGCTGTTATGGCGTTAAGGATTGGAGGGGACCAAGCCGGTTTTTCAAAACCGGCGCTGGTAACAATGTTTCCGCGCTTTTTCAGCGGAAACATTGGTTGGAGCGATAGCGGAACCCCGCAAAGCCTGGCCCCGGTAGAGGCTTCCTGAAGCCGCCGGGGAAACGCCCGGAAAATTATGAAATAATCGAATAATGGCTAAACTCATAATCCTTTTAGCGAAAAAATAGCTGTTTTCCGGGGCTCTGCGACAATCCTGTACTTTCCGCGGTAAATAGGTATAATTTTGATTGAAAACGAGGTGCTTTGACCAGAGATTCCGTGCCATTAGAAGGAATGCACAGCACCTTGCCTAAGGCGATCACCTATCTATAGCTCAATGAATCTGTTTCATCCATCAGCAACTTGACAAAACAGGCCAAAAAATGACTATACTGTTTCAGACAAATATTTTACGCAAGAGAGGGATGCTATGTTTTCCATTAACATCGAAGTTAAGGACAAACCCAAAAGCTACGATTTGTTCACCGATCAGGATATTTTTGCTTATATTGCCCGATACGCCAAGGATAAAAAACTGGCCAATCAATATGCCATTATCTCCGATAGCATTGTAGCCCCTCTTTACAGTGAAAAACTGGAAAGCCATTTCAAAGCCAATGGACTGTATGTAAAAACCTTTGTTTTTCCTGCTGGTGAAAAATATAAAAACCGCGACACCAAAGCTCAGCTGGAATCACAGATGCTCGATGCTGGTTTTGCCCGTGACAGCGCGATTATAGCCCTGGGAGGCGGTGTGGTGGGTGACCTGGCCGGCTTTGTGGCTGCCACTTACATGCGGGGAATTCCCTTTCTGCAAGTTCCTACAACCATCATCGCCCAGGCAGACAGCAGCATTGGCGGAAAAACAGCTGTTGATGTTCCCCAGGGCAAAAACTTGATTGGAGCCTTTCACCAGCCCCAGGCTGTTTTCATCGATGTCGCCACCTTATCCACTTTAGACCAACGAAACTATACAAGCGGCATGATGGAAGTGGTCAAACACGGCCTGATTCATGACAAGGAGTTCTTCGATTATCTTTTGGCCAATATTGAAACCATTCTCACACGAAGGGGTGATAATTACAACCAGGTGATGATCGATTTAATGAGCCGTAACTGCCAGATCAAGAACTGGGTTGTATCAGAGGATGCCAAAGAAAAAAATCTTCGTAAAATACTGAACTACGGCCACACCATCGGCCATGGGGTAGAATTGCTGAGCGATTTTGAACTGCTCCATGGTGAAAGCATTGCCATTGGACTGGCTGTCGAAGCCTATATCTCCTTTAAACTGGGTTATTTATCGGAAAGTGATTTTCTGGCCCAAAAAAACCTGATCCAGTCACTTGGATTATCCACGCTGATTCCCCAGAACATGAAAACCGGGGACATCATTAAAGTGATGCATCTTGATAAAAAAGCCAGTTCAAAAGCTGTTGAAATGGTGCTTCTTGAAAAAATCGGCAGGGTTAAATACTTTGACCAGGGGAAAACAACCCTGGCCATCGACGACAGCACACTGATCGATTTGATTGATCAATACAGGACAATCTCTTCGTAATTGGTATATATGCAGGAATATCTATTAAAAATCGATCTTCTGCTGCCGGAAACAGGAAACAGGCGATGGCCTTTTCATCACCATAGTAAGAGCTTTATCAATTTCCAATATCCCTTTGCTTAAACGAAAAACCCACTACAAAAAGCATGGGAAAAAAAACCAAAACACTGGGCTTAAAAATCTGAACCAACAAGTTGAGCTCCATGAGGCCAAAACTTGTCAGCGAGTTTACATCCCGACTTCCTGAAGAAAAGCGTTATCCTCAGTCTCTGGTGATAATTATTTATACTGCTCTGGCGCCACCATTCCAGCGGAAACTACCGATTTAAAGGCTTCTTCAACACTTATATCCAGTTTGATTAATTTATCTTCGCTGATCAGCATTAAAAAGCCTGAAGTCGGGTTTGGCGCTGTGGGAACAAAAACATGGATGAGCTTGTCCTTGCCCTTAACTTTAAACTCACCTTTGTTGGTTACAAAGCCAATGGAATAATAGCCTTTGTTAAAAACCTCCACCAAAACAGCCTGGGAAAAGGAACCCTTGTTGTTCACCACCGAATGGCTCAATTGACTTAGGGTCTTGAATATGGTTCTCAAAACAGGGATTTTGGTTACAATTTTATCCTGGAGTTGCATCAGCTTGGACCCGAAATAACCGCTGGTTATTACTCCAACCAGCCATATAATGAGCACCAGCAATACGATGCCCATGCCATTAAAATAAAAGCCGAAAATCTCCTTGATGGGCTTGCCGATCAAGCTGTCAATTTTGTCGAACATCCACCAGATAATAAAAAGGCTCACAGAAATAGGAACAAGGGCCAGAAATCCGGTTGTAAATTGCCGCCTTAATTTGTGCCTTAGTTTTTCATTTGCTTTCATAATACCCTCCCCGCGCCTGATATAGATATCCCTGATTTTAGCAAATCGTCTGAAGAAAGTCTTTGATTTTTTGTTAAGCTTCTATGATTATTTTCAGCCATTTTGCGGAATAAGCAAGAAACAGGTCACCAATATCGGCTTGAAGATTATTCTGCTGCCAGGGGCGATAAGTAAGCTGCCTGTGAAAAGACCATTGCCTTGCAGAGAATTGATGAAATCGCAAGAGGTAGTTTCGCGTTAGGGATTGGAGCTATGGGAGCAGTTTTTTCAAAAACTGCGTACCAAAGCGTTTATGTGCTGATAATTTCAGCACATAAACCTTCGGAGCGACAGCGAAGTAGCGGAAAGCCCGACCCAAAGGGGAACGCCCATGGAATGATGACTTTTAATCCGATCATCCCGCGTTCCTAGTCATGAGATTATTTACTAATATCATAGATTGATTTTATATGCGTTTTATATTATAAATGAAACAAAAAGGAGTTATCATGAAAGGTCTGATTGTTGCCGCCGGCTATGGTAGCCGTTTTTTGCCTGTTACCAAAACCATTCCCAAGGAAATGCTGCCGATTCTGAATATTCCTTCGATTGAATTTATTATCAAGGAATTTACCGATTCCGGCATCACGGACATCCTGATTATTTCATCGCGCAGAAAAAAGGTCCTGGAGGATTATTTTGACCGTGAAATAGAACTGGAATGGGTTTTTGAACGTGAAAAGGATGAAAAAAAACTAAGAGAGATCCAGCCTGCCAAAGCTAATGTTCATTTTATCAGGCAACAGGAGATGAAAGGCACGGGCCAGGCTTTGTTATTGGCCAAGAGCTTTATGGGAAATGACCCCTTTGTGGTGGCTTATCCAGATGATATTTTTCTTTCAGACAAGCCGTTGGCAGCTCAATTAATCGAAAAATACAGAGAAACCCAATGCACGGTTTTATCAACCATGCACAATCCTCCTGATTTGAACCGTTATGGGGTTCTGGCTCTGGATGAAAAGGGTGTTTTTGTCAGGGATATTGTTGAAAAACCGGCTAAAGGCCAGGAACCCAGCCAGGAGGCTTCCTGCGGGCGCTATCTTTATACTCCCGAGATTTTTGAGCATCTGGAGGCTGATTTTAAAAAGCATGGCCAGGGTGAATTCTTTCATATTTCAGCCCTCAAAAAACTGGCTGAACAAAACAAGGTGGTTTTTCAAGCGATCGATGGTATTCGTCTGGATACGGGTGACCCAAAAGGTTATTTACGTTCCATTTTATTATATGCCAATGAGATTCCTGAATACAGGGCGATTCTCGCTGAATTTTACAGGAATAATCAATTTTAATTAAGATTTATAGCTGACTCTATCGATGATAGAAATAGAGGTCAATGGAATTTTTCGCGTAAAGGCGAATATAAAGGGCAATAGGTGTCTGATCAGGTAAATCAAGGTGAAAATAATCAAAAAACCCCACCCTTAAGCATATTAAAAAAATTGCTCAAAATTTACACTCTGCGCTTTAAAAACCCCAATATTCTGTTTCAAAGCCTTCTGGATTTTACCATAACCTCTCTTGATCGTTTGCAAAAAGAGATCCCCCAGATTAGCATTTTCAAGGAGAATACCTCCAAAAAATTACATGCCTATCTAGAAAACCTCAAGGAAAAGGGCGAATGCTCTCTGGAAATCACAGATGGCAAAATCAAACAAATCCATTTCCCTGCTTTTTATTTTGAGATTATACAAGAACATTACCGAAAAATGGAATATGATATTGAACTCCCCTTCCCCTGCGAAGACCAGTTAGGTATATCGATTCCCTCTACTAAAATGTCGGCTATCAATATCAAACAAAGTTTTATCACTCTCATAAAGGACTCTGAGAATAACTACAACCAGATTTTCCGACTCCTTTTCCCTGAAGGTGTTAAACCGATTCTGGCCTTGTCACCCCAGATTCCCAGAGGTCTCCTTGAACTCGCGGCCCGCAAAATCAAAAACTATCTGGATAACCCCCGCAATTCCAGCTACATGGAACACAAGCTGCTTGTTATTTTCCGCCACCGGGACCTGCAATTAAAGGAAATGCTGAAACAAATCATCACAAAATCCAATTATATCGCGAGCACTCTGATGTCACCCTCGGATTTTACATTCCAGTTTTGGGCCCATTTTGCCCACACCATGATTCAGGAGCTTAGAAAAAAAAGAAACGAAATGCTCCCCAAGGAGCTGGATGCCTGCCAGGCAGCCTATTTGATCGGCTTTTTTAATGTCTATTATAAAAACGTGATCCAGAAAGAAAAAGAACAAAACGCGGCCATTAAAATTCTTGATACCTATATACAAAAAAAACCCTATGCTTTTACCATCTCGGAGATTTCCCAGTTTCGCGATAAAAAGGGCTTA
Source organism: Spirochaetales bacterium (assembly GCA_016937215.1). Taxonomy (GTDB): domain Bacteria; phylum Spirochaetota; class Spirochaetia; order SZUA-6; family JAFGRV01; genus JAFGWI01. The sequence continues at coordinate 26,249 of JAFGWI010000171.1, read as the reverse complement.
GCCCTTTCCAAAAAATGCAGTTATGACGGCATTCAGAAATTCCTGGAAATTCGCACCACTCCAAAAGATAATGTCTCCCTTCCGGAAATCATTCAGATTAAAGTGGTTGACGGTAGTGAAGTCTTTATCCATAAAAACAACATCATCCGTTTAATCATGGACCATCTTTTCGAGGCGTCCCAGAATTTGCGTAAAGCCTATTTAAACGACTGGATAGAGAACCTGAAGGAATATCATCAAACCGACATCATGCTGCTGGACAATGCCTTTTTGGAGGATTTGCAAAACCAAATAAGGGAGCACTACCCCTTGGTCCACTCGCTTTATCGTTACGAGCTTCTTTACATGTGCAGCATGGAAACCAAGGAACAAATAACCACCCAAAAGGCGGAACAAGCCCTGTTTGACGATAAAAAACAATACCTTAAACCCATGAATCTGGTCCTGGATCTTGACCGGAAATCCTTATTCAAGGAAGCCCAGAAATCGCTGCCCATTTGGAGGGGGATTCCGGTAATCAGTCATATCATTATCTTTTTTCTGAAATTGTTTTCCAGAAAAAACAAGCCCCAAAAAGAGAAAAAGCGCCTGGTCCAGAAGGCCCTGGATACAGCAGATAATAATAAATACGAGTCTCAAAACAACTTGAAAGAAGAAAACTGGGAAAACATTCAACCCTCTAAAAAAGGAGAAGTTTCATCTGCCTACAGAAGCGCCATTGAAAACCTTAAAATAGAGCTTGTGGGCAAAAACATGAGTGTTAATGAAAAACTGGAAAACCTGATGGAAAAATGGAACCCTCTTTATGATTCAGTGGCCAAAAAAAATCTGGTTGATGACGTGAATTCCATTATCCGTGATTACCTCAGACGTATCAGTAAAAGTTTCGCTGTTCGCCCGCCAGATGTTAAACGCATCCAGACTTTGGCTGAGCATTTATCGGAAAACCGCTCCTTTGATGAAATCAAGCATAAAGAATATTTCAAGTATTATATTGAAATTTACATGATCAAGCTTTTGGGCGAGCGCATCAAGGGGCTGAAACTCTAGAAATCGATTAATATTACTCTAATTTAATAATAAGCTTGGAAGCCATTTACTATTTGTTTTTCTCCATGAAGCCCATAGCCCTCCTTACAATAAAACCATTATTGCGTAAACCACCACTGTATAGGGCCCTCTTTTCAAGTATAAAAAAAAGGGCTGCCTTTCAGACAAAAGACAGCCCGGGATAATTACCATTTAAACACAAGGTTCACATAAAAATGCCTCAAAAATAACAAAGCCTTGTTAAAAGATTATAAGCCTCGAAAACCCATATATTTTTGCAGCCACATAGGCGGTTGGGGGTTTGACTTTTTGAGAATATCCATCCATTCCTCATTACTCATGCGCGCGATGGGAGTAACATCTTGCTGATAAAAAGAGAAAACAGGGCCAGCATAAAGAGACCCGCAGCTTTCATTTTCCTTATAAGCATGAAGAATCATGAGCATGGGACGGCCAGTGGCTCCATGCAGCACCATATTGCTGGGAGAATAGATACTCGATGGAATGGTGTGAACATCAGCGATGACGGGTTTGGCGTTAATAGCCTCAGACCAGCCTGAGTAAAAAATATTGGCATACCAGCCTTTATATTCCGGGGCCCCGCACACATTACTTGGATTCAGAACAAGCATATTATTTAGGAAATTCAACTGGCTTGTTGTTAATGGCAAACCTTGAAGCTCGGTTTCAGCTATATCTGCCAGGTTTTTTGTGACATCCTGCCAGGTATTAAAAAAGGAAGTTAAATATGATATGCTTGGATTAAGCCGTTCTCCCATCCGCTTCATCAATGCACCTATAGTCCTGTAAAACTCGGGATAGGGATCCACATAGCCGTCAGGATAAAAACAGGTTACTCCTATAGAATAGGATTGCTTGGCGTAGAGAATGGTGTTATGGCGCAACTGAGCCCAGGACGCTAGCTGGGTGTTCATCTGCTTTTCCTGCCACTGGAGGGTCCGCATAGCCGCGGGCACTGTATCGGGAAGAGGATTTGAAAGCTGACGCAGCGAATTGAGCCAGAGGGTGTAAAGATTATTGTCCCAATGGGGATAATAATCAAAAAGGCTTCGGGCTGCTCCCAGCCGCGCGTAAAGAGGTTTGTAGGTGGGAAGCTTTGTGATGTTATATGTAAAAATATCATCTCTTATAACATTCAAGGCAGCATTATTACCGAGGCAAAAAGCGACCTCTTCCAAAAGCGGCTTGTTTCTTGCCGCAACATAGCCTTCCACGGTCTGGCCAAGCAGAAAGGAATCCAGAATAAAACGTTGCCCTGAAAGCTGGGCGATTTTCGGCAGATCCGGGCGTTCAGCCTCAGGCGATTTCCACATGGCCTGAGACAAAATATATTGATTGCCGTAGTTTTGATTTTCCAGCAATGCCTGGGCCTCCCCGGCCTTTGCGTCATTGTTTATTACATCGGAAATGGAAAGATTCTCTTTCTCGACGCTCCAGAAGGTCATCATGTTTTCCAGAGAAAAACCGTCGATATTTCCCACGAAAAAGGAAATGTCCGAATTAAAATCATTGATATTGTCAATAGAATTGGATTTAGCAAGGAAATCATAAAGCAGGAAAAAAGCCCGTAATTGGCGCGTTTCATCAAGATAAAAAGCGCAATCAGCTCGCCCCAACCACATCATGGCTTTAAAAAATCGGGTAAGGGGACAATTCGTCAAGGAAGATGAACTACAAGTATAATGCCCCCTGGGCTTGAACTGGCTAAAATCAACCATTCGGCTTTTACCCAGAAAATCAATGTCCTGCATGGTTTCGCTGACAATGGACTGCATATAATAATCTATTTTTGTGACCAATTCTGCCGGAACCTGGCCAGGAATACTGTCCTGCAGCAATGCCAGAGCCAAACCAAGATAGAATTGAACATCGGCGATAGCCTGGGACATATTGTCTGACAAGCCGGAAACTTCTCCCGTCTCCACAGCCAAATCCAGGGTATTGGTCAGAATGTCAGAAAGTTGGGGAACAAGTTTTTTACTTTCCAACATCGAAAGCAGACTGTCATAGGAACGAAACAAGGGCTCCAGTATGGAATCCGCGGATACATAAACAGGAAGATCGTTTCTGAATACTTCACGATAAATCAGACCGAATCCTCCACCATATTGTTCCTGTGGTATAAGTACAAAACCATTATCCCGAATCAAAGCTGTCTGAGACTCAGTCAAATTAAAAGTCTGAACCATTTCGTCATAATAGCTGGCCTCATGGGGATCAAGAACACCTGTAAAAGATTTATCAGGCCGATATTGGTCCAGAAACTCGGAAGCACTAATATTAAGAAGCTCGGAGCTTTTACTTTCAACCTTCTCAAGATAATCGCTTTCTTCTTTTGTGATTCCTGTTAACAAACCAGCATTCGAAGAGCAATTGAGTGAAGCAACCAGCTTCACATAAAACTGGGCTATATTCAGGGAATCAACAATATTAACAGCTCCGTCACTGTTTACATCAGCCGCTTGAACATCCAGTTCAATACTCATCCCCACATAATGCTGGGCGATCAGCATGGCGTCAACAATATTGGCTGTCCCGTCTCTGTTGATATCGCCGCACACTGAAGCAGGCTGAGCAAAAATCAGCCCTCCAAGAATGAGCAATATCACCGCCATCATTGGTTTTTTAAATTTTCTCATACACTTTGCCTCCTCATTTTAAATTACATTTTTATATTTAAAAATAGTTTTATCAACTATTTAGTTAGATTAAATAAAAATATTATCCGATGCTATTCCAAGGAGGTAACAGAGTCTGGTCACAAGCACACTTCATTTACAACTAACAGCCGCATAATGAGGCCATAAGAAACAAGCGTTCAAACAACGGTCAAAAAAGCATAATCAAAACTAATATAAATTTTCTGGATAAATTATATCAGATCAGGGCGAAAACAACAAGTCCTGTTTTTTATCACTCAGATACGGTAAGTTAAAATACGAGAAATTAAATCGATTCACCATCGAAACCGCGAGATCACTCTTATTCGGATTTTTTTGATAACTGAAAAAATAAAGACACCCCCCCCGTTAGGGGAGCTCATGAATAAAATTCTTCAACCCCGGAGGAACCAGGTTGACCTGTTTCAGCAATTTGATAAAATCGTCATGAGGCTGAGGCCGGGAAAACAAAAAGCCCTGGCGAATCACCTCTATTTTTTGCCCTTCATTTACAAACTCCTCTTCCATTTCACGAAGAATCATTTCCTGTTCGATGGTTTCCAAACCCTCGACAACCACGCCTATATCCAGTTTCCAGGCCATTTCAATGGAATGCTTAAAAAACAAACGATCTTTAAAACGGTGAATGCTTTCAATAAGCGACTTATCAAGTTTGATGTAATCTATCATCCCGTGTTCAATAATATCAATCGGAAGCTTTCTTAAATTATAAATGGAATTACCCGGCGCGCCGCAATCATCCATCATGATCTTCACACCCAAATCGAAGAGTTCCCTTATTTTTTCAGCCGCGATAAAAACATTATCAAAATAGGCGTTTTCAGTTATTTCAATACGAAGAAATTGGCTGGGAATCTTGTATTTTCGAAGCAGGTAGGAAATTTTAGGCACCAGTTCGTTTTGCTTGAATTGTTTGGGAGAAAGATTGACCGATAAATAAAAATCCTCTGTTATAAGCTTTTGATCGAGCCATTGCCTGAGAATAGCACAGGACTTCTCGATCACAATATAACCAATAGGCACAATATGGCCATTTTTCTCAGCCATATCCATGAACTTAAGGGGATAAAGCAGCCCCTTTTCTTTATGCTGCCAGCGCAAAACCGCTTCAGCTCCGAGAATAAAACCCTGGTTATCCACCAGAGGCTGATAATGCAGAATAAATTGCTCGTTAACAGATTTTGAATCATTTCCGTCAAGAATATTCCGGAGGTCCTTTTCAAGGCTCTTTTTTTCACGCATACGATGCCCAAGCGACTCGGAATAAAGCACAATCGGTAAATTCTTGCTGATTCCAAAACGCAATGCAATATCGGTATTTGATAAAAGCTCTTCCTTGTAATTTCCATGCAAAGGATACATGGTTAGAGCAAGAAAGGACTCAAGATGGAGAATATCATTATTGAATTCCAGACGTTTGGGTTCTGAAATCTTTAAATAAATATGCTTGGCAGCGACTTTGCATATATCAATACTGCTAATATAAGGCATGATAACCATCAATTCTTCATAACGTTCGGAATGATAAATTCGGTACCGCTTATCGGGCTCGGCAAAGGATGAATCATCCATCACAAGCTCCGCGTAATAATCATCAAGAACCTCTTTTATTTCAAAAGAGATCTTGGATAAAATAGCATCTGACCAAAAAGAATCAAGACTGTATTCAATATTCGTCAAACTCTTATTCAAATCGATGAAAATCAGGGCAAAACCAGATGACCTTTGATGACTCAGGGTAATGAATTTTTCAAGATCCTTAATAAACATCTTGTGATTCGGCAAACCGGTTTTCGGATTAATGGTCAAATAATGCTTATGCTCTTCAATTACTTCGTTGAGTTGGGAAATCTTCGCCTGGTTTTGGGAAATCTCGTTTCTAAGCTTTTTCAGTTCATTCACGAGATTGGAGTTTTCATAGAGACTCATTCCTTATAAATAATAATATATTTAGTATCACCATTGCATATAAAATACATAAAAACTTTGAAATTCATGTATTTCTTTTTCTGGGCGTTGCCTGATAAGCCCGGGGACTTTCAGGCCGGGCTTTCCGGAACTCCGCTCTGCTTCGAAACTCGCAGCCTGCCATTTGGCCAGGCTGCGGGTTTCAGGTTATGGTTTTTGAAAAAACCATAACCTGTTCCTCCAATCCCTAACGCAAAGAACAACACAAGCCGAATAAAATCAAATCAGATAAAGCGGATCTATATCGGTTTCCAGATACAAATGAGCCGGCATGGTAAAGGACCTGACAAGGCTGCTCAAAATTTTATGGCTCTCATTAAAGGCCTTTGTTTTTATCAGAATATGCACCCTGAAATTCCGCGCGATACGGTACAAAGGGCATTCAGTGGGCCCAAGGATATCAGCCAGATCACCCAATTCCCTTTCAAGGCGGTCACCGAAAACCTGGGCCGCGGCATGGACCTCAGCTTCCTTGGTCCCGCGAAAAACCAGGCGAAAAAGCCTGGAAAAGGGAGGGAATTCCAGTTCCTTGCGAATTTCCAGCTCCATCTGATAAAACTCCTCCCAGCGGCCCTGGGCAGCCAGGGCAATAGCCGGGTTTTCAGGTTTAAAACTCTGGACAATAACCTTGCCATCGGGAATAACGCGCCCTGCCCGGCCTGAAACCTGAACAATCAGGGCAAAGGTACGTTCAGCGGCCCTAAAATCAGGAATCTGAAGCCCCATATCAGCATTTAAAATTCCCACCAGGTTAACCTTTGGAAAATTAAGCCCCTTGGCCACCATCTGGGTACCCAGAAGAACATCGAGTTCATGATTTTTAAACTGCTTTAAACGTTCCCGCAAAGCCCCCTTTTTACGCACCGAATCTGTATCCACCCGGGCCATGCGAAGATCAGGATAAATCCTGGCCAGCTCCTCTTCCACTTTTTCCGTGCCAAAACCGAAATATCCCAAATCCAGAGAACCGCATTCAGGGCATGAGGATGGCTGCTGCTGCTGAAAACCGCAATAATGACAAACCATGGCAGCCTTGGCTTTGTGAAAGGTCAGACTCACCGAACAGTGACGGCATTGCAATTCATAACCGCAGCTTCGGCAGTGAAAGGTATAGGCAAAGCCCCGGCGGTTTAAAAACAAAATGCATTGGCGCTTAGCCTTTATGGAACGGTACATTTCCGCGGTCAAATCAGCTCCGAACTGGGATTTTTCCTTGCGCATGTTAATGACCTTTATTTCCGGCATTTTACCGCCGGAAAGCCTTTCAGCCATTGCAATTTCAGTGACACGGCCTATCTTCATCTGATAATAGGCTTCAAGTGAAGGAGTGGCAGAACCCATGACCAAAAGTGCTTTTTCCCGCCTGGCACGGTACATGGCCACTTGCCGGGCATGATAACGAGGGGTATTCTGGGACTTATAGGAACCGTCATGCTCCTCGTCTATGACAATCATGCCCAAATCCGGTACCGGAGCAAAAATGGCGCTCCGGGCGCCGATCACGCAACGGGACTGGCCGCTGCTAATACGGTTCCACTGGTTCAGTTTCTGACTGGGTGTCAGCCCCGAATGAATAACTGCCAGCTGGGAACCAAAAAGGTGTTGAAAATCCTCAAACACCTGATGGGTCAAAGATATTTCCGGCACCAGGTAGATAATTCCCTTTCCCCGCTTTAGGAGAATTTCAGCAGTACGCAAAAAAACCTCGGTTTTGCCCGAACCTGTAACCCCATGCAAATAAAAAAACTGGCCAGCAGACTCGGGCCGGCTCAAAATAGCAATGGCTTTTTTCTGCTGCTCAGCTAATGGAAAATCGTGTTTCAAAGCTCCATCAAGCCCTACTTCTTCCTCATCAATCAGCCTTTCCTTTTTGGCCCCAGGCAGCATAGCCGAGAGGGCTTCACCCAGGGTGCAAATATATAAATCAGCCACCCATTTGGCCAATTCAATTTCCCTCTCACCGAAAATGGGCATCTCATCTATGGAGCGGATCACCTCTTTTATCTCAAAATCACCCCTTGGTTTGTCGCAGAATTCAATGGAAAAACCGATAAGCTTACGTTTGCCAAAGGGAAGTTCAAGACGCATTCCAGGTTGAATATCCTGTTCCTGAGGAATAGCGTAGGTAAAAAGCGAATCCAGCGGAAGATTAAAGGCAACATTTATAAATAGGGGCTTCAAGCTACAGACTCCTTTGCAGGGAATAAGCCTGGGTGGTTTTTGCAATTCAAAATAAAGAATTGTGTTAAACAGGCTGTCTCCCGGTTTGAGCCACAAGACTACCCTATTCCTGCTAAATCATCAAGATGGATACGCATCAATGGAGAAAGGGCAATTTTAAAAAAGGAGGCATGGTTATTCCCGATCATCCAAACCAAAAACCGGTTTCAGCTGAATCAGAGGATGGGCAAATCCAGCTTCAATATCAATTTTAAGCGCTTTTTTAATCAAAATCTGACAGTGAATCAAAGAAACAATCAAAACAGGAATAATCAGAAAAACCATCCAGCCAAAATCAGCTGTGAGCTCTGGGTGGGCAGCGGCAAAAAGAACAAAATCATAAATGCCGTGATAAAAAACAGCCAGCACAAGGCCGATCAAAATATAAATGGGTGAGCCCTCCTTTTTCATTTTCGAATAGCCAAGAAAAAAGCCCATCACAGCAGACCAAAGGGCGTGGCCTGGCACAGCGGTAAAAGCGCGCATGAGGCCAACTAAAATATTGCCTGTGGAATAAAGCACGTTTTCAAAGGCCGCGAAGCCCAGGCTGATAATAGCCATATAGACAATGCCGTCGGTGACTTCATCAAAGTCAGGGTTGTTAAGAATAAAAAGCCAGAAAACAAAAAGCTTGGAAAATTCCTCAACCAAAGCAGCGCTTAAAAAGGATTTGTTAAAAACCGCCTGCCAGGGTTCCGGGGTACTATCCAGGCCCTGAAAAAAAATGGCTAATATCACAGCCGGGACAATCGATAAAACACCGGCAAAAAAGGCTTTGAGAATCATTTTTTTGGGTTCGGGCTTGTTTTTATCACGCCGGTAAAAATAAAGCACAAGCAAAACAGCAGGGGCCAGGGCTAGTAAAAGGCTGACTATCAACATGGGCATAACTCCTTGCGGATTTTTTATGATCGATTATAACAGCTTTAGACTTGGCCATGAAGTCAAGCTTGTCAAAAGCCTTTTTTAAAGGCTAAACCTCAATATAGTTTGGCCAGGTTTATAGTTTTTCCTGATTCATAAACGAGCGTAAATGCTTTAAATCGGCCCATACAGCAGAACGCAATGAAGGGTTTTTCAGAACATCATAGGGGTGATGGGTACAAAACAGAGGGATTCCCAAAAAAGAATAAATTCCCCCCTCAAGCTCATGAAGGCTTTTTTCGGTTTCATTGGTGAGCAACTGAGCGGCTGATTCGCCTAATGATAAAAGAACCTTGGGCTTTACCAGCTCCATTTGCTGCTTAAAAAGTTCAAGGCAAATACTCGATTCTGTCCAGTGTTTGGACTCCTTATGAGGAGGCCGGCATTTCAGGATATGGGTACAATAGACGTCCTGAATATTTATTTCGATGGCTTCCAGCCATTTTTCTAGATATTCACCGGCTTTTTGAGAAAACACTGAATCCTCTTGAGAAGGTTCAAGGTCAGGAGCCATGGCCACAATACAGAGCCCAGGCGAAAGAGGCCCCTGGGCAATTTTACCCCGACCTTTGTTATAGCGATATAAACACCCCTGGCAATCCTCGATTTTATGATAGAATTCCATAAGCTGGGTTTCGCGAGGAGAAATTTTCCTGGGTTGGGGAAAAACCGGGGGCTCAGGGTGATTCTTGTGATAGCCAAAGTCATAGTAATCTTCACACAAATCAAGAAATTTCCAAAAATCTTCGAGTAATTCTTTACGGCTAATCATAAAAAACCTTTTCCAGAAACAAGCCATGGGCCGGAGCAGTGGTTCCGGCAAGCTCGCGTTTTTCTTTCTTAATTATTTCATCGATATGATAAGGATCATAAGCTTTTTTTTCGAATTCAATCAAGCTTCCCACAATGCTTCGCACCATGCGATATAAAAAAGAATCAGCCTTGATTTCAAAAACAAGCTGACTGTTTTGATAGTAAAAAACAGCTGAATGGATGTTTCGTTTTTTGGACAGACTCGCGTCCTTGGCGTTTGAAAAAGTAGTATAATCCCTTTCTCCTCTAAAAAAAGAAGCCATTTTGTTCAAGCGCCTGATATCAGGATGATGAATCAAACGCCAGGCATAACGGTTAAGATGGGGAAGCGAACAGGGGCTCTCGTACATGTAGTAGCGGTATAATCGGGCTGTAGCGGAAAAACGGGAACTAAAGTCACAATCCACTTCCCGGGCCTCTAAAACCCGCACATCATGGGGCAAATAATAATTCAGAGCCAGGGGGATTTTATCAAGAGGGATATTATCCATACTGGCGGAAAAATTGATCACCTGGCCTGTTGAATGAACGCCTGTATCTGTCCTGCCTGCAGCGGTAACGCGGATGTTTTCGCCTGTCATGGTTTTTAATACCTTCTCGATTTCGCCCTGGACGGTTCTCCCCTCATCCTGAACCTGCCACCCCCAAAAATCAGTTCCATCATAGGCAATCACACACATAATATTACGCATAACTATCGGACAGCCGACTCCAGTTCAGCGATTTCCTTACCCACTTCATCATAAAGATCCTTGGCCTTGTCCAGAATGGCCGAAGGTTTGGATTTGGAGGCCTTGCCGATTCCATGGGATTTGGATATGGCCCGTTTAATATTGCTCAATCGTTCAAGGCGCTTCAGTGGATTTTTTCTCGGGCCATAATGGAATTCCAGAAGCCCCATTATATATAAAACTCCATCATAACCGTAATTCTTATCCAGATCAGGCCCCAAATTCCTTGCTTCGCTTAAGGTTTCCTTACCGCTCTGTTCAAGAGCCATGGCTTCTGAATAGAAAAAATGGGCTTTTCTGTAAAAAAGCCTGGACAAATAATCATAATTTTCGTTTGGATATTTTCGATGAAGATCCTGAGCCAACCAGCTCGCTCTCAAAGCAGCGATTCCCCGTTTAATGGTAGGCGCGTTTTTTTTGGAAAAATGCTCGTAGCTTTCCAAAGCCAGAAAATAGCTTGCCAGCCCCTCTTTCAAAGTACGCGGTTGACTGAAATTAACAGGTTGCACTAAAAGTGACAAAGCCTGACGCCTCGCGATCCCCTTTGGCTGAAGAGCCTTAATGCCATGCTCATCAAGTTGGGTAAAATCCTCGGGAAAAGCCGCGTAATAACAATTGGGACAAACCACCACATAATAAATCAATGGAAAAACCTCACCGAATTTTTTTGAAGGTTCGTAGAGGCGACGCAATTCTTCGGTGAGTTTTCCGGCCACCAAACGGCCGCCGCCTGAAAACAATTCCTCTTTGAAAAATTTCGTGTCACAAAGAGGGCAATAAATCGAATTCTTGGAAAAAAATGTGATTTTTTTATCTGTATCCATTAACTTCCACCAGATTCCTTTAAAATGAAATCCACAATCAAGGACTTTGGTTCAAAGGAAACCACCTGATAATCGGCACCCACCGAAGCTGAGGGCTCCAGCACGTATTTTCCCGGATAAGCGACCCGGCTGCAGTCAATAATCAGTTTCAAATCTGATGAACTCAGTTGATCAAGGTATCCTTGCGATGATTTTAGTACCATTACCGCGTCGGTCTGCTGCACTTCGGGTATAAAATTGTCGTTTAAATTAGTAAAATCAAGAGGGATATCGCGAAATTCCTTGGTTACCTGAAAATCCTCGATTTTTCCGGAAACTTCAATAATCGGACTTCCATTCACTTCGATAAAATCACCCAGACTCCGCAATCTGACCCGCACAACAAAATCACGGGCACGGCCGTTCAAATCGATACGCTCGGTTCTAATGGAACCCACCTTATCAAGACGGCTTTTCGGACCTACCAACTGGATCAAGGATGGCGATAATTCAAAAAAAGTCAGTCTGAAGCCTTCCTGGGGAACACCCGAAAAATCAGGACTAATTTCAACACTTTTTTCAATAGCCTCTTCGATGGAAATATCCACTTCCAAGGGATCCAGGGTAACGGTCACTGACTCGGGAAGTTTTTTATCATAGCTCAATTTCACACGGTATTTTCCATCAGCCGCATATTGTTCACTGCTCAAATCAGCGTAAACCTCAATATCCTCGGCTGTAATTTTAAACACATCATCCTCGCGATCACCCATAAGCGTAACAAGGACCTTGTCCTTGTAGGGTGCTGAAACCGTGTAGCCACTTCTGAGCTTAACCGACAATTCTACTAAAAGGTTATTGTCCTCGCGGTTAACCATGCGGTTAAAAAAGAACAAGAGAACCGCTGCCGTAAGCGAGAGGAGCTTGGCCGGCCAGTTATTCAATAATCGAAATATGCGATTTTTAATATTCACTCTCGCGCGTCTCCATTAAATCTTCTTCACCATATTCAAAAAGCTTTTTCAAATGCCGCTGCACCTCATCAATGGACAAATCATAAATCAAATTGGTATCATAGGCCAGAGAAACCGCTCCTGTTTCCTCGGAAACAACCAGAACCACCGCGTCGGTCTCCTCAGTTAGCCCCAGGGCCGCGCGATGACGGGTGCCAAAACTCCGGCGGATATCGGTCTGTTCAGACAAAGGCAGAAAACACCCGGCCGCGACAATCTTTCCCTCGCTGATAATAATGGCGCCATCATGGAGGGGCGTGTCATCAGTAAAAATAGTGAGGATCATGCTGGAAGAAAGCTCACCGTCAATTTTAGTGCCGGTCTCGATTATATTTTTCAGGCCAATATTCCGGGCAAGCACAATAAGACTGCCGCATTTTTTGGCTGAAAGAATTTCCACTGAATTGATCACCGACTCAAAATGATAGCTCTTGGTGCGTCCTCGAAAATGGAACCACCGGTCCTGGCCAATCTTGGTAAAAATCTTCCGCAGCTCGGGTTGAAAAATAATGGCCAGAAAAATGATGATATAGGGGCCGGTAAACTGGAGAATCCAGCTCAAGGTATTGAGCTGCAAAACAAAGGCTGTCAAATAGATCACGATGAGCACAAAAGCGCCCTTGAGAAGCTGAACGGCCTTAGTCTGAACCAGAATCTGATAGCATTTATAGATTATAAAGGCCAGAATAATAATATCCAACCCAGGCCGCAGCACTTCGCGAACCAGAGCGGTTTTTAAAAGCCAGTCCACATAAACCCCTTTTTTGAAAAGTTAAATCATACTAACATTTCAGCCAAAGAAAATCAATCGTGGAATTTTTTTTATCCCAAGGAAGTATTAGGGCCTTTCCCCGGCCCTTCCCAGGGGTAATGGCCGGGGCCGGGCTTTACAGGGCTCCGCTTTGCTTCGAAAGCCTGAAGCGCGAAAAAATCGCGCCTCAGGCTTTCAGGGTGTTATTTTTGAAAAAATAACACCCTGCCCTTCCAATCCCTAAGGCGAACACAACCAGAGACCAGTTTTAAAAGCAAACCAGATCGTTTCTCACCACCAATAAGGCCCAGGCCGGGTCACCTCGGTCATGGGAGAAGTACGGTTAGCCCCATAAGCCGGGTCAACTGAGGTGGCCGCGTCTACCAAGCCGTAGTAAACGCCCTTTGAAACAGCCACAGACAGCTCCATGTCACCAAGGAGCTGGGCAGTACCGGAAATCTCCACGCCCGGCAGGGCATTGATCACGCTAGCCACATAGGCTGAACCGTGAACCCGGGTTGTGCCATTGTTCATGATGCTAAGGGCCCCTATTCTGGCATTTTCATAGACCTCACCAGCTGAAACCAGGGCATGGTCCTGTATCACGGCATTGTCCCTGACACGGGCATTACCTGAAACCTCGGCCCAGTCTTCAATCCTTGCGTTACCGCTAACCCGCGCGTTTCCCAATACCCGGGCATGGGGTCCCACATAAACCGTGCTGTCCACCGAAGCCGTGTTTGCAACCCAGCCGTCGCCATTTGGGTGATAATGCCCTGAGCCCGGAGGCACTTCAGCGGGATGAAAGCCCTCTGGCCATGCCCCATCCAGCTGGACCATCCAGGGGTAGCGGTAAATAGTATAATAAATCTGGTCCCAGAAAATCTGGTGCTTCTGAACCGGAGCGCCCAGAACCACCAGCCAGAGCTCCCTGTCATCAGCCTTCACATCAAACTCAATTTCTCCCTGCACGGAACCTTGAAGAGGGCTGTAACGTCTCTTGCCCGCGCTGTCCCGGGCGGCCAGGCCCCAGCGCCAGCCGGAATCAGGATTAGCCGGGCGGGACGGTTCAAGGGCATAGGAACCAAAGCTCGCGGCATTGGATTGGTTTTGCATAACCCCCTTGAAGCTAAGGCGGATCTGACTATCTTCGCCCGGGTTATCAGGCAGGAGCTTCACCAGGTTATAGCCCCAGCGCTGAGGAGCCCAGTACGAGGGCACCACAAAGCGACGGAGGTTCATATCCAGAGCCTCAAGTTGAGTTACCCGGTTATGTCGCAAAGCATTTCGCTCATCATATGAACCAAAGGCGCGGGCATAAACATCTCCATTATTATAATCCCAGAGGGCGTTTTTCATGGCCCAGTCACCGAAGGTGTCATTCAACTCCTCCAAAGACCACCCCATGTTCTCCATAAGCACGGTAAAGGGATCAATCTTGTCATAACCAGCTTCCCCTGGCTTCGGCGCTTTGGTCCACATATCATTAACAACTTTATAGCAATAACAGTCCTTTAGATACTCCCAGAACTGCCAATTGCAGTAACGGTCGCGGGTAGAACCATAATAAAGATGAGGGGCGTTAACCAAAGCTTCAGCGCAGTTCACCTGGTCGGGAAAATACTGGTGGCGCATCCATTCAGCATGGCTTTCCCAAAACCAGCCCACAAAGCGGGAATCCCTCATTCCTTGGGTGGAAAATTGCAAGGTATGGGTAAACTCATGGGCCAGCACAGCAGTGTCTTTAAAGGCGTTGTAGTGCACCCACATTTCCGGGTCTTTCTGGCCAGTCCCGGCTCCTGTGGCCCAGCCCTGGTCGCTGATATTGATGCTTACCTTGTACTTCACCAGGCTGTCAAAATAGGGCTCCTGAAACCCCAGGTCATTGATATAAAAGTCCCAGATTTTTTCTAGGCCATTGAGCCCGCTTTGTACCTGGGCCGCCGTAAGGGGCACATTATCAGCAGGATTCCAGCGCGCGGCAAAATGCTCTGATGTATAAAGAGTAGACGATTTTTCAGGACGAAGCACCTGGAAAATCCCTGATAGCGGGGCTTCAGTTAAAGCCTCACACAAAGGATGAGGGGTTTTCTCTGGAACCGCTGTCATCCCCTCGCAGGGAAAGCGCTCAAGAAGGTTCACATAATATTGGGCGATTAACAGGGCATCCACAATATCGGGGCGGCCTGAACAATTCACATCAGCCGCGTTTTCATAAAAAACAACGGGCTCGATATTCACATAATTCTGGGCCACTAAAAGGGCATCAACAATATTAACCGAAGCATCAAAGTTCACATCACCCAGTTCCTGGGCAAAGCAAATATGACTCAATAAACACACTTCTAGCAAAATAAGAATAACGACTTTTTTCACAAAAGATAATGTCATGGCTTTTCCTCATATTTTTGGATTTATTTTTCTTCGCATTTGTTTGGCTGATGGATGTCGCATGGAATAAAGCGTTAGGGATTGGAATAACAGTGAGCCATTTTTTCAAAAATGGCTCACTGAAACCTTCAGGCACGGTAATTTCCGTGGCTGAAGGTTTCGAAGCGCAGCGGAGTTATGGAAAGCCCGGCCTGAAAGCCCCCGGGCTTATCAGGCAACGCCCAAAATACTTACAACAAACAAACAGCTTTATGGCATTATAACACACTTTGAAAAATCGACCATCCAGGAAAAGTCTGAATAACAGCTCATCTAAGCTGATTTTTTTCCAGCCAGAGGTGAGCCTCGGCAAGAGCATCCTTAATATCAGAATAAATCTGGGATTCGGGCAGAATATCCATTCTCGCCAGTTTGGACTTTATTCGATCGTTGGCTCCGGAGATAAAAACCCGGCTGTGGCCGGATTGCCAGTAATGGATAATCTCTTTAAGCCGCTTCAAACCCATGGAATCAATAATGGGTACATAGCGTAATCGCAGGATATAAACAGGGCTGCGGCTGTGGCTTTGTTTCTCCAATTGGTAAAAATGATGGGCAGAAGCAAAAAACAGGGGCCCGTTTATTTCATAAATATGTATGGATTTTGAAATCCGCCCCAACTCTACATGAAAAAGCGATTCTCCATCGGTTTTTTCATAGGTTAATGGAGTAATGTCAACCGACTCAGCCATTCGCTTGATAAAAAGCAAACACGATAAAATAAAGCCCGTTGGTATGGCTATAGTAAGATCAGTCAGCAAAGTTAACAGAAAAGTGGTCACCAAAATCAGACTCTCATACCAGTTAATGCGAAAGGTCTGAATAACCACATGAATCTCGCTCATGTTCCAGGCTGTAACCATGAGCACACCAGCGAGAACAGCCATGGGGATGTAGGCAATCACCGGCATGGCTGATAAAAAAACAACGAACACAACAAGCGCGTGAACAATACCAGCAACAGGAGTTCGACCCTGGTTTTTCACATTCACAGCAGTCCTGGCAATGGCCCCTGTGGCCGGAATTCCCCCGAAAAAGGGTGTGATGATATTGGCAATGCCCTGGGCAATCAACTCGGTATTGGAATTATGCTTGTCTCCGATCATACCATCAGCAACAATCGCTGACAATAAAGACTCAAGGGCCCCTAAAATGGCAATAGAAACAGCCGGCAGTATCAAACTGGAGATAATTTCAGGGTCAATCGCGAAACTCATTGAAAACTCGAATTGATTGCTGAGAGTTCCGAAGCGGGAACCGATTGTTTCAACTGGCAATTTAAAAATAGAACTGACCAGGGTCAAAATCACGATGGCAATAAAAGGCGCGGGAATCTTTTGCTGAAATTTGGGAATAATCACCAGTATCACTATGGTCAGAGCCCCTAACACTATGGCCCATAGATTAAAATGATTCAAATGACCTAAATAAAAAGCCCACTGGGAAAGAAAATCCGAAGACACCCCTACTTTTGTTATACCCAGAAAATCACCGATTTGCGTTGTAAAAATAATCAGGGCAATACCGCTGGTAAAGCCCGTAACCAATGTCAAAGGTAAAAATTTAAAGAGATTACCCAGCTTGAACAAGCCCATGATCACCAAAAGCACCCCGGCCATAATTGTAGCCAGGAGCATCCCCTCAAAACCATAGCGATGGATCACAGAAGCGACCATCACCACAAAAGCACCTGTGGGGCCGGCTATTTGCACCCGGCTTCCGCCCAGAACCGACACCGCGAAACCGGCGATAATGGCCGTAATAATCCCCTTCTCGGGTGAAACCCCGGAAGCGATCCCAAAGGCGATGGCCAATGGCAGGGCTAAAATCCCTACAATTATTCCAGCAGAAATATCGGTTTTGATTTGTTTACTGTTCATTTCTCCATTTTTGATCAGAGAAAACAATTTGGGTTTGAAAATTTCCTTTTCCATAAGCTGGCAACTTCCCTTTTGAGTAAAAATTTATTATTGAGATTTCCAAAAATCTTATATAAGACCAGAATTGAATAAAATAAGCATAGTCAGTTATAGGCCCGGCAAGACCCGCAGTATCCCAAAGCATTTACATGCTTTTCTTCGGCTAAAGAATACATCAAGATTTGTATTGGGTCAAGAAAAAATAATTGGAATTCAAAGGAGCGGTCAGAACTAAAAAAAGGCCTTCAGGGAACCTGGCTGAATAGAACATCCACAAGACGGTTTACATAGATGAGAAAAAGTTCTTTTTTTCGATCTTCATCGAGCTGAAACTCGGGTTTGGGTGAAGCTGTCGCTTGGGCATCAACAGGAGCCCTTTCATCAGGATTTTCAATCAAGGCTGGTTCGGCAGCAGCAACACCAGCTGTTTCATCCTCCATCTCAGGCGTACCCAGAACCTCAAAGGCCACTTCCTGCAAATCTGCATCACTTATGGTTTGAAGGGCCGGCATTAATAGGCTGGAAAAATTGAGCCGGGCATTACCCACCCGCTCAATTGTGACACTGCGATCCTTGTCCACATCTTTTAGAAAAACAAAACCGCTCAAGCTGACAGCTTCCTCACGCCCATCCACAGAAAGGCTTCGCTGCCCCCGGATCTGGGCCACCTTGTTTTCATCAATAGATAGAATTTCCACAGGCAAAAAAGTGCTGAGAGTAATTTCTTCTTCATGGCCCATGGTTCCTGAACCAGAAGACTTGACTGCTGGTAAAAAAGAAAACAGGTCACCATAACCGCCGCCTTTGAATTCAAGATTCAGCAGTTTGTTGTCCTTGGAACTTGAGCTAAGTGAGAATTTATAATCTGAATCAATAATGACCAAAAGGGTTTCGCCTGCTTTGTAGGGATAACTCTGGCTCAAATAGCCGTCAAAAGCATCATCCCACAGGCTGTCACATATTACAGGAAAGGACATGAAAAAGAGAAAAACCGTAAAAGTAAAGAATAATATAATTTTTTGGTTTTTCTCTTTCATAAACATCCATTCACCTACAGCAATTCCCGGTCACAATCTACATTTGTTGATTCAGCTCATATTACAATATATCTTTAATTACTTACAGTACCGGGAATTGTTATTGTTCACACTTCCGAGGCATGCAATTTTCGGTAACTTTTTTAGTATTTTTTTAAAATCAAAAACATAATTACTTATGATATAAACAGTTAATTTCGTTACCGAAAATTGCTTATTCACCCGAAGGCTTAATTATTTCTTCTTATGTCGATTCTTTCTGAGTTTTTTCTTTCTCTTATGAGTCGCGATTTTATGTCGTTTTCTCTTTCGTCCGCAAGGCACCTATAATCTCCTTTCTCCAATTGAATACTACTTGGACCATTCGTTTTAGGCCCGATGTTCGGCCGTAGGCTAAAAAATACAACATCTTTCCGATTTCTGTCAACCCCCCGAAAGCCTAAGTTCTTCCATAAAAGGAGTTATCTCTTTTGGGCGTTTCCCCGCAGCCATTTTTTTTAACTCTTTATTCTGTTATTAAGAAGCCGGCTGCGGGGCCGGGCTTTGCGCTGCTCCGGCTTTTGCCTCCGAAGTTTTTAGGCCTGAAATTAGCAGGCCTAAAAACTTGGCTGCGCTGTTTTTGAAAAAACCGCTTGCCCAGCTCCAATCCCTAACGCGTTTCCCAGCAGAGAAACCCCTCTTCACCAATAGGATATCATGAAACAGGGAATTTCTTTAGAAAATCCCTTATTTCCCCCAGAATCCCTTCATTATCATCAGGATGAAACCACTTTATCCCCTCAAGGGCCTTGAAAAAAGTGATCTGACGCTTGGCATAATGGCGGGAATTAAGCTTAATAAGCTCCTTCAGACCATCAAGAGAAAGGCATCCGCTTAAATAAGAAGTAAATTCCCTATATCCAATCCCCTTTAGCCCGGGATCAGCAAAGTTATAACCCCGGCCCAATAACCCTCTAATCTCCTCGATCAGACCAGAGTGAAACATCTGTTCCACCCTTTTTTCAATGCGCTGATAAAGATCCTCCCTGTCCCTGTTCAAGCCAAGCAGTAAAAAACAAAACCTGGGGTCAGCTTTGCTATTCTGATGAAAAGAACTCAAGGGCCTTCCAGTAAGACGAAACACCTCTAGGGCCCTTAGAATACGGACCTTGTCATTAGAAGCAATTTTCTCAGCATACGATGGGTCAAGCCGCTGAAGCTCCGAATAAAACCCGGCTAAAGGTTGTGACTCCAGTTCAACCAATAACCGGGCACGTACAAGCTCATCAGCAGGCGGGGTTTCTGGCAGCCCAAAAAGCAGATTTTTAAAATAAAAACCTGTTCCTCCAATAACAACGGGTAAATGTCCTCGACCTATAATCTCGGGAATCAAGGCCGAGACCCCTTTGACAAAATCCCCTACAGTAAATTGCCTGTTTGGCTCAAGAATATCAAACAAATGATGAGGGCACAGGGATTTTTCCGCTTCCGAGGGTTTGGCAGTGGCAATATCAGTGTAAAGATAAACCTGTTGCGAATCACCATTGATGACTTCAATATCAAATTGGAGAAGAGATTTTATGAGAGCTGATTTTCCTGCGGCTGTGGGCCCTGTAATAAGGATCACAGGCCAGGGGGGATTATTCTTCCAGTTTGTACTCAATAGTACTGGTTAATACTTGCTTAATAGCCAGGGAAACGATTTTACCTTCCGCTTCTTCCAGTTCATCATCACCAGCCAGATTAATCTGGGCCGCTCGTTTTATGGCAGCAGTGGTTAAGATATAACTGTTTTTATCATGGCTAATTAATTTATCGAGTGGTATAATCATGTGATCGTACTCCTTAAAAATTTCTATTCATTAATGAAATGTGAAAATTCCGCGATAGCTTTATGTGATTTGCGCTTATTCCCTATCTGATAAAGTTCAATGCATGTTGATTAATAGAGTAAACATATCAAAAAGAGCTAATCAAGTCAATCGCCAATTTAAAATTCATAATCATATTCGAGGCTCTTGCAAAACAAAGGCTCAGGTCGAATCATAAAAATTGTAGAGAAATTACCTTATTACAGAAAAGCTAATGGCTAATGCCAGGACTTTTACAATTATAGCCTTCGCGTTTCTCTGTCTTTTCAAGAGAAGGAGACCCTGTCACCTATCCTGGATATGGCCAATCACTAAAACCCATAACCTTTTGTCAAAAGAGTCTGATTAAAGAACTTTTGCAAAGCCTCTGTGACAAAATAGACTGAAAGAACATTTACTTTATCATGGAAGCCTGAATTGCGAGAAACATAGACTATAGATGTTGTCATCGCTCTTCAGCTAAAGCTTTTACACAACCTGAACACATAGAATTTCAAAAAGGAGGAACACTATGTCAAAAAAAAGGTTATTAATACCGGCGATGGTGTTGATTTTTATCACCACCATGTTTATTCTTTCCGCCCAGGACAGAATTATTAAAAGCGATTACACTTTTTCACCAACTGGAGTGCCAGAAAAGGAAAGGCTCTATTTCAGCTCACTCATAGCTGAGAATCCCAATTATTTCGGGACTATGGAAAAATCGATTTATCAATCTGTTATCAAGATCAACAACAATACCAAATATGAGCAGTTGACTCATGTGGGTCTGTATCCAGAAAAGGATTTACTGGAAGCATTTGTGGAAGTGAAGCTACCCTATGGATACAACGACCAACTTTGCGGCGACGGCTCATACGAATATGTTCGTTTTTTTGCCGACTGGAACAATAACAGTATTTACGATGGCGAAGATGAGGATCTCGGGCTTTCTCAGGTGAATGTTCATGATATACCAAACAACACCAATCAATGCCTTCCTGTGTCAAAACCCCTCAGCTACGCGGTTTATTTAAAAATTGATCCAGAAAAATGGTATTGCGAAAAACCCAGACTAGTCAAAATAAAGGCTATTTTATCATGGCAATACCAACCCACACCTGGAAATCCTGATTACAAACCTGTTTGGGGAAATACAGTAGAAAAATGGGTACAAATACAACCCAAAGCACGCTATATTCTTCTGGAAAAAGACCCTCTTGCTCTTGATCCCTACGCGGTGGATATTCCTGAATTGGCTTACACACCTCCCCCAGCTGAACCAAAAGAATATGTTTACACTCCTGAGGAATTGAAGAAACTCTATATTAAACAACCTGTCAGCGAATTACGTTATGATTTTAATAACCTGGCCAAGAAATTCATCAACAACCCCGATGAACTTTTGAATCTGACCAAAGCCTATCCGGATTATTATAAAATTGAACTGCCTCAAATCCAGTATGAGCAACTGAACACTGTCGGCCTCAATTACGAGCTTGATGAACTCTCAGCCCAGGTTACCATCAAACGCCCCTATGGTTACAGCGGAGAATTATGCAGTAGTGGCAGCAGTGAATATATTGCCTTCTGGCTATATATCTGGGATCCTGTACTGCAAATTTGCCGATGGCAATATGCCGGGTCAGCTTCATTTAAAGCCCATGACATACCTTCCATACCCGCGCAGGGTTTGAATTACGCTGTGCGTATACCAGCCAATCTCTACAGTTTCAAGAAGAGTTGCGCTAATCCGGTGGTGTTAAAACTTCGGGGGGTTTTATCCTGGGGGTCAGCACCGCCTAATAATAACCCAAACTACCTGCCTGTCTGGGGAAATCGCGTGGAAAAAAACATCCAGCTTAGGCCAGTTTTCGAACAATCCAGCGGACACGATCCATTTATCAGCGTTGTAGGCGGCATGGCCGTAGCCAGTATTTCTGGAAATGATCAAACCACAGTGCCAAGCTCTCTTGGACCTGGATATGCTAATGGCCCCAGCGTACTGGGCGGCGGAGAACCAGCTATAGAAAGCCCCTTTGGAAGCACGGTAACCATTGGTGGTCACATAGCCAATCCTCCTGACATTTCTTCAGGCGCAACACCCTATAAATACCAAATGCAATACAGAAAAAGCACATCAGGAACCAATCCCTGGCATACTGTTGAAAATAGATTCAGAATATGGATCAGCCAACATGACGGTTATAATTGGACTATGTCAACCAAAATGCAGGCTCCTGTTAATGGCTGGTATAACTACGAGGAAGACTTCAGCGGTTCTGTTATCCGTTTTGTGGAAGGAAATGTTTTTGCACAGTGGGCCAGCGCGCAAGCTGTTGAAGGCGACGGGCTTTATGAGGTTCGAATTGTTCTGGACGATAATACCGCAGGCCCGCTCATTTATAGTAATGTCATTCGTGTCATGATAGATAATACCCGGCCAGATGCTGAATTAATACTTAATGCCGGTGATTGTTCCAAATTCTATATTGGCGACATGATAACCGGAAACATTACAGTTTTAGATGATCATATATGGAAGTATACTTTGACAATCACTCCCACAAATAACCCGCCATGGGTATCACCTTCCTATGAAATCTTCCCGGCCATGGCTGCTCCTGGCTATTCAGGCAAAGCCTTTACCATCAACACCAACACCACCCCCTCCTGCGGTTATGTGATTAACCTAAAAGTGTGGGATAGAACAATCAGAAACAATTATCTACTTGGTAACTACAGCACAAATCATGCGGGTTTTTGTTTGCTCGACTAAACATTAAAGCCCACTTTTGACTTGCTTGGACAAGCTGTCCGGTAATTTTGCCGGACAGCTTTTTTTCTGAAAAACAGGCTTGTACTTTTGAAGTAAAGATAAAAGGTAGATAAAACAAGGAAATAATCCGGCAATTAAAGGTAAACGCGATAATTAACGCTGTCTTTTAGATAATATTCAAAGTTTTTTTTTAGCTTCCAGGATAATCATATCAGCGATCTGATACTGATCGAATTTTCCGGTATCAATAAGCATATCCACAAATTGGTATTGGTCAACATCAATATTGTACAATTTCATATAACGCTCGCGATCCCGTTTATCACGTTTTTTGGTTTCATCCAGAGCTTGCTCATAGGATTTTTCTTCACGCTTTGCAATGCGTTTTACCCTGAGGTCAACCGAACCTTCAAGATAGATTTTAATATCCGCTTTGTCCAGCAACCAGATTGCTAAACGGCTACCCAATACGCATTGTCCCGGAGCAGCCAAATCCTTTAAGCGCTGGTCAAGAAACAAATCGTAACGGCTGTCATGTTCAGCTTTTTCACAAAGTTCAAAAAAATCCATTGCCTTTTCTTCCGCCATATTATGAAAGGTGTAATTAATGAATTTTAAGCCCAATTTTTCTGCCACCAGTCGCGATACGGTTGTGTTTCCGCAACCGCTTTTCCCTGATATGGCAATGGTAAGTTTATTCGACATTTCTCAGCTGCTCCCTAACGGTTTCAATCGCGTCCTTTACCGAGATCACTGCGTTATTGACCTCAAGCAATATGCTTTTTGAACCAATGGTGTTGATTTCACGATTCAGTTCCTGGCATAGAAAATCCAGTTTTTTACCCATAGGCTTGTCATCCTTAAGCACATCCTTAAAACTCATCAGATGGGATTTCAGCCGCACCACTTCTTCCTGGATATCGAATTTGATAAGCATTACAGCTGTTTCGGAATAAACCCGGGCCTCATCCTGTTGATCGCCTAATAACTCTGAAAAACGCTTTTTTAATGTTTCCTTAACCTTGATCTCGATTTCAGGTACAAAAGATTCAATTATTTTCACATTGTTTTCTATTATATTTAAAACCGCTGTAATCGCATCGCCAGTACGTTTTCCTTCAACAAGGCGGGACTCTTCATATTCTTCAAAGCTTTTCTCGAGTATGGGTTTAAGTTTATTCCAGTAAGCTTCATAATCATAATTTTTAATGGGTTTTAATACCCCTTCCAATCGTAACAAATGGGACAAGCCAATACGGCTTTTCACACCAGTTACTTTGATCAATTCCTTAAGGCTCCTGGCATAGCTCCTGGCAGCTTTTTCATCAAGGTGAATATCGATTTCTTCCTCGAGCTCCTTAACCTTAATAGCCAGTTCAACACGACCCCGTTGAATATGAGTTGAAATCATTTCCCGCAATTTTGGCTCAAGGGGATTCAGATAAGGTGGTAAATAAATAACAATATCCAAAAAGCGATTATTATAAGATTTTAAATTAATAACAAAATGAACTTTATCATCCAGATGTTCTCTAAAGGCAAAGCCTGTCATACTTTTCATCCCAGGAACTCCCCTCAATCAAAATATAATTGGTATCCAATTTTCCAATTATCCCCAGCCCCCATAGTAACAAAAATATCGCCAGCTTGTAAATAATTTTCTAAAAATACTATGGCTGCTTCAAATTTCTCAAAAAAATATACCTCATCCCTGTTATTTTTGACAGCGTCAAAAAGTGATTTTCCATTTATCCCATTTGAGGCTTTTTCCCTGGCCGACGCGTAAACAGGATGCAAAATCACTCCATCGGCAGCCTGTAAACAATGGGCGAATTCATTAAAAAGCTTTTCAGTACGAGAATAGGTATGAGACATAAAATCAACAATCAAACGCCTCTGGGGATAAAACTTTTTAATGCCCAGAAGGGTTGTCTTGACAGCTGTAGGATGATGGGCGTAATCATCCATGAACAGAATCCCATTTCGTTCTCCAAGAATTTCACTCCGCCTTTTTGTTCCATGAAAATCGGTTAAACCGAAAGATAAAGCCTGAACATCTTTCGAATTCAAGCGGCCATTTTGGTGTTGAATCAATAAGGTCATAACAGCAATAGCCCCAGCTGAATTCAAAACATTATGAGCCCCCGGGATTTTCAGCACAAAATTTTCTTCAAAGCCCTTTAGAGTAAATCCTATTTTACCAGGTTTTTCGCGGGAATTAATAATTTGAAAATCATTTTCCGCACCAAACCCATATGGCACATAGTGAATCCATGGTTTTTCATTTTTCAGCTCTCTTACCAGGTCTTCGACATTTTTATCATCAGCACAATACACAAGCGCCCCATTATCTGGAAGTTTCAAAACATAGGCTTTAAAAACACTTTTCATATGGTCCAAGGAGGTAAAAAAATCCGGATGGTCCATTTCCAGACTAGTGAGAAGAATGATAGAAGGTGAAAACTCAAGAAAATTGGCCCGGTATTCACAGGTTTCAGCGATGAAATAATCCTTTCCCAATACACAGGTACAGCGATTATTAAAATCATTAACCTGGGATCCTACCAGAATAGTGGCCGGTAGTTGGACAGCCTGGCAAAGGCGGCCTAAAATCGCGGTGGTGGTGGTTTTCCCATGAACGCCGGCAACAGCAACAGAATACTGTTTTCGCGAGAACAAACCCAATGCTTCAGGATAGGTCGACACCATGATCTTCAAAGCTATGGCTTTCATGATCTCGGGATTCTGCTCAGGCGAATAAGCTGAAGAGTAAATGACCCAATCAACTGAAGCATTGATATGCTTTTCAGAAAAATCAGTAAAAACCGTGACACCAAGTTCCTTCAGAATAGTGTCGGTGTAAAAGGTGTCAGGAACATCAGAACCAGTGACCAGAGCACCATGGGAAACAAGAATTTCCACAAAGGCTGTCATGCCTGTTCCTTTTATACCCACCATGTGAACACGTTTACCTGTCAATTCATTCAAAATATCTTTAGTAATCACTGGCCTATATTACTGAATGCCCTGTTAAAGTTCAAGTAGAAAATAATGGGTTTTCAGGAAATCCCTTTTTTCCCTTCAACTTGTTTCAAGTCCATTACAAGGACCATACCTTCACATTATTGGCTAGCTCTTAGTCATAGATAATGGCCATTAAAGCCTTACTGGTATTTCTCAAATCGTATTTGTCTAGCTTAAACAGGAATCACTATTTTTAGCGTTAAGGATTGTAATAATAGCAGAGCTAATTGCAAAAGTCCCGACTTTAGCAATTAGC
>JAFGWI010000170.1 GCA_016937215.1 Spirochaetales bacterium | reverse complement strand
TGTAATTTTGCCTTTGAACATTTTTATTAAAAAAACGCGATATTGCAGTATTGATGGTGCTTTATCATTGTACAAAGGCAAAATTACTACTGCAATGTTTTTAAGGCAGGCGTAATTCTTAACATCTTTACTTAAATGTAGAATTACTGAAAGGAGACGACGATGACCGACAAGATTAAAGAAATAAACGCCCAGGATTGGGAAAAAGAAGTGCTGAAGCAGGACAAGGTGATTGTGGATTTTTACTCTACCGAATGCCCTCCCTGCGAGGCTTTGGCTTCCAAATACGACAGCCTGAGCCAATTGTACGGCGATGATGTGAAATTCATCAAGATTTTCCGTCAGGGAAACCGTGAACTCTCTGAAAAGCTGGGGGTCAGTTCATCGCCGACCATCCTTTTTTATGAAAAGGACCAGGAACGAAAGGAACGTTTTTCCGGCGCGGTTAAACGCTCTGATCTGATGCAGGTGCTTGGCCAAATGGTAGGCCCTGAACGGAACAACGCAATTTTGAAACAGATCAAACCCAAAATAACAGAAACAGATGTGCTGATACTCGGCGCGGGCCCGGCCGGCCTTACAGCTGGTTTGTATTTGGCCCAAGCCCAGGTAAAAACCATTTTGGTGGACAAGGCCCTGCCCGGCGGATATGTATCTACAACCCACCTGGTTTCCAATTATCCTGGTTTTATCGAAGCTCAGCAGGGTTTTATGCTGTCTCATTATATGTCCGAACAGGCAAAAGAGGCGGGTGTAGAGTACCGCGCTGCTGTGGATGTGTCCGAGGTCAACCTTAAGGATAAAAGCCTGCTGGTGGACGGATATGAGCGGATTAAGGCCAAAAAGCTGATCATAGCCACTGGTTCAAGCCCCCGGCCCCTTGGTCTCAAGGGCGAGATTGAATACCGGGGCAACGGGATTTCCTACTGCTCCACCTGTGACGCCAAGTATTTCAAGGACAAAGAGGTGATCGTGATCGGTGGCGGCAATTCGGCTATAGAGGAATCCCTTTTCATCGCCAAGTTTGCCTCAAAACTGACCATCGTGCACCAATTTGATCATTTTCAGGCTAATAAAATCGCCCAGGACAAGCTCAAGGCCCTGGACAACGTTGAGCTCTATCTGGAGCATGAACCCCGTGAGTTTATCAAGCATGGCAACATGGACATGGAAGTGAAGGCTGAGAACCTGAAAACCGGCGAGCTGGTCTCGATCCGCGCGGCTGGCGTTTTTGTGTTCGTCGGTTTTATTGCCAATACCTCATTTATCCAGGAGGATGTGAACTACGATAAGTGGGGTTATATAACAGCCGATGAGATGATGCGCACCACTATTCCCGGCGTCTTTGCCGTGGGCGACATCCGCTCCAAGTCTTACCGCCAGATCACCACAGCCGTGGCCGATGGAACTATCGCGGCATTAACAGCTGCCCGCGAGATTGACGAAGAAAAATAGCTTTCTGAAATAATTTTAAATATCCGGGGACTGGCTTTGTCTGGTTAGTCCCTTTTTTTGTTTTTTTGGCTGTTGCCCGGCGCTTTTTAAAGAACAATCGTTTTTTTAAGAGAGCCTGGTTGCCAGCTTTAGCAGTCAGCCGGGCCGGGCTTTGCGGGGCTCCGCTTCGCTCTGAAGTCCTCGGCACGAAATAATCGTGCCTGCGGGCTTCATGAACCGGTTTTTGAAAAAACCGGTTCATGCCCCTCCAATCCCTAACAGGATTAGGGCGCTTGGCCAGGTTTTGTTTTTTCGGCTGTTGTTTTCCTGGCAAAGACAAAACCAACGCTTTGGTTTAATTCAAAATCCTTGTAGGATTCCCGCTCCAGAAAAATATCGATCAAAAACCCCTGAGTGGTCAGGGCTTTATGAATCTCCTCTTTTTTATAAAAATAATAATTCATGGGTGCTTCCTGGTTCAAAAAATCACTGACAAAAAGGCTGCCCTGGCCAACATAGTAGTTTAGCAAATAGATTCCGCCGGGTTTTAAGAGCCGGAACGCTTCTTTGAACAAGAAGTTGATGCTGTTAAAATCATAATGCTGTATCAAGCCCAGGGCTGTGAGACCTGTAAAACTTTCATCCTTGAAATTGGTTCCCAGAGCGTTTTCGCAGAAAAAATCAATCTCCGGATTCTGGCTCCTGGCGGTTTCGACCATCATTCGTGAAAAATCAGCGCCGATTATTTTACGGGACTTCCCGGCCAGGTGAGAGGTCACAGTGCCAGGCCCACAACCCAGGTCGCAGAGGTTTCCCTCAGGGGCCAGGGCGGCGAAATGGTCCAGGATTTTCTGGTCAAAGGCTTTGTATTGCAGGGATTCGGAGTAAACCAGAGCGTAATCTGATGCAATTGAATCATAGCTGTGTTTCAGCTGGTCCGCGGGAGAATTCATCAGCGTACTTCCTTGAGCATCCATTCCAGGTATTTGTCATTTCCGCCAATAATGGGAAACAAAATGAATTCCGGCACAGCATAGGGGTGGTGTTCCAAAAGGAATTGGTTGATTTCCTTTTCTTTGGAAGCCAGAGTTTTGATAAAAATCAGGGCTTCGCTGTCCTTTTCAATCTGGTCTTTCCACCAGTAAATGCTTGAAATTGGTCCGTTTACCTGGGCGCAGGCGCACAAGCGCTTTTCAACCAGGCCCTGGGCGATAAAATGGGCCTTTTCCTGAGGTGCTGATAGGGTGCCCATGACAAGTGTGGGTTTTACCTTTTTTTTAAATAATCCCAACATCTTCCATCTCCTTTTGTAATAATTGCAGATCGTTTTTTACAATATTTTTCATGATTTGGTATGCTTCATAGCTGCCGCCAATAGGGTCGGAAATGTCATCGCCTGTAATACCTGAATCAGCTTTAACAAAATCATCAAGGCGGTAACTTATTGACGCGAATTGGGGAAAATTGGCTTGTATTCTCTTTAAATGCTCCTCAGCCATGACCAAAACAAGATCAGCATCATCGATTTCATCGAGACGCTTTCCCTGGTGAGCCATACACCTTTCCGGGGAGACTGCTTCCTCCTGTATTAAAACCTTCATGGAGTTTTCACTGATTTTCAAGCCAGAAATGTTGGTGGCGGCAGAATCAATAAACAGCTTTTTTTTACCAAGCGCGTCCATGGAACCAAGTTTTTCAACAAGCATCTTTTCAAAAAGGATTTCAGCCAAAGGCGAGCGGCAGCAATTGGCTGTACACACGAATACAATATGAATGAAATTTTTGTTTTGAGCCTTGATTGCCTCAATTATTGTTTTCATGGTTTTATGATAACACAGGCTCTTGTTTTGAGTAAACCTGGGTTGAATGATTTTGGTTTGGGTATTATATACAAAGAATTTTATGATCTTCGAGGATCGAGTGATCCATTTCCAGTAACTGTAAAACTCTGGAAGCTGGCCCTTGTGGTTTGTTCCTTCCGGATTCCCATGCTTCAACTGTTTTTACGGATACACCTAATACTTCAGCGAAAATGCTTTGAGTCAATTTCATTGATTTGCGAATTTTTTTAATTTTTACCGCATTGTATTTTGGAATGGATAAAATGGTGACTTTTCGCCTTGTAATATTTGGCAAATTTCCTTTTGAAAATTCCAGAGCTTCATTTAGTCCTGTCATGATTGAATTAAAGTATGTATTCTCCCCTTTTTTCATTTTAGCCTCCTTGTTGTAAATTATCTTTAATTTTTTTTATGATGGTTTTAATAGATTTTTTTTCAGCATTATTGAGGTTGTCTTTATTCGATTTGCGAAAACAGACAACCATAAAAATTTGTCCAAAACTGGCAAAATCAATATATAACGTTCTAATTCCACTGCTTTTACCTTTCCCTGGTATAGCCCATCTCAGCTTTCTTAATCCTCCTGTTCCTTGTATCATGTCTCCAGCATTTGGGTCTTCACATAAATATATTTCCAAATCTTTAAGATTTTCATCAGATAATTTCGCTTCATTCCATGCTCTTTCAAAGGATGGCATGTAGATAAATTCCCTTGTCATGAATTATAATACTACTATTCAGTAGGGTTTTCAAGCTGCTGGGGTATTTTTTGTTATAGAAAGGTGTGCTTTTGTTTATCTGATATGGTTAATTCATTGGGCTTCTTGCTGTTTAATATTAGAAAATTAGCTTATCTTCAAAAAAAAACTGGCTGTATACGCCAATTCGAAGCTAGTGAAATTGTGGAAAAAACCAGGAAAGGCAAAGTTGTCAATAAATTTTTTGAAAACTTTACCTTATGCCGCGGAAAGTATTTATTAGCTATACAAGATATGGCAGCATAGAATATTTATATTTGCAAATAGTGAATGAAGATTATTTCTATTCCAAAAGGTAGCCGATGCCTCTGACAGAACGGATTATCGGTTCTGTAGGGTTTATCAAAGGTTCAATTTTCCTGCGTATAGCAGAAATATGCACGTCAATCACCCGGCTGGAGCCGTAATTTTCCGGTCGGCCTATGCGATAAAACAAAACTTCTCTGGGAACGGTTTCATCTTTATAGTACAGCAGGGTTTTAAGTATCAGATATTCCTGATAGGACAGTTCGATTTGGTGTGTATTGTCATCGGTTTCAAGAATAAGCAGTTGTTTATGGAAATTCAGGTGCCCCCAGGGCCGCTCAAAGGATTGCTGTTGCTTTTTCAACACTCTGTCCAGCCGCGCTTCCAGTTCGTCCATTTCCCAGGGGTCTTTGAGGTAATCGGCGCAACCCAGTAAAAAGGCCTGGCGTATAAAAAAAGGCTTCCCGTAAATGATTACAGGAAGCCACTTTATTGTTAATTCGCTTTTGGCCATAAACTCATTCATCATGGTATTAGGAATGATGATGGCATCCAAATCCTGGTTTAGATCCGGTTTTTCGGATAAAACCATGTTTATATCATTTCGTTTGCTGAAATGATATTTGACCCGTTCACCTTGGGTTTGGTTTGTAAAAATAAACCCGATATTTTGAGCTAAACTCAATTATTGGCCTTCAGACTCCATTTTCTGCTTTAATTCTTCCAGCAGAAGGTCGGCAGAGCCGCCTGATGATTCCAGTTGCTTGAACTGGGCGTCCAGGTCAGAATCCTGACTGAGGTCTGAAAGTTCTGCCAGGGCATCAGCTTCGGCTTCGATTTTGTCAACTTTGTCTGACATGCGGTCAAACACGGAAAAGGCATTATTGTTATTCATGTTTCCCATGGTTTGCTGAATCTTTTTGGTGGTTTCAGCACGTTTCGCGCGGGCAACAAGAATGTTTTTCTTGCGTTTGGCTTCATCGATTTTACTTTGAAGCTGTTTTAATGAATCTTTCAGTTTACTAACAGCCGCGTGCTGGGCTTCCCATTGGGGTTTTAAATCAGCGTGATAATTGGCATATTCCTGTTTTCGAAGAAGTGCTTGTTTGGCTAAATCCTCTTTACCGGCTTTTAAGGCGATCATGGCCTTTTTTTCCCACTCTTCAGCCTTGGCTTTGTTTTCAAGCATCTGGCGTTCCAGGCGCTTTTCATCGGCTATTGCCGAGGCAACGCCTTTTTTTGACTCAATAAGATGTTCGTTCATGTCGATGAGCATCTGGTTCAGCATTTTTTCCGGATCTTCAGCCTTGCTGATAAGATCGTTGATATTTGATTTAACGACATCTGCTAGTCTTTTAAAAATACCCATAATTCGACCTCCTTAATTCTGCCGATACTTCGAAAGGATTTTATAATGCTGCGCCAGCGCGAGGCTTATTGAATCCAGTGTTGCTTGTAATTCTTCGATGTCCATGGTTTCACCTTCCAGGGTATCGATCAGCACAATATTGCTTCCTTCTATGCCGTAAGCCCCATGAATCATTTCGTTAGCGTTTAAATTGAGTAATTTCTCGAATAATTCTTCTTTATTTGAACTGGGAACGGGCATTACATTCACAGTAATTGTCGCTACAGTATCTTCAATGGTTAGAGCAACATTTTCCAGTGACCTTTCCTGGCTGGAGATCATCCAAAAATTTTCGCTTTTTTCTTCGAAAGGAATTGAAAGGTCAATCAAGTAACCTTCAATTTTCTCTTTTAAACCCATAGTGTTCTCCCTTTATTTAATTTAAGGACATACTAACTCCTCATAATTCAGTGAGAGAAGATAGTATTATCCTAATGATACCTGGCCATTGTTATCGATTACGAGTATGCTTTTGCACTCAGAACAGCGAAACCTGCCAGCCTTTGTGGCTTTGAGTTTTTTTGAACAGATGGGGCATTTAAAGATTTTGGGGAAGATTTCTCCCTTTACCGAGTCTTCAGCTTTGTTAAAAAAGCTCACAGCTTCGTCCAAGGAATCTTTGATGTTAAAAAATTGAGAAAAACCCAGAAGTTGAAATACTTCATAAACCTTTGGTTGAATCTCCAGAAGAACAATATCTCCACCTCGCGGTTTTACGGCTTTGAGAAAGGCTGTAAATGAACCGATTCCCGTACTGGAGACGTAGTTCAAACCTCCGCAATGGAAAATCAGTTTAATAAAACCGGCGTCAATGGCCTTTGATACCCTTTTTTGAAAATTATTGGAATTATAGGTATCAATATAGCCTGTTAAATACAGGGCCAGACAACCAGAGATATTTTGAAAATTTTGCAGCCTTATTTTCAGGCTGTCGTCTTTATCGTCGTCAAAACCAGGAACAATCTCGTTATTCATAAGAATCCTTTTAATTCAAATTTATTTATCACGCTATAATAAATTTGTAATTACTCGATTTATATATTATAAATCAACGGCTCCTTTGTCAAATAAAAATAAAAAAAAATTGACTGAAAAAGCATTTTCCTGGTCAAAAATAGGATTTTTTAATGAACATGTCAAAAATTAAACAATTTCATTTAACACGGGTCTTGCTCGCGCGGCCTCAAGGGTCACAGAATATTGGCGCTTGTTGTCGGGCTATGAAGAATATGGGATTCAGCCAATTATCTATTATAAAGAAATGTGGAATTGACTTAAGCGAAGTTAGGACTTTCGCGTTATCAGCCTTTGATATTTATGAAAAGGCGCAATTTTTTGATACGATGGAGAGCGCCCTGGCTGATTCTGCTTTGGTTTTGGGTACAACCAGACGAATCGGAAAGCGCCGAAAGGCATTTAGTCTTTTCCCTGAAGAAGCGGCACAACGGGTGCTTCAGGGGAATCTTTGGCCTCTTACCATTGTTTTTGGGAATGAAGAAACCGGGCTTTCCCAGGAAGAGCTGGATTATTGTCATTATGCTGTTCAAATTCCGACTTCCGACGACTTTCCGTCCATTAATCTTTCTCATGCCTTACAGATTGTATTGTATGCCTTTAGTCGAGTTTACACACAAAATTGCCTTACACCGGTAAAAGCCACGGCCTTGGAAGATTTACAGCCGGCTATAGAGAGTATACTTGATAATTTACAGTCATTGGGTTTTTTTAAAATTGGCGGTAAAAGGGACATGAAGGTTTTTTTAACCGATATTTGCGCCCGTGCCGGCCTTTCTATTCGCGAAACCAGGCGTTTTAGCGCATTGTTTCAGAAAATTGAGGGTTTGTGCAAATCGCGTTACAAGGATTAGTGCGGCTTTTTTTAGCTAATGATTTTCCGTGTTATTGATTTTGGGTTAGGGATAGGGGCTATGCCTTGTCATTTTTTCAAAAATGGCATGGCAAAGCGTTTTTTTCAGGATAATTTCCTGAAAAAAACCTTCGAAGGCGGAAGCCGGAGTAGCCTTATAGCCCGGCCCGAGGCCCTCCTGGGGCCAGGGTAACCCCCTAAAGATGATAATATGAGGATTAAACACACAAATTTGAAATTACCGATGGATTATTGCTTAGAATTTTTTATATTTCCTTGACCTGGATAGTCGGAGAAGTTATTATTTTTAGGGTATGAGATTAATGATAAAAAGTAGATGGATTTTAGCTTGTTTTTTATTGTTGTTAATAATGGGGTCGCTTTTTGCTGTTTCTGAAGATGATTTGAATCGGATTTTTTATTTGAATTCCGGGCTTCGGGAACTTTCTGAATCCCTTGAGAACAATTCAGCGGCCAATTATAGAAGCGATAAGTTTGTTATTGTTATTGGTTCTGTTGCTTCCTTGTTTCCCCAAAAAAACAGTGCCTATTTGATTACCGAGGATGATTTGATCGATCCGATTGGTTTTGTGAAATCCTTTAAAAATCCTTCTAGTGCTTTTACAAAAAAGGTGGCTGAACAATTTTCATCGCGTTTAAAAACCAGTATGGAACAAAGTGATGTTAATAATCAGACTATCACGGCTTTGCTGCGTGATCTTCTCAGGGATTTTTCCCGCATTATGCGGCGTGAGATTTTTTATCAGCCGGGTTTGGAAAAGCAAGTTCCCTTATCAGAGGAACTTCTTCAGTTGATTGCTAAAACCACAGATGGCGATGAAATGGGTTTTATAAACCGTTTGATTTTTGAGGCTGTTTTTCCAAAGAATATCAAAAAATTCGAGATTTCCCTTAATTTGCAGGACGGTGAATGGCTGGATTTTGATAAAGTAAAAACATATCAACTGGATGTTCTGTTTGATGGTGTGGAATGTTTCAAGATATTCAACCGCCGGGAGCCGACAAAGGCTTCTGAAGAATATGTTCCTCTTAATTCCAAGGCCATGATTATTGCCAGCTTGATAAAGCCGATTCAAAAAGAAGATGGACTGGTTTGGCAGGCAAAGGGTTATTATATCCGCCGTATTCCTTAGGCGCGGTCTGATTTTTTCTATTATTAGGTAAAAAGTATATCACCTCAGTTGTTATGCTTATTTAGGACTATTGGCCCTTGCCCGAGGGGGCTGGCTAATCGCTTCCGGGGCCTTGGGTTTATAGGGCTTTGTTTTGTTTGCTTGTTCCGGTATTTGTCTTAAAATATTCTGTGAAAAAAAGAAATCTGTCTGCTTTTGTTTTCCATTGCTGCTTGAAACCCTGTCTGTTTTTAATAGTAAAAGTGAAACCTACATTGCAATGTCAATTTTAATTGACGATGTTTGTGAAACAAAGGATTGGTATTTGATTTAGGGATATTCAGTTGTGGAGATTGCTTATGATTTAAAATTATACTATTTATCGCTGTTATAAATAAATAGCTTTTGATTTTGCCGGTGTTTCTGTTTTTTGATAAAAATATGCCTTTTGGCACTGTTTTTGCATTATAAATAACAAAATAAGAAATAAAAAAGTAAATATGAATCGTTGATTTATATTTATCCTGCACTCAGAGGATGAGCGTATGTGCAAAGTAAAAGCTATTTGTATTCTTTTTATTCTGATTAGTTTTCAGGTGTTTGGTCAAAATCTTGACCTTAAATTTTATTTACAAAATTCCAATCCAAGTGTTGCTGAAATACATCCAATTATAAAAATTCAGAATTTAGGTCAATCTACTGTTGATCTGGGATTATTAAAAATCCGTTATTACCGAACCAAAGAGGGAACAACCGATGAGTATATGAATGTTTATTATACCCAGGTTGGCGCGTATAATGTAAATTATTACATGACCGACAGTTATTATGAAATCGGCTATAAGAGCAATTCTGGTATGTTGTACCAGTGGTGGGAAATTAATGTGGATTTCGCGGTGCATAAAGCTGATTGGTCGCTCTATGATCAGAGTAATGATTTTTCATTTATGTATAGCTCAAATGGCAATTTTATTAATAATTACAATATTGCTGTTTTTTATAACAATGTGAAGGTTTGGGGTAATGTTCCTGCTGTTGTCACGACTCCAATTGTAACAGAAGCACCTAGCGAGACTCCTTATGTCGAAGTAGTAACAGCCGCGCCTGTGGTTACGGCTGTTCCGGAAGTCGCGACGCCAAGTCCTGAAGCCCAAATTTCCACACCCTATCCTGTTGATGGTGCGGAAACCATTCTTATTGAAGCGGAAGATGCTGCCTGTTATTGGCCTTGGGCAAGTAAGAGTGATTCTTACAACGATTTAACACCAGATACTTCAGCTTCTCAGGAAATCTTTATGGGAATCATGGGTTATGCCAACGCTCCTTATAGCGCGCCTTCCGATGGTCATATTGTGTTTACCTTTACCCCATCACAAAGTGATTATTACAGCATCTATGTTAGAACTAATTCCCCCTATAATGGCAGTGATGAATTATGGATATCCATCGATTCTGGAAGCTTCTTTAAGTGGGATCCACAGGATGGCGGCAACTTTGTAAGCCATACCTGGATGTGGAACAAGGCTAATGAATCCTATTTCAGCGCAGGAAGCACCCATACCTTTACCTTAGCTTACACAAACGAACAAAATAAAATTGATATGCTTGCTGTAAGCAATGATCCGGCCTTTGAATCAAATATGCCTGGTCCGGTTCCATTGTCCACGGCGACCTCCATGGAAACAGCTCCGGTGAATCCTCCGGCACCTCGATATGGTCATCTCAAGGTTGTAAATGGCCAAATTTGTGATGCGAATGGGAATCCTGTTCAATTAAGGGGAATCGCGACCCATGGTCCACAGTGGTACCGTGTGGTTCCAGGCAAAACTATTGCGAACATGAAATTAACCTTTGGTATCGATGTTGTTCGTCTGGCTATGTATGTTGACGGCGGTATGCCCGGCGATTACTGGAACGGCTATATGGCAGATAAAAATAGCAGGAAATATTACATTTCCCAGCTGGTGAACGATGCCATCGAACAAGGGCTTTATGTGATAATCGACTGGCATGTACACAAAAACATGGATTTTAATGATGAATATTTGGGACAGGCCATTAAGCCCGAAGCCATTAAATTTTTTGATGAAATGTCAAGGATTTATTCTTCCTATCCTCATGTGCTTTTTGAAATTGCCAATGAAACAGGAGCGGGAGAGGCTTCCTGGGCCCAGCTAAAGGCCTATTCCGAGGATTTGATTCCTGTTATTCGTAACAATGACAGAGATGGATATAAAAACCTCATTATTGTTCCTACACCTGATTGGGACCAGCAAATAGCACAACCTATAAGTAACCGCATTTCGAGCGGGAATTCTGAAAATGTGTTATATGCCTTCCATTTTTACGCGGCTTCTCACGATTATCTGAAATCACAGTTGACTTCAGCCTTGAATGCCAAATTGCCGGTTTTTGTTTCAGAATTTGGTACCTGTGATTACTCAGTGGCTTATAATAACTTCAGCCAGTCAGACAGCTGGATAAACAGTTATTTGAATCCCAACAAGATTAGTTGGGTCAATTGGGCCCTCTCTAATCGCGATGATGCCTCTGCTCTGTTAAAACCCGGGGTTTCCATGGCCGGCCCCTGGACTGAGGATGATTTAACTGAAACCGGAAAATATATTAAGGATCGAATTGATGGAATAACCACGGTTGTAACAGCTGAACCAACACCAGAACCTACTCCTTTCTTTGGTATGGGATCATCAGCCAGTAATCCGATCTGTTTTTCCAGTTCAGATATGGGTTATTACCGACCAATAGACCTTTCAAACGGTTATGCCTGGGTTATGTTTCCAAAGCCGGTTAGTCAGCTGTATTTACGCAATACAGGAATACAATTTGCTGTAACAGTTGAAGATGCAAATAACCAGTCACTGGTCGGTACCAATGGCTCCATGTTGTGGGACTGGAACACTTCGATGAAAAGCTATAACTCCAATTTGTATAAGCTTGTCTGGAATGGTGGCAATTATTCTGTAGGAATAGATTATGAAACTGAAGAAAGTGTTGAGGCTTCAGCTGATTTACCCATGGTTCACTTCGCGTCTTATAATTATTCCTTCTTGAATATTCAGCATCGTTGGGGAGGCCAAGCTGTATTGTCAAATGACGCGAACCTTAAGGCTAATGCTCAGTTCAGACTGGTTCCGGGCTTGGCTGATCCATCCAAGGTTTCGATTGAGTCTGTCAATTTTCCGGGAATGTACCTGCGTCACTCAAATTACAAGGTTTATCAGCATCCCTATGATGGAAGTCAGAGTTTCCGAGAAGATGCTACTTGGACTAAAGTTCCTGGTTTGGCAGGAGGGAATGGCTATTCATTCAGCTCATATAATTATCCTGATCACTTTATCAGACATATTTATGGTTACATCCAGATTAATCAAATTAACACAGATCAGGAACGTCAGGACGCGACTTTCATAGAAATAAAGGAATAAGACCCCAAATAATATTGGTTGCTTTTGGGCGGCTTTAAAAGCCGCCCGGGAGTGACCAGTTTGTTTGATTGATTTTGAAAATAGCCGCCCGGGACAATGGCTTTATCAAGGCCGTTGCCCCGGGCTGTTTTTATTCCTGGCGGAACAGAGGCCATTTTACATTTGAACGATGAGAATCCTTTTTCAAAATAGCAATGAAATTCTATTCGTAAAGAAAAGGTTCAAATGTAAAATGGTGCGTTAGGGATTGTAAGCAGGCAAGCTTTTTTGCAAAAAAGCGCAGCCAACAAAAAGGCGGCGCTTCCAAGCCGCCTTTTTGGTCGGAGCCGTCAGGCGGAGTGCTGGAAAGCCCGGCCTGCCATGCCCCTGGGCGGCAGGCAACGCCCAAAAAAATCACATCATACCATGATACTCGATGAATTGGCTGTGATGGTCAGGGCTTGAAAGGCGCATTTGCCACAGTAACCCTGGTTGTTCATCAGGTATTTCACGGTTTCGTTTAACTGTTCCTGTTCCTTGGAGTTCACATTGGAGGCGCTTGAGCCGCTCTTGATCCAGCCCAGGAGTTTCATGTTTTCCCGGGATTTGAATTCGTTTTCAAAAACATAGCGTTTAATGGCATTCTGATAGGAGGGTTCATCGCTGAGAAGCACGGCGTAGCTCACACTGGCGATGGCGTCAGAGAGCTCCTTGCGAAAGGTGTCCTTGTCGGGAATGCCAAGATACTGCTCAATGGTCTGCATGAATTTTTCGTCGGGTTGAACGTCGGCCTGGGTCACGTCGTGTTTGACAGTGGTGTTATGGGCATAGGCCCGCACGTGGTCGGTGTATTTTTTCCAGGTGGTTTCGATCACTGTATCGTCCCGGAGAATGGCGGAATATACGTCGCTGGCAATTTGGCCGAAAATCCATTTTTTGGCCTGGGGCAGGATTTTTTCAACATAATGGTTGAGCTTGGTTTTGTCCGTGGCAAACTGGTCCTTCATGGCGTTTTCGATGTTCACATAGAGGTCCAGAGGGGTCACACAGGGGTTTTGAAGGGCAATGGAGGTTAACATAGCTGGGTCGCCCTTTTCTTCAGTTATACGCTGAATATTGGCGGCGTATTCGTTTATCTGGAAGTGTTCGGTATTTTCAAATACGTTCTGGATAAAACGCGGGTCAAGGCCGAAGGTGCCTTCCGATGGTTTCATGTATTCAAATTCCTCAATAATGGTCCTGACCATGTTATTGTCCACACCGCTGTCGGCCCGGCCGGCATAAATCAGGGCTTTTTGCAGCAACGAGAGATTGGGGTTTTGTTTGGATTCATAGAGCCGTGTCATCACCGCAGCCAGAGACAGAAACTGGAGACTATGGGGCGCTACATGGGCGGTGTGCTTCTTTTTTTTGTCCCAGTTTCGTTCCTTGTTGGAATAGGTGAAGGAGTAGATTTTCTCCTCGTCCTTGAAATTGACGCTCAAGGGCATTTCAATAAAGGTGGTTCGTGACTGTAGGGCCTCAAAGGCCCTGTTTGCCATGAACATGTTGTATTCATGGAAATTGGTGTGGCCAATGATCACGCCGTTAAAAGGTACTGGCGGCTGGCCTTCGGGCTTGAAAAAACGGTCCTGAGTGGCAAAGAGCATTTCGTAAAGAAATTTGTCCGAAAGTTTGAGGATTTCGTGGATTTCTACAAAGCCGTTGGCGCCTGAACAAAGTTCGCCCTTGTAGTCGTGAACCAGGGGGTGCGATTCGCTGCCAAATCGGGGCAGCAGGCTGTAATCGATGTTTCCCACCAAAGAACCGGCTTCCTGGCTTTTCTCGTCGCGGGGGGTATAGGACCCGATGCCGGTTTTGGTGCGGGCATCGTAGATCATGCGTTTGACCTTCAGATAGGGCAAAAGTTCGCTAAAAGCGATGTTTTTGGTTTTCATGAAATCCTGAAGCACATAATTTGAAAAAGGCGAGATAATTCCGTCAATTTTGACACGGTACTCGTTATCATACTGAGGGTGTTTTTTCAAGAATTGCTTCATACTGGCCGAATCGAGCTGCTTATTTAATTCATCTTCAAAGGCGGTCCGGGTTTGATGGGGAATTACCTGGAGGGGCCGTTCGAAAATAGGGCTTTGGAGGTAATAAATGCCCTTTTCTTCAAAAAGCGCCTTTTCTTTCAGGCGTTCGTCCACAGTCGGCAGCAACAAGGTGTAGGTTTTGCCTTCTTCGGTCATGGAATAAAGGTTCATGGCGCGCTTGATGGCATCCATGGAGCGGGATTTGGCCGCGCCGGGAGGGCCCAGCAGAATCCATAAACGCTTGGAGGCTTCAAGGCCCCGGCTGGCATTGTCGATTTTTTCAACCATGTTTTCCTTGGCCTTTTGCTGGCCGAAAACAACATAATCGCCGATCAAAGCCGGTGTTTCAAAGAAATTATAAATATGGCGAATGGGTTTGCCTGTAACAATATGATATTCCACTCCCTGTGAAACAATCATGTCATGAAGGAGCTGAAAGGTGTTCCTTGAAATCCAGGGGTTGGTTTTGATCAGCTCAATATATTCCGGAAAGCTGAGTATTTCATCCTCCTGTTTTTTTGAAGATGTTTTTTCGATGATTTGAAGTAGTTTTGTGTCCATTTTTACGACTCCTCTGTTTCTTGTCCACACCTATAAAGATGTTTTAATCTTTACCTTAGCCTTTGAGCTTAAGATAAAATCCTTTGAAGTTCCGGTCAATAGGGCAATTTTTTTTGCCTTTACAACCATCATTGTAATCCCGGAAATTTAAAAAATCAAAACAATAAAATTATTTCTTCAATTATCGGCTAAAGGTGTATTTTTAATGGTAAATTTTTTTGTTTGGGCGTTGCCTGCCGCCCAGGGGTATGGCAGGCCGGGCTTTGCGCCACTCCGGCTTTGCCTCCGAAGTTTTGGCTGGTCATAAATGTTTCACATTTATTGATCGCCCATGCTGCTTGGGCCGCTAAGGAGCGCGGCCAAAAGCTTTTCGTCGGTTTTTTGAAAAAAACCTCCTCATGGCTCCAATCCCTAACGCTGAGACTTTTTTTGCAAAGTGTTTCCCTGCTGTTCCAGGCGAAAAAAAGCCGGAAAGAAGAAATCTTTTCGGCTTGTGGAGTTTTGAATCAGTTGGTTGTTATCGCTGGCGGGAAACCGTTTTTTCTGAAAAAATCTGCATTGACCATCAGCTCTTTTATAAATATGATATTTTTTATGACAAGTTTTCAATTTTTAATATTATTTATCGTGCTTTTTACCTTGGATTATTTCTGGCAGTTCATTTTGACCACAACCAATATGCGCCATCTGAATAAAAATAAAAACAGGGTGCCCGATTTTATTGAAAAGTTTTTATCTTCTGAAAGCTATATAAAAACAATTTCCTATAACATGGCCAAATATCGCTTTAATTTGGTGGAATCCTTTTTTTCAGCCGCCTTTATTTTGTTTATGATATTAAGCGGAGTCTTCGGCGAGCTGGAAATCTGGCTGGGGCAATTCCCTCTGAACGGCCATTTTTTCAGCATTACCTATATTTTCATGATCGCGCTTATCATGAATATTTTCAGCCTGCCCTTTGAAATTTATCATCAATTTGTGCTCGAAGAAAAATACGGCTTCAACAAAATGAAGATCTCCCTGTTCTTTGTAGATTTGCTGAAGGGTCTATTGCTGAACGCTGTAATCCTTTTTCCGCTGTTATTTGTGCTGTTTTTTATTCTTGATACAGCCGGCGTGATTTGGTGGCTTTTGGGCTTTGGCGCG
Organism: Spirochaetales bacterium; assembly: GCA_016937215.1. GTDB lineage: Bacteria > Spirochaetota > Spirochaetia > SZUA-6 > JAFGRV01 > JAFGWI01. The sequence continues at coordinate 10,185 of JAFGWI010000170.1, read as the reverse complement.
TTTTTTGTTTTTCAGCTTCTTTTTATGTTTTTATTTCCACTGTTTATCGCGCCTTTATTCAACAAGTTCACCCCTATGGAAGATTCCCCCTTAAAAGAAAAGATTTTTGCTCTTGCCGAAAAACTGGATTTTAAAACATCGGGCATTTTTGTCATGGACGGGAGCCGTCGCTCTTCCCACAGTAACGCCTATTTTACCGGTATTGGCCGTTCAAAGCGTATTGTGCTTTTCGATACCCTGATTAAGAACCTGTCGGAAGATGAGCTTCTGGCGGTTCTGGCTCATGAAATCGGCCATGAAAAGCTTCATCACACACGGACAAGCCTGATTTTTTCAGTTATCATTAGCTTTGTCGGCTTTTTTATTTTGAACCAGATCTGGCAATATCCTCCATTGTTTCAGGCCTTTGGCTTTCACGATACTGCTTATCACAGCTTGGTAATTATTCTGATGCTTTGTTCAAGGCCTTTTACCTTTTTTCTGACACCCCTCTTCTCTGCTTTTTCACGAAGGCACGAGTATCAGGCCGATGAATTCGCGGTAAAAGGTTTTGGTTCAAAAGAGGCCCTTAAAGGCGCTTTAATTGCCTTGAGTAAGGATAATCTGAGTAATTTAACGCCCCATCCATTGTTCAGCGCGGTTTATTATTCACATCCCAGTTTGGGCGAGCGATTAAAAGCAATAGAGGGCCTTAGCTCAGAAAACGATTAAGAACCACCTGAATAAATCCGATTAAAGCGCCGAGTATGGCTCCGAATACATTAATCCATTTCAGGTGACGTTCCATCACATCGAGGAGCAGTTTTTCAACCATGGGTAAAGACAAGCTGTTCACCTTATTAACCACCATCTCTTTTATTTCCAGCGAGGCCACCACATCGGGTAGGCGCTTGTTAATAAGAATATAAAATTGCTGGAACAGCAGGCTGTCCAGTTTTTCCTTGACAGATTCCTCAATACCAAAAACATCCTGTATCGAACGTTCCTTTAGGCTATTCATGATTTTTGATAAAATATCGGCCAATTGTTTGGCCAGCAGGGAAGGGGTTGAATCTTTTTGCGCAAGGCCCATCAATGCATTGTGTAAGAAGCTTGTCAGTTTTTCTCTATCCAGGCCAAGGCGTTCTTCAAGAATTTCTGCCAACTCAAGGTCTTTGTTATTTTCCAGAAACCCTTCAATTCCCTTGAGCAGAGAGCCGCGAGTTTCCTGGTTGTTGATAAAACTGTAAATTTTTTCAAAGATTTCCTGGGTCCGCGACTCGATGTCGATGCCCTGAGTATAGAAAATATCAAAAATACCCTTGTCCAGCCAGCTGGTTATTCCCTTTTGAAGGGCTTTGGAAAATTTGGACTGGTTTGTTTTATCGGTGGCTGCTTTTTCAAGCTGGGTAATGGTGTCTTCGATAATTGAGGGCATCTGGGTTTCCAATGTTTTATCGTATTGGCCTACGGAGATGAAGAATTTCTGAAAGGTATTTAATTTGTTGAGGATAGCTTTGAGTAATTCCTTGCCGTGAATTCCCAGGTTTTCCTTGGTTTCCTGATTTCTGAGCCAATTGAAAAGTGATTCCAGAAGCTGCGGCAGAACTGATTGAAACAAGCGAAAAAGGTCCTCCACTAAAGTTACCGGGATAAGCGAGTGAAGTGAGGTGTTTTGGTCCATCTGGCTTCTGATCCAGATTTTGATTTGAGCCTCCAGGGGTGTTTTGATTTTCTCACTTTCAAGAAAGGGCAGCAGGGTTTTATCGATGAATTGGTCGGCCTTCAGGGCTTGTAAAACTTCATGCAGCTGGCGTTTTGAAATATTGGTTATAATTTTGTCCAGTAAATCACGGCTGCCTTCAATAAAATCCTGCGAATCAAAGAGGTGTTTAAGGCTTTTTTCCAGAAATGACTGCAAAAAATTTTGAATAGTTTCCAGTATGTCTTTATTAAGGAAATTTAAGGGAGATTGAATCAAATATCCGGTAAGATCAGCGATCTGCCTCTGAACCATTTCGCGGGTTTGAGGTAAATCCAGATGGTTCTGAATCGCGTCGGAAGTGATAAGGCTGTTGGAAACCATTTTTCCAATGCTTTCGGCTAGTACATGGCGCTGCCTTGGAATGATTCCTGGTGTAAAAGGAATGGGTATGCCGAAGATCTTTTTTTGGGTCAATGGCCTGAAAATCATGCGAATGGCCAGGTAATTGGTCACAAAACCAATTACCGCGCCCACTAGTGGAGGTAAAATCCAGGGTAATAGATCAAGAATAAATTTCCAGCTCATTATTTCAGTTGATTTGAAAAGGATACGGCCTTTTCCTGAGAATTGAATATTTCCAGATAAGATCCAAAGACCCAGCCTTTGAGCCCGTCAAAGTTAACTCTGTACCAGTAAGAGCTTTGTTCCTCTATTGTCTCCAACTTGCTGGTATTGGACAATATTTCAGCGATTTGGCCTTTTGGAATACTGCGGATAAGCCCGGCGTCTTTATCGGGTTCTTTACGTAAACGTAAATAGTTGGTAATGACCACTCCCCAGCTTGATTTTTTTTCTAATAGTGAAATGCTTGGTAAAGTCAGTGTTTCTTCCCTGGGTTTTTCACAGGAAAAAAGGCTCATCAAAAGCAGTATGCTCAGTATCCATGGTGATTTTTTCATTTCTTTTCTCCGGTTTAATTTATTTCAACTCGTCCGCTTTTACCTTGGGGGTTTCCGATTTCTTCGGTTGTTGAGTCAACCAGGTTCATTACTGTCAAGTCCAGGGTAGTTGAACCGGTTTTTTGGGCCATAAAATTAATTTTTACCATTGTCAGGTCTTTTCCCGGCCCTTTGCCGGCCACATCAAAACCGGAAATTGTTAGTGTCCCGTTGGTATATGACACAGCCGCCACATAACCATCCTTACCCGGTTCAACGCCATTTTGCCCTTTATTGACCATCTTTAACAGATTAGGATTGAATTTTACCCGGAAACCGTAGGCAGCCACCTTGCTGTCGCCGGAATTCACATGAATTTCCACTACAAAGGATTTTCCCACTAACTGGGTGGATGTGCTTGGTTCAAACCAGGCCAAGCCTGCGCCGGGTGGATAATTTTTTCTGGGTGCTTCTGTCACTCTGATCGGAGCTGCTGTGACCCGGGGAGCTTCGGTGCGCTCTGGCTCGGGCGCGGGTGTGTTGAAATAAATAGTAGTCTCAGGTTCCTCTGGAAAATCATAGACATTCACAGGGTCGTTATTGGCGTTTGAAGGTGTGTTATAGCTTTCATAATAATCATCAGGCTGATAAATTTCCTGATTGTAATTTTCATTTTGGTAATCGTATGTGTCAGCGGTGTCGTAAGAACTATTTTCCGAATTGTCATCATTATCAGAAGGTTGATCACTGATAGAATCATTCATCGCAGTGTAAATCGGGTATTCCTGAGGAGCTGTGATAACTTCAATGGTGCCCGAAATTCCCAAGCCCTTGCCAATAGGTCTGGTTAAAGGGTCCACCATATTGTTCACAATCATTTCCAAGCGGGTCATGCCTTCTTTTTTTGCCGTAAAATGTATGTTGGCCAGGTGAAGATTGATATTAGGCCCTTTACCAAGGGTATCAAATCCTGAAACCAGTAGCTTTCCCGAAGGTAAATTATTGACAGCGGCCACAAATCCTTTTTTGCCTGGTTCAACCCCGCTTTCTCCAACTTTTGAATTTACCTGCAAAATGCTGGGGTTGTAAACAACCTCAAAACCATAAGCTGCCAATAATTGGTTGCCTGTATTGGCGTGAACTTCGACAAAAAATTCTGTGCCTTCATTTACAATACTTGCAACTGGAGTAAACCAAATATAACCAGACCGGGCATTTTCCGGCGCGTCAATTACGGTTTCATAAAGAGATTCAAAGGGATGAGCAGTTGGTTTGCCAGGCTTTTCTGTTTCTATAGGTTTTTCAACGTAGTTATTGACCCCTAATGCAAGGTTTGGGGCCTCTGTTTTACGCGGAGGCGGGTTGGTTGCCTTAATCGGCGTTGCGCTGTTTATTGGTTTTGGCCTAGGAGTCTGAACAGGATCGGGAATAACTTTGACTTCCTTGCTGACAAGATTGACTTCAACCTCGTTGGAGGGAAGTGATTTATCGTCACCCTGAAAAAAAATAACGCGGTAAATATGGTTTTTTTCAAGAGGCGGTTGCCAGTCTTCAAAACTAAAACCACTGGTTAAGCCTATTCCCCTGAACCCCTCGTCATCGGTTTTTCTTTCCAAAATAAAGCCTGAAATTCCCACTGATGAACCATGCCATTTCCAGTTTAATACAACAGAATTGCTTTTAACCTGTGCTTTGAGCTCAAAAGGGGCATCAAGATGAATTTTTTCAAGGGTTTTTATCTGGCATGTGAATATGATAAAAATAAAAAAAAGGATAATTATAATTGGTGATATAATCATGACCAGATTATTGCGATTCATCTATTTTTCTCCTTAAAAGATAAACAATGCAAGTGACTCAAAGTGACATTTTAGTATTGATTTTTTTTTACAGGCTGTCAAGCTGGAGCTGAGAACCCAAGAAAGCTTGATTTTGAAAGCAGGCTTGTTTATTATTCTGGAATTAATATCTTTGTGCTGGAAATAGGGCTATCCTTAATTGACTAAATTTTATGGCAAAAACCAATTAAAAGTGGTATAAAAAAAATCGCTTTTTACGGACTTTGTGAAAAGAAAATCTCTGCTTAATCCAGGAGATCAAATGAAACCCTACTATATTCAACTTGATAAGCTTCCTGGCAGCGAATTGAGCGCTGTTTTGGAAAAACATTTGAAAATATCTCTTCAGGAAGCTGAAGCCCTGGTAGAAATCGGCGCGGTTTGGGACCATGAGCGAAGAATTCGTTTGAAAAATCCGCAGGCTAAATTGGCTAATATCCTGATCAAAATTTACCGCCCTCTGGAAGAAGTGAAACCTTATCAAGTTGACATAAAGGACATCATCTACATTAATAATCACTATTGCATTGTTTATAAACACCCCAACAGTCTTTCTCACCCCGCGCCCTATTCTGATGTGGCCTCTCTGGCCTGGGGCCTTGAGAAATATTTTGGAAAAAAAGTTTACCCGGTGAACCGTCTGGATTATATTACAGGCGGGTTGATTTTTTTTGCTTTTACCCAAAAGGCGGGGAGTTGTCTTCAGAGTGATTTTCAGAACCGGAAAATCAAAAAATGGTATTTGGCTCGAACAGAAAAAGTTGATAATGCAGGAAAATATACTCTGATAGATGATCCGATCACCCATAAAAATAAATTAAAACAGGCTCGAAGTATCGCAATACATTATTATACTGATGAAAACAGCGATTATTTTCTGGTTAAGCTTCAAAGCGGGCGAACTCATCAAATCAGAATTCATTTGGCAAAAAAGTATAAACCAATCTGGGGAGACAAATCCTATGGAGCCCGCCATTCCAGGGGAACAGGATTGTATTGTGTGCGCTATGTTTTTACGTGTCCAATAAGCAATCAAAAAATCAGGGTTTGCTATTTGCCTGATGATATTAAAACGTGGCTTGTGCCGCTCGGGTTAAAAAATCAGGATTTGGGTAATTGAGCAAGGTTGCCCCAGAAATGACCCAATGATTCAACAACTTGCATATATTCGTCCAGTTGTCCCGGCTTTACTATATAGCAGGAGGCCTGGTCCTTATAAAGTTGGTATTCCAGTTCCGCATCGTCGGCGCTGGTAAAAACAATAACAGGAATGCTTTTAAGAACAGGATCGTTTTTAATGATCGGCAAAACCTCATAGCCGTGAACACGAATCAGGTTCAAGTCGAGAATAATGAGCTGAGGTTTTGGCGCGTCCTCGAAGGGTGCTTCATTGTGAAGGAATTTAAGGGCATCGGAACCATCTTCCACTTCATACAACTGGGTTTCGAGTTTATGTTCTTTTAAAATTTCCTTTATGAGTTTTCGGTCTGGGTAACTATCTTCAACAAGAAGTATGACAGGATTAGCTGATAACATAATGTTTCTCTCCACTCATTCATTTAATTTTTTTAACAAACATAATTCATTTCTTTTTGTATAAATATTCTTTATTTTAAGGTATTCCCTGAAATTAAAATCTTCTCGGGTATACAGAGTTTGTTGCGCAAGCTCAAAATAGGAAATTCTTACCCCCCCCAATAATTTGTTCAAACCCTTTATGAACCCAGTAGGCCAGTAGCAATACTCATGCTTATGCAACAATTTCTGTTGTGGTTGTTCTTTTGGGAGTGTGAAATTTTTCAAAGACCCCTTCAGCTTAAAAATTCCAAGTCATCAGGGCTTTCCTTGGTTTATATAAGCTATTCGTATATGTTCAGCTAATGAATTTTGGGCGTTGCCTGCTTTCATTCCATTCCAGCAGGCCGGGCTTTCCACCACTACGCTGTCGCTTCGAAGGCTATCCTCTGGAAATTATCCAGAGGATAGCGCTTTGCTGTACCATTTTTGAAAAAATGGTACAGCATGGTTCCAATCCCTAACGTTTTTAACACAGCCGCACCTGTTTGTTAAACAAATACAGCTATTCTATTAAATAATCACCACGAATGCGCTTATTGTAACACAAGTTGAAAAAAAAGCAATTAATTTGAACGTAAATTTAGCTGATTCTCACTCTTTTATAAAGATACTTAAAAAAATTGGCCGTGTCTATTTTTTTAATGATTTTGTTCAAAAATTGAGGAGTTCTTATTGAAAAAATAAACGAAGAATGAAAAAAATAATAACAAGATTCAGAAAAACATCGGCAATAATACTGATTATTCCCCACAGAGCATATAACTGGGATTTGGAATGATAGGAATTAATGTTCTCCTCGGGATTTCCTTTGAATAATACAAAGGGAACCATAGGATCGTCAGGTAGCTTGAGTTTTGTGTAGGGTCCGATTTGCACAGGCTGGCCTAAAAGAAATTCCGGATTTTTTGAACTCTCGGAATCGATTATTTCTGGTGAACCGGTAAAAAGATGATCAGCCGCTTTTTCATTATGAAGCCTGATCGCCAGATAATGATGACCATCAGGCAAATGGCATTCAAGATTTTCCATGCTATTCCAATCGGTGTTTTGGTCAAAATAAGTTGAGGGGTGCCTGCACAAATCCCGTTTTGTTCTGTATATCCGTGAGCGATTCCAGAAAGACTGGAATATCCAGAAAAGCAGAATTCCCGGTGGAAGAATCAAGGTAACAGGAAGAAGCCCCATTCCTAATGAGTATAGAGCAAAAAAACGGTAAGGTGTTGATGAAATCAGAAAATAAGCTAAAATGAGATGGGACAGAAAACCGAAAATCAAGCTAAAGGGTGTCAGATTGTTCCAGTACTCATTTTTTTGTCTGGCGCCATATAAAACATTTTTAAGCAATTCATGATTATTTCCATTATAAAAAATCGTGATTAATGGTTTTTCCGGGGTGTCATAAAAAATTCCTTGGCCGCCTATGTTTTTGCAAGTTCCGGCAATAAAAACCTGGGTGCCTTCTGACATTGAATAAATCTTTTGCCATTTAGTTTGGCTGTTTTCCTGATCAAGATGAATTTCTTCGGATTGATTATTGTCTGATTTATGCGAAGGCATTAAATAGATGCGGCTTTTATCAATTTCAACCTGGAGCGTCAATAATTTGTTTTTTACCCAGATGGATTTTTTGCCTTCCAGAGCCTCCAGTTTTCCAAAAAAGCGGAAGGCTTTGCTTGGCTTGTTTTTTAATTCGTTCAGAAGGGAATAATCGATGATGGGCAATTTTGTGTAGTCAAGTAAATGTTTACGAAAAGTACGCCATTTGTTGATGGAAAGAATGGCGCCTATACCCGGAATAAAAAGATAAAAAACAAGACTGAGAGTAAATATTATGCTGTAGAAAAAGATTTCATACATTATTCTTGTGTTTCCTCCTGAGGGGCCAGGGGCTCAAGGCTGATGGATTCATCGATAATGGCTTTGTCCTTATAAAATAATTCCAAAATCAACAAGTCTTCAGGAGATTGTGTTTTGATGTAGAGTGATTGGTTTTTCTCGTCATAATTCCAGCCCTCATAAGCAGCCTGATACCATTCAATTTTTGGAATAATCAGCTTATTTATTTTCAGTTTTTCCAATTTTGTCAGGCCTTGAATAAGGATGTATTGCGCTGTTTTTACGGGATTCTCCAAGGTTATGGTTAAGATTTCAGTTATAGTGATATTTTTTATGGTACATAATGAGAATAAATAGGTCCCAGGATTAAAATCAGGATACATTGACTGTTCTTTTGGCCAGATAGAATCTTGTTTAAGGTGAAAATATATTTCACCCCAGGATAGCTTTTTTTTCGGGCTCTTACCTGGCGCGAAAATATCGTAAGTTTCGGGAATGTAGCCGAATATGGTTTTTAGGTTGATGACTGAAGCGATTAAAGATTGGCCAATTTGCGTAAATACCGGATTATTCTGCGATTTTCCTTCTGAAATAAACATGCTGCCGGCCCTAATGTTCAGCAAATTGTTGGTCGATGTGTCTCCGGAATTGATTAAAAACAATTTGTTTCCTGTAATGTAGCAATTTCGCTGAATAATGGATCTGAGCCATTGATCGGTATTCTGAAAGAATCTGGCTTTATCGGGTAATAACTTTGTAAGATCATGATAAAGATAAAGCAAATTGATGGTTGCTTCAGCATTATAGTTTGCTGGATCATAGGGAATTACAATATTGCTCAAAATTTCGTCTATTATGGAAATGTTGCCATGGTTCAGAAGATGGTTGAATAAATGAGTTGATGAAAGCAATTCCGGGTTTTTTGTTTTAATAAGGTGGTCAATTTCATCGGCCAGTTTTTTATCTTCTATGACATTACTGGCCTGGTAATTTTCGAGATTACCAAAATAGCTTGAAGCCAAGCGGTAATTGACAGTTTCGGGCCTGTAATCTGATGCCAGGTTAATTTTTTGCTTATAATCACTCACAGTCTGCGCCAGATAATTGTGTTTTATGGATTCAGATAATTGTGCCAAAATTTCCTTATCATTCAAAAGCCATGGAGCTTTATCGGATTGATTGATGATGACTTCATTTCCGTTGTTAATTGATGACTGGAAAAAACGGGATACCAGGCGTTGGTAGTCCAAATTCGTGATAAAACTTAAGTTTTCGTTTATATAGCGAGTAAAGAGATCGATTTTGTCGCCTTCAGTTTTATTCATGGTGATTTTACTGTTTTGTTCTGAAAAAATCATTTGATTGGTATTCGTCTCAAAGCGGTTTTTGGCAGACAAGAAAAAATGCCGGTTTTTTTGTGGTAAAAAAATGATCGGTATGGTTGGAGCGTATTGGATTGTTTCTCTGGGGAATGAATAGAATAGATTAAAGCCGGTAAATTGATTATTGGACGCACTATTCAGAGTAATTTCCAGGCTATCCTTGTTTTCCGCATTGGCCAATATGCTTAAATCGCAATTATCGGTGAGCTTTATTGTGCACAGCTTGCCCTCACAGCTAATGGAGAGGGGTGTTACGCTAAGAAGTGGGCCTGTTTTATTTTTAAGTTCCAAAACCTTGTCATGGGAAATCTCGATTTGCATATTGTAAAAATTAATGATGACCGAATTCAACTGGTCCGGTTCCATCCATTTGCGTTTGGATTTGGTGATAATCTGAATATAATCGATGTTTTTTTTGTCCTGTGCTTCGCTGTTGAAATGTAAATTAATTAAAAACAGGATAAGTACGGCGTACAAAACAAGAGCGAGAGCTAAAAATAATTTTCTAGAGATTCCCATAGAAATGCATCTTATCAACAGTTGCCTTTGTTTGCAAGAATCTAGTTACAGGTCCTGAGGGTTTTCTGCCAGATAGCCCGGAGCCTGTAGGAGGCAGACAACGCTCAATAAGCACAGGAGCTAAACAAATAGAAATAATGGTGCCTGGAATGGCTGGTTTAAAAGAATCGTACTTGTTTAGCTAAATCGCAATTCGGCTACTAACGCGTTAGGGATAGAAGGCATGGCTTGCGATTTTTTCAAAAATCGCAAGCTAAAGCGTTTTCTGCCGGATAATTTCCGGCAGAAAACCTTCGGAGCGACAGCGAAGTTAGGTTGCAGACTCGAGCAACAAATGCGAAGCATTTGTGACCAGAGGCCGGATAGCCCGACCTGCCGGAGGCGGGTAACGTCCAGAAAGCATGTAAGCT
>JAFGWI010000169.1 GCA_016937215.1 Spirochaetales bacterium | reverse complement strand
GCTTGCCATTTTTGAAAAAATGTCAAGCCATGGCTCCAATCCCTAACGCCTTTATCGCGAATTGAAATTTATCTAAACAAGTACAAATTTTCTAATTCTTTCAAAACTTCAGTTTTAAAAGAGCCTCAAAACGTGGGCGATTCCAAACACAGATTATCTTTATACCGGCAAACTTGGTTTGAAGCTCTGAAAGTGCCTGTAAAAAAGGTATTTGGAAATGCCGCCGCGCCATTTCAAATTGCTTACAGCTACAATACTAAACAATAATACATTTTTGGCGCGCTATCAATCATTTGCCGGAAAAAACAGCCATAGAGCTTTTTTTTTACGAAAAAGGCCTTTGATTTTTTCTGCTTTGAGTGCTGCTGCTGTTTTTTGTTTAAAATCCTGAAACAAATAATGGGCTTTGCCGAAGAACTGTGGTATTTATGTGATCAATGTAGTAAAAAGTGGAAAAAAAATTGTTTTTATGTTAATATAAAAATTGCTGATAATGATACAGCTGTTTTAACTTTTGTTTCAATAGGACCGTATATAAGCATCATGGCAGATCCAATAAAAAATGATTTGCAAAAATTGTTTACTTTACCCATCATCCGCATTGATGAGTCCCGAGCTGAGGGTATATCTGGAATAAAAATGTGCGGCAGCGCCATTCTTGTGGATTCCGGAACCTGCGGCTTATTTCTGCTAAGCACAGTCCATGTTTTTGATAATCTGAACTCACCCTATTATACGGTAATTGATAATAAGCTGGTGGCCATAACAGGAGAATCTTTTTGGGATAACCCGGATCAAAGGAATATTTTAGATATTGATTATTCAATTTGCATGATTAAAATTTCCAGTGATCTGGCAGACCTCCTGGCCATGAATTTTCTGGTTTTTCCTTATAAAGCTTATCCCGATAATGAAGGGGTTAATTGGGAACAGGATATTTTTATTCAAGGAAATCCTGGAACGATTAAAAGAAACCGGGCTTCCGATGTGGATATCCATTTCAGCGCTTTCAGATATCATACAGAGGCGGTTGACGAGTCGGTTTACCATCAGTATAGACTGGATTCCAGGAAATTCCTGATTTTAAATTACCATCGCTTTTCCGCTTCCATCCATGATGACATAATAGAAAATCCAAACCCCCTGGATTTGTGCGGTTCGGGTATCTGGACAAGGTCGTTAAAGGGCGGGCTTTCTCTGTTGGGTATTGTTAGCAATTCCGCGGACAATTATTTGATCGGAACTTCCATCCGCTTGTATTTTAATTATATTACCGATTTTTTGAACTATATGAATATTTATGACAAAGGATATGAATGTTTTAATTAGCCTCTCCTTTCTGCTTAACTTCTGTTGCTGGCTGAAAATGCTGTTTTTCATGAAATAGTTCTTGTAAGGTAAAAAATAATTGATATACTTTGTTATAATGGAATTTGATATCAGTAAACGAAGATTTTGCAGGTATTCCTGCGAAATCGGTGTTGAATTTGATGAAAATTTGCTCGCATTTACACAGGATATCAGCTTGGGCGGAATATGCATAGAATGCCCGCAAACATTTGAAATAAATAAAATCGTTAAATTTAAAATGCATCTGGAGAAAAATGATAATATTTCTCCGATTGGCAAAATACGATGGTCAAAAGAAATAGATTCGGGGTTTTTGATCGGGATTGAATTCTGGGAACTCACCTACCGCGATAAACTCCTGCTTAAGTCAAAAATAAAAAAACTTAATCTTCAACAGGAAATGCAAAATATAAGCCATCATTCCATGAGTGAAATGGACCATAAAGTGAGAGAAGTTGAATCCTTTCTCAGCGAGGTCGATTTTTTTATTCAGGAAGCAGAAAATGATGTGCTCAAAATGGAAGCCATGGAGAGCATCGATGACACTGCTAAAAATCCTGATAAAATCAATGATACAGAACAAATGTTTATCAGAATTTCCGAAGATAAATTACTGGTCACCGCTGATTTTTATCCTAGTGCAGACCAAAAAATTTTATCAGATAACGAAATTTACGAATTGATCGCGCTTAATAATATTAAAAGCAAGATAATTTGGGAAAATATTAACACTGCGTTGGAAAAAGTTAGTAAAACAAACAAAACAATATCGAATGTGATTATTTCAGCAGGTGAAAAACCCATAGAACAAATTCCTCAATACATAAAAATCAAACCCGCTTTATTGGAAAAAAATAATATACCTAAAAACACCGATGAAGTCATTGATTATCATGAGATAAGCCCATATAAATCGGTTGTGAAGGGTGAAGAAGTGGCCATGATTATTCCTGAACAAGCGGGTAAAAACGGCAAGGACGTTGAAGGAAATGATATTCCTTTTCATACAAAAAAAGTGGAAAATTTGAAGATAGGCAAAAATCTGGCTATAAACGATAAATCGATTTTATCGACTTGCCATGGCAATTTTCATGTGGAAAGTAATGAAATTTTTGTGAACGAATGTTTGCATATTAAAGGTGATATAGATTATTCAACAGGAAATATAAAATTTCTGGGGGATATTGTGGTTGAAGGAGGCGTTCGAGAAGGATTTAAAGTGATATGCGGGGGTTCAATGCTGTGTAAAAAAACCATTGAAGTCTCTGATATCTTTATTCAAAACGATCTTGTTTGCCAGTCAGGGATAATCGGGAGAAAGGATCCACTGCTTCGAGTGGGTGGTTCCATACATGGAAAGTTTATCGAGAAGTGCAAAATCGAATGCCGCAAGGAAATTGTGGTGGAAAAAAGTATTGTCAATTCTCAGATTTATACTTTGGATAAGGTCATAACCGGGTCAACAGGCAGGTTGCAAAATTGTGAAATAATCGCGCAAAATGGAGTTAAATGCGGACAAATAGGATCAACCGGTGGAAGTGAAACCCAGATTATGCTAGGTGTGAATTTTATTATTAATAAGCGGATTTTAATGATAAAAAATAAAAGCGAGAAGCTAATTTCGATTATTGAAAATATTGAGAAAAAGCGTGACAATGAAACAAGAAAGATAATTGACCTCAAAAACAAGATATTTAAAGGATTAAGCAATTTGGAAGAACTGGTTGAGCATTTACTCAGGCAATTACATACTAATGAAAATGCCTGCTTACAGGTAGATGGCAGGGTATATCCTGTTCTTACTGTATCGGTCTGTCATGTCACGGAACAATATACAAGTGAATTGCCAGGAAGCGAATTCACACTTAATAAACTCAAGGGTTGTATAGAGAGGCATTGAAATTGGATGTTTTTTAAAACAGCTTTTATAACCTGTGATTATGGAGGCTGTTGTAAACCCGAGATTTTGCTGGAACCGTAAAAAATGGCTGATAAGTTCATAAATGCTAGCTTGTCTCTTTTCAAAAACCTGTGAGATGAAAGCTTGTAATGCTTCAGGGCAATCGCCTTATAATTTTTATAGTTGTTTTGACACTCAGCGCTAGCGCCCGCCGTCACTCAGAGCTATCGCCCGCCTTCACTCGGAGCTATCACCCGCCGTCATTCTGAGCAAAGCGAAGAATCTCATTTGGCATAGACCAATTGTATTCACAAACAAAAGCCCCAAACCAGACGAGATTTTTTCCGGACGCATGGATAAAGTGAATGCCAATGAGGATTCACGCCAAATAGTGAATCCCAATGAGGATTCACGTCACCGAGCAGCAACGCGGAGCGTTGTGACCAGGCCAGGACGCATGGCCGAGCAGCAACGCGGAGCGTTGTGACCAGGCCCCGTTGTTCCTTCTCAAAATGCCAAGCGGTTGAAACATTATTCTTTTAATGCGATTGCCCTGTGTAATGCTTGGCTTTAAACTGGTAAAAAAATACAAAAATACTAACTTTACAATTAATTTTATTTTGATTATGATAAATGTTGAAGTTTTTTCAGGAGAAGTAAAAATATGCTCGGCATACAACACTATTTGCCCAGAATTAAAAAGGCTGTTTTTTCTTTTAATGGCCGGCTGCTTGAAAGGCAGTTATACATTCATTTTTTTGAAAGGGAAAATCATAACCTTTTGCTTAAAACCGTGTTGAGCTATCAAAATGCCGATGGAGGTTTTGGCCATGGGCTTGAACCGGATTTATTGACTCCCGAAAGCACTGGAATTTGCCTTGAAACAGCCCTTTATTATTTTGACCTGATAGGCTATATTCCTGAAAAAACAGCTGACAAAATCCTTAATTGGCTTGACAAGAAAGTTAGCTCCAAGGGCTATATTATTCATCCGCCGGTTAATATGCATTCCTATCCCTATCAGCCCTGGTGGGCGAATCGCGATGATCACCGTATTTTTTCCATTTTGGCTTTTTTGATAAAACTGAATATCAAAATCCCTTCATCTTTGCTTGATAAAACCCTGGGATTTGCCGATCAATTTCGATCTATTGATATGCCTCAACTGTATGATTATCCAGTTTTTCTTTTTTCGCTTTTTTGCGCGGAGTTTTCCCGCAAAGAGGAATACCTAATCAAATTGTCTGAAAATATCAGGAAATTCAATCAAAGCCAGGCGGAACATTTTATTTTACTCAGCCGTTACTGGTCCTATTTCAGGGATTTTTTTGATGCTTCTGAACAAGAAAAGGAGGTCCGGCGATTTATTGATTCAATCGGTGAAAAGGGGCTTATTCCCAATGCTTATCCTGAATTACCCTGGTGGAACCCCATAGCCACTCTCGACGGATTGATTCTGATTAAAAAGTGGGGTTATCTCTAAGGCCATAAAAAATATCCATATTTTTTATGAATGATAGCTGAATATATGTGGGCTTACACTGGGGCAAGGCTGTTTTTGCTAAAACAGGGTATTGAATGTTTACAAATTTAGATAAAAGTCTTTTGTCAATGCAATCATCTCCCTTGTGTAACAGTGGTGTTTTTCTTCAATAACAAGCTTTTCTTCGCTGCAAGGGCAGGGGCTTTTTCCAAGCTCCAGCAAAATACGGTGGGCTTGTCGTCCGGGAAGCGATGCCACAGCAGCGCAGCGACAGGGATAAAAGCCGGCTTTAGCTGCGGTTTTTAAAAACCCCTGTTTTTCATTAGCTGGTAAAATCAGGCATAATCGCCCTTCATTTTTTAACAGACACTGGCTTTGGCTTAAAAGCTCATTAAAATCCAAAAAAAGCTTCTGCCTCGCCCCGGCCCGCCGCGGTGAAGGGCTTTTGGTTCCTGAAAATGCCTCAAAAAAGGGCGGGTTTGAAACTATCAGATCCACCGGGTTTTCTATAGAAAGCATTCGGAAATCAGCCTTTACAACCGTTACACGCTCGGGCCAGGGACTGTTCCGCGCGTTCAGCTCTGCTTCACTGGCAGAGTGTTCATCAATTTCAACAGCCAGTACATGAAGGCCGGGTTTGCGTTGGGCCAGCATAAGAGCTATCACACCAGTGCCGGTCCCTGCATCGATGGCGCTTTCTGCTAAATCAACATTGGCCCAGCTGCCGATCAGAACAGAATCAAAACCTATTTTCATGGCCGATGCTTTTTGGGTAACACAAAACTGCTTGAATTTGAATACCTCCTCTGCCATAAAATACACTCCCGCATTTGCTAAAATTGAAAATTGAATCACCCTAAGTCAAATTCCGAGGAATGTAAAGCTTGAAAATTCCATGGTGTTGAGAATATAATTTGATGATTTTTTTGGGAACACTTGTTTTATCAATATCACTTAGGTTATGATAAAAACCAGTGAGAGCCGAAAAGAGCCCTTGCTTTCAAGCGCCAAGGAGGCCTTTACAAATGAAAGACCTGAGCCAATACCAGGACCGTCCCAGCAAATACATGCGAAACCATGTGATTGAATTGTTAAAAGCCAATTACGCGGAAGACAATCTTGAGCTGGAAGAATTTGAAGAACGCATGGAAATCGCGGAACACACCGACAGCAAGCTTGAATTAACCGCCCTGGTAAGGGATTTACCCGAAACAATGCCATCAAAAAAAATGACAAGTCCCTCCGTTGCCTATGAAAAATCACTCCCCGTAAACACCGGAGAAGTGGGAAACAGCGATGTGTTGATCAGCATTTTCGGCGGCTCCGAGCGCAAGGGGGTCTGGAAGCCGCCAAAGCAGGTGATTAGCCTGAATGTTTTTGGCGGGTCGGATATTGATTTTCGCGAAGCCCTTTTGAATCCCGGTGTTACCAAGGTCAGGGTTCTGTGCTTATTTGGCGGAACCGATATTATCGTGCCCCCGGGTGTTAATGTTAAAACAAAGGGCATCGGCCTGTTCGGCGGCTTTTCCTCCAAAACCATGGATTATGACGAAAACTCACCAACCATTATCGTGGAAGGCATAGCCATGTTTGGCGGTGTGGATGTGAAAATCAAGGAACCAAAAAAAAGGCTTCAATGATCAGGGCTGTTACAGGCTCAAGAGTTTTTATCCAACTTGTCGATTTCCCTGGCCAGAAAATCTTCGGAATCATCATGGCTATGGGCAAAGTCCGGGAATTCATAGAGAATCAAACCGTTCTCCGAAACCTTCAGTTCCACATAACCTTTAGCGGCCATTTGGTCCAAAGCGCTTTTGGCTTCTTCTATGGATAAATCAGTTTCATTAGCTAGCTCCAAAACCGTTAAACGACCCTTGTTGTTTGAGGCTACTTTTAAAATGGATTTTTCAATATCCTTGGCTTTGTCTTTTTTGCTTACACGAGCCTGGTTTTCTTCCTGACGCGATAGCCATTTTCTCTGAAAAGATCTGCGTATGCCAGAAATCAGAGGTAAAATACCCATAAATGCCAATGGAAAAATCAGAAAATTCATACCTGTTACTGATAAGGCGACACCAAAGCCAATGGTGGCCACAATCCCCATGCCCAACGAATTGTTGCTTTTCATCCGGGCCACGCGGCGTTCTTCTTTGTATCGCATTTTTTCAAGTTGTATCTTTTCATGCAAACGCATGCGCTTTTCTTCGCGGTCGCTCCATTGGTCAAACCAGTTGGCATTACGCATTTTATTGACATAATGCTGTTTATGATTTTTGGAGGACTTGTCCCATTCCTGTACTGCCTTGTCCATAAAACCGTTCAATGCCGTAAAAACCTTGTTTTTCAACATCTTGCCAGGGTCTTCTTCCCATTGGGTGTATTCGTCCTTTTTTGCTGAAGAGGATTGATAATTACCCTGTCCTGCCATGTGTTCCGATTTTTGTTCAGACTCATTGCGGCCCTTGCTCTCGATTTCGCAGCCAGTCACCAGATGATAGACTTCCATCTCTTTGTTGATATTCTTCAGAGTTTTTTTACCAAGGCTTCTGAATTCCAGCTGGCTTTTGTTGGCGAGTAATTGGTACATGTCCTTTGACAGGGCAATACCGCCGGGAAGGGCAAAGGGTTCAAGGCGGGTGGCTATGTTCACTGTTTCGCCGAAAACATCAGAATCATTATACCAGACATCACCGATGTGAATCCCTGCCCTTAAAAAAATCCTCTGGCCTGAAGCCAGGCTTTTGTTATGATTAGCCAGGGCCCTCTGAATATTCATGGCGCAATTAGCCGCTGAAAGGGCTGAATTGAAATCGACCAGAAGGGCGTCGCCCATGGTCCGCGCAATCTTTCCATTGAATTCTTCGATAAGCGGAAAAAGCAGCCTGTTGTGCTGATCCAGAAGATTCAAGGCCAGGTTTTCATCCTTGCTCATGAGTTCGGAATAGCCCGCAATATCGCTGAACATGATGGCTGATAATTTGGATTTTCTGTTTTCCATGTTTCCATATTACCTGAATAAAAGCTTTAAGGCCACTGAAAAAAATGATTTCTTTTATTAATTTCTGTTTGAGCCTTTCCCCCTTTTCGCGCTTTTTATCGGCAGGGGCTGTCCAAAAAGTCGTTTTTTTTTGTTTTGAATCCATATATAGTGTGTTTTTTTGATTTTCCGAAAAAAATAGACACTATTTTTTTGTTATTTTTGACTTTTT
>JAFGWI010000168.1 GCA_016937215.1 Spirochaetales bacterium | reverse complement strand
TTAGATTCTTTATGGTTGCAGAGGCGAGCAACAAATCGGAGATTTGTGACCAGGCCAGGACGCATGGATATAGTGAATCCCAATGAGTATTCACGCTACCGAGCAATAAATGCGGAGCATTTATGACCAGGCCCGTCGTACCTCCTCAGAATGACATGGATAACCTTTTTTTATGAAAGGCTTAAAAGATGCAAATATATCCTATAAAAAATGGGGGCAAAAAGTTTTATATAACTGTCGTAGATTTTACACCCATTTTTTATCAGCTAAAATATTTTCTATAGCGGATTAATCGTTGTCATTCTGAGCGAAGCGAAGAATCTCATTTGGCATAAGCCAATTCTATTCATAAACAAAAGCCTTAAGCCAGGCGAGATTCTTTCCGGACGCATGAAAATAGTGAATGCCAATGAGCATTCACGCCAAATAGTGAATGCCAATGAGAATTCACGTCACCGAGCAGTAAATGCGGAGCATTTACGACCAGGCCCGTTGTTCCTCCTCAGAATGACAGCGGGGGGCAGCTCGGAATGGAAAAACAGGTATAAAAAGGCTAACGCGATTTATCGGCCATCGAATTAAAAGAATATTGCTTTAAGCACCTGTAATAGTCTATGATAAAAGCGCTGAATAGATAATAAAAATTTGCAGAATAGCCCATTTTTGTTTAGATATTTCATCAGAAATGTACTAAACTTGAATATTGAGGAACTTTTTTCTAAATTGGAGGTATTATGAAAAAAATTTTATTGCTTTGTATATTAACCCTATTGGCGCTGAATGTTTCCGCGCAGAACTATAGTTACACTGAATTCAAAAACGCCTTTGAGGATTTTTCAGAAACCCTTGCGGCAGCCCTGCCCTTTAATTCCTTAATCGGACTCAACTGGTCAGACGCTTATATCGGTAATTTCCCCCATTTTGGAGCGGGGCTTACTGTTGGCTTAACCACCATTCCAGTGGCAGGCTTGAAATCAACCTTGGACACCCTTAATCTCGGTTCAGACCAATTTGAAATCCTGCCAGTACCAGCAGCCATGGCAGAAGGGCGAATCGGAGGCTTTGTTCTTCCCTTTGATATTGGTGTAAAATTCGGAATGCTTCCGCCGGGTTTTTCCATTCCTGTTCAAAATGGTAATATTAATATCGACTATTTAATCACAGGTTTTGATGTGCGTTTCGCTGTCTTAAAAGGCATGCTCTTGATCCCAACCATTTCCATTGGCGGCGGTTTAAATTACCTTAATGCCGGGATTTCCATTCCCGGAATTTTGAACGGAGATGTTAATTTAACCGAAGTTGGAGGACAGGATCTGGTTTTAAAAGATCCCGACATCGCCTTTGGCTGGGAAACCCTGACAATTGACGCCAAGGCCCAGGCATCCTGGTCATTGCTGATTCTGAATGCCTATCTCGGTGCCGGTGCTACCTATGGTTTAATTGCCAAAGCCGGCGGCGGAATGGAATCCGAAATCTATCTAGGCGCAAATAAAATCACCAATGAAGAAATTGCCGCTATCGAAGCCATCACAGGCCAAGTGCTGGATATCAACGCTGACGGCATCAAATACATGGCCAGCATCTCAGCCCCATTCTCCATGCGCGTTTTCGGCGGCTTGTCCTTTACCCTGCTGATTCTGAAACTGGATTTAAGCGCCATGTATAATGTTATGGACAGCTCATTTGGCGCGGGATTAAATATCAGAATTCAATTGTAAAAAACCCTTTTATTTGCCGTAAATGACAGCAAATAAAGATTTAATCTTCAACTTGCAGCCCGTGTTTTTCACGGGCTTTTTTTATTCATTTGCCCTGGCCTGGTATCAGGGATAGCTCTTCACAAACCCATTCCAAACATCATCCTTGCCAGCCAGGAAATGTATCCATTCCCTGAATAAAACGAGAATAATATCATTTTCCGGCGGCTCTTTTAAGGATTCCACCGCGATTATCAGCCATGATTGGCCTGAATCAAAGCAACCAGGTCATCGCCTATTTTTTCACGATCCACAAAAAAACTTTCACTCTGCCATCGAAGTTTCACTTCCACCCTGTTTTCAGCCAATGTTCTTTTGCCGATCACAAGGCGAATGGGAATGCCAATCAAATCAGCATCATTAAATTTAACACCCGGCCTCTCATTCCGGTCATCTAAAAGCACTTCCACTTTACGCTCTTTCAGTTCCTGATACAATTCCTCAGCTGCCTGGTTAACAAGGTCATCATTTCCAACAGGGCAAAGAATCACCTGAAAAGGCGCGATGGACATGGGCCAGATAATCCCCTTATCATCGTGGCTCTGTTCTATGGCAGCTGCCATGGTTCGCGTTACCCCGATTCCATAGCATCCCATGACCATGGGCCTTTTTTTACCACTTTCATCGAGCACAAAGGCATTCATGGGTTCGGAATATTTTGTTCCCAGATAAAAAATCTGGCCGACCTCGATACCCTGAAACATCTCATACCTGCCTTTAAGACACCGGGGGCAATTTTCATCTTTCCTGGCTGCACGAAGGTCAGCATATTCCATTTTTTCAGAAAAATCCCGCGAAGGATAAACATGCCATAAATGGGTATCCTTTTTATTGGCGCCGATAACAGCATCCATCATTGGCCGCACTGAAAAATCGACCCACAGGGGGATGTCGCTTTTCATACCAAGCGGCCCGGAAAAACCCACAGGGCCTCCGGTGACTTGCTCTATCACCTTTTCATCGGCTGGTAAAAGTTCGTTACAAGCCAGGAGCGATTTGAATTTGGCTTCAGCCAGATCATGATCTCCCCGGATTAAGGCGGCCACAGGCAGACTGTCAGCC
This sequence comes from Spirochaetales bacterium, assembly GCA_016937215.1. Taxonomy (GTDB): domain Bacteria; phylum Spirochaetota; class Spirochaetia; order SZUA-6; family JAFGRV01; genus JAFGWI01. The sequence goes on along the minus strand of JAFGWI010000168.1, from coordinate 1,982 downwards.
GTAAAAATCAATGTTTTGATAAGCCTGTTTTTTTCGATCCTTAAAAATTCAGCCACATCTTCGATGGACTTTTTTCCAGGCGTCAAAACCTCTTCCAATGCTTTAAAATGATCCAACTCCACACTGGCGCTTTTCTCATCAGGCATCAGGCACTGGGCTTTTTCAATATTGGCCGCGTAATCGCAGCACGAACAGCTCAGAATGCTGTCCTCCCCGTTTTGGGCAAGCACCTGAAACTCATGAGACAAGGAACCGCCGATGGCTCCGGTTTCAGCCTCTACTGCCCGAAAGGACAGGCCGCAGCGGGTAAAAACACGGTGATAAGCCTGGTTCATGATTTCGTAAGATTTAATGGCCGCTTCTTTCGAGATGTCAAAGGAATAACCGTCTTTCATGATAAACTCACGCCCGCGCATCAACCCAAAACGGGGCCGAATTTCATCGCGGAATTTGCTTTGTATTTGAAAAAGATTCAAAGGCAATTGTTTATAAGATGATATTTCATTTCGAACAATATGAGTGATAACTTCTTCATGAGTTGGCCCCAGACAAAAACCAGCTCCTTTTCTATCCTGAAAGCGCAGCAGTTCAAGCCCGTAATAGTCCCAGCGGCCCGATTCCTGCCAGATTTCAGCAGGCTGCACGAAAGGCATAAGAAGTTCCTGGGCCCCTGCCGCTTCCATCTCTTCACGGATTATTTTTTCTATTTTGCGGATTGTTCTTAAAGCTAACGGAAGGTAATTGTAAACACCCGAAGCCAGTTTACGTATCATGCCCGCGCGAAGCATCAAAACATGAGAGCTTACCACAGCGTCGGAAGGAACTTCCTTTAATGTAGGTAAAAGATAGCTCGAAACACGCATAGGCAAGCTCTCCTGATTGTTTATAACATCAATTAAGTAATGGTTTTTTTAAAAGACGGCCTTATAATTTCCCTAATAAAATGTTGAGCATACGACGAACTGGTTCAGCTGCTCCCCATAAAAGCTGGTCGCCAACCGTAAAAGCCGCCAGATACTCAGGGCCCATGATCATTTTATGAAGCCGGCCCACCGGGACAGTTAACGTACCGGAAATCGCGGCTGGTGTCAGGTCCCTTTCGGATAGCTCCCGTTCATTGGGCACAACCTTGGCCCATTGATTGGAATGAGCGATCATTTGCTCAATTTCACTGACAGACACATTCTTTTTTAATTTAATCGTCAGACCCTGGCTATGAGAACGCATGGCTCCGATTCGCACACACAGGCCGTCCACAGGAATGCTTGCCTTTGTACCCAGAATTTTATTGGTTTCGGCGCACCCCTTCCACTCCTCACGTGACTGACCGCTCTCAAGAGGGGTGTCTATCCAGGGAATCAAACTGGCGGCCAATGGCACGCCCCTGAAATTCTGCACGGGAAAGCCGGGTGATTTGATGGTCTCCAATACCTTTTTGTCGATATCCAGTATGGATGAAGCAGGGTCCCGCATTAAATCCGCTGTTTGTTCACCGATTAAGGCCATTTGCTGTACCAACTCGCGCATATTTTTGGCGCCTGCACCCGAGGCCGCCTGATAGGTCATGGAAGATATCCATTCCACCAAATCTGCTTCAAAAAGGCTGTGAATGGCCATGAGCATCAAACTGACAGTACAGTTTCCGCCTATAAAATTTTTGGTTCCCTTTTGCAGGGCATTATCAATATGTTTTCGATTTACCGGATCCAGAACTATAATCGCGTCATCCTGCATTCGAAGGGTAGATGCCGCGTCTATCCAGTAACCTTGCCACCCTGCCTGTCGTAGTTCAGGATATACTTTTTTAGTGTAATCCCCGCCTTGGCATGTAACAATAACATCTAGTTTTTTTAATGTTGAAATGTCAAAGGCATCCTCTAATGGTGAAACATCCCTTCCAATATCCGGTCCCTTTTGGCCTACTTGTGATGTAGAAAAAAAGAGAGGTTCCATATCATTGCCGGTGAAATCTTTTTCTTCCA
>JAFGWI010000167.1 GCA_016937215.1 Spirochaetales bacterium | reverse complement strand
GTCATTTTTGAAAAAATAACTTGCTATTATTACAATCCTTAACGCTAAAAATAGTGATTCCTGTTTAAGCTAAACAAATACGAATTTTTTTATATTTAAAAAAATAAACGAACTAATTACCAAAGCCCGGACATTATCAATTAACAGGCAGCTGTGGATTAATAACTGATTATTCGGCGATAAGATAACTTATCCGCCATTTTTATACTTCTTGCAAAGCATCAGTTTTGCAAGAACCTCAAACTTATTATTTTTTTGTTTTAATTTCACTTATGCAATTATCATCATCAACATTAACAACAATGGGGGAATAATTTCTGGCTTCGTCCTCACTCATTAAAGCATAAGAAATAATGATAACTTTATCACCCGCTTCAGCTAATCGCGCAGCCGCACCATTTAAACAAACAACCTTTGATCCTCGTTCACCTTTAATAATATATGTTTCAAATCGGCAACCATTATTACAATTTAAAACATGAACGTGTTCATAAATTAACAAATTCGCTTTCTCAATAAGATCTTCATCAATCGTAATTGAACCTTCATATTTTAAATTGGTTTCTGTGACAGTTGCTCTGTGTATTTTTGATTTCAACATGCTAATATTCACGATTCGGCTCCCTAAAATTAAGTTTATTATATACTGAATTTTTAGTATCAGTAAATAATTGATATTTAATATCCTAATAGAGTAAAAAAACCTAAAACAATCTTAGAACTTAATCACTCTTCAATGCTAAAAACATTCATTTTCAACAATTAACTTATTATCATAGAACTACGAACAAATAAACAAAGTCCATTTTTTTCAAATGTAGAATAATATGAAACTGCGAGTATATTCAACCTGCAATAATTGTATTTGTTTAGCCAATGGCTTATTTGGGCGTTCCCCCATTCCGCTTTTTTATAAGCGCTTTGTTTCAAAACCTTGCAGAAGCATTTTTACATTTGAACGAATTTAAGGCAGTTTTAAACAAACAATAGATACATTTTCAAAAAAACACTTTAACTTATGGAATTGAAGCTTTATTTACAGGTTATTTTTGAAAATAGAAAAAAATCCAAAAGCATGATAAATTTGCTTGTAAAACTTTGATAAGCTCACAAAGCCCGGCCTGGCCAAAAAAATTGAGACAGAAGGCACCCCAAATATTAGGAAACCTAATAAATCATTAATTTTTATTTGGAAATACAATGGTTATTCTTTACAATACAGCCCAATTGTAATAAACTTGAACAAATTTAAGGGTCTTATAAAAATTATAAAATGGCGAGTAAGTTATCTTATTGTTGAATTAGAATTCATTCATTTACAGTTACCAGCTAATTGCTAACTTTTGCAATTAGCTCATTTAAACGAAAAAATACAGGAAAATGTAATGCATAATCATTTTAACCATTCCTTAACCGGTCAATCCAGTTTTTATGATAAAATATCATGTATTTATTACATCAATCTTCCAGAGAGAATAGATAGAAAACAACATATTTTAACACTATTAACTCAATACTTTCCTGATAAAAAAATAACCAGAATGAAAGCTATCTCATCCAAAAATCTTGAACAATACAAACAATTTTATGATACACGGCTACTAGACGATTACAGATATTTTAATACAAAAAAAGAACTGGTAATACCAGGTATTATAGGGTGCTTTTTATCTCATTTTTTTCTATTAAAAAAAATACAGTACAGCCTCCAAAAACAAAATGATGGGGATCATTTTTTCCTTGTCTTTGAAGATGATACATGCTTTGATTCTGAATTAATAGATAAGCTTAAAATTTTAGAAGAATACCTGCCACATGACTGGACTGTTATTTTCGGCTTAAATCCTGAAAGTAAAATTTTCGAAAATCAGGAACAATACAGTTACAACAAGTATTTATGTAAAATCGACAATGCGAGAGCCCCTTTTGCGTTTGGAAACAATTTACTAATTTATAATCCGAAAAAGATAAACCTTCTTGTAGAGCAAATGGAAAATTCACTTCACATTTGGGACTACGACATGATGCTTTTATATTATAATACAGGCTTGTATTGTTTTAAAAAAGGTGTCATTTCAGTTTCTGAATTAAGCTACCAATCCGACTTGCGTATAACATGAAACTAGTATCCTGTAAAATTATTCATAAGCTGGTTTCACATTCTGATTGATAAAGGATGACATATGTTGATTAAAGATATATTAATAAAAAATATTCAAGTCCAAACAAAAGATAAAATTGCATTATATTATGGAGATCAAATCTTAACTTATGAAGAATTATTCAAAAGCGTAATGAATCATAAAAGCAATCTGGATGGCAAACCGGAGTTGTGTGGAAATTGGGGCATTTTACTTCCAAATTCCACTGACTATATTATAGCTTATTTTTTAATAACTTTTCTCGACAATACGATAGTCCCTTTAAATGTAAATGAGAAAGAAAAGGAACTTCAAGCTACAGTAGCATCGTGCAATATCAATCTTATTATAACAAATTCATCAATAATAGAAAAGTGTAAGAATAATTTAAGTGATTTTGCCAGCTCAATGTCGTTTTATAATATTGATACGGGAGTACTTCAGGTTTCTAACAAGACATGTAAACAAAAAACAGAACAAAAGCCGCAAACCGAAAATGACACAGTTTTGCTTCTACACACTTCAGGAACCGGAAAACTTTCTAAACGTGTTATGCTAACACATAACAATCTTATATCAAATATCAAATCCATTATTCAATCACTCAAGATAAGTGAAAAAGATTGCTCGTTAATTCTACTTCCCCTACAATATGCCTCTGCCAACACCTCACAATTTCTCGCTCATTTTTACATGGGTGCATCTATTACAATAATGAAAGGTCCTTTCTTACCTTCAAATGTAATCTACTTATTAAATAAAGAATACATCACCAATATTACATGTGTGCCCTATTTACTATTAGTTTTATTTGAAAAATTGCCTAAAGAAAAGCTTGCCAATTCTCCTCTACGTTATGTTTGCTTTGGAGGAGGGCCCTCTCCCATACAAAGGATAAAGCCCATCATCGAAAGATTTTCAGAAATCGAATTTATCCATATGTACGGACAGACTGAAGCCTCAACAAGAATCACTCATCTCCTTGGTCCTGATTCCTTAACTAAATTAGGGTCTGTGGGAAAACCAATACCTGGAGTTGAAGTTAAAATTCTCGGAGCCCAAAACACAATCGCAAAAACCAATGAAAAAGGTGAAATCATTGTTCGAGGCAATAATGTTATGAAAGGTTATTACAATCACAATGAAATTACTTCTGAAACAATAAAAGATGGCTGGCTTCATACTGGTGACATAGGATACAAAGATGAGGACGACTTTATTTTTATCACTGGACGAAAACGAAATATTATTATAAAAGCCGGCACAAACATTTACCCTGAAGAAATTGAAGAAGTATTATTATATCATCCCCAAATCAAAGAAGCTCTTGTATATGGTGAATACGATGATGATTTTGGTGAAATTCCTGTAGCCAAAGTGACAATAAAAAAGCAAACAAAGGGCACACTAGAAAAGGAAATCATCTCGTTTTGTAAATCTTGGCTATCTGATTTTAAAATTCCTCAAAAAATATATATTGTCGATAAATTAGAAAAAACTTTAACTGGAAAAATTATCAGGTCAAAGGAGGTTCTTCAGTGAACATTAAAGAAACCATAATAGAATTAATAACAATGTTATCTGTAGAAAAAATCAATATTGATAACATCAACGACGAGACAGATATTATTGATGATCTTGGTTTCAATTCAATAACAATCATAAAATTAATTATTGAATTGGAAGTACTTTTTGGAATTAGTTTTGATAACGATTACATTGATATAGAAGAAATTTCCAAAATAAAGCAATTAGTAAATTATGTCTGTGAAAAACAAAACCTTGAAATTTAATTAAATACAACAGGAGCCAAACAAGATGAATTCATTTCCTCCTAAAGAGATACTATGCCATGCTTTTAACAAAACGCCCTATTATAGAGAATTATTCAAAAGGCACAACATTGACATAAATAGTATCAACAGCAAAGAAGAATATAGAAAAATACCCTTTTTAACAAAACAGATAATACAACAAGAAAAGCATAACCTTCTTGAATCAGATTATAGTGATGAAGAATCACGAAAATCCCTTATTATTCAACGAACATCCGGGTCTACCGGTAAAATACTTAAAACCTACTGGAAAAAAAATGATTCAATCAGGTCATTATATTATTTATGGAATATTAGAAGGCGATATAACATTTTACCCAACGATAAATTGTTATCATTTCATTCGGCAATTTATCACAAAGATAAAGTTATCAAACCTAAATTATATATGTTTAATCACGGCAATCATTTATCATTATGTAAAATGAATCTTACAGATGAAATTATTACTCAATTTCATTCAGAGATAGAAGCATTTCAACCCAAATGGATAATGGCACAACCCAGCACAGTTTATCTATTTTCACAATTTTTTAAAAAAAACAAGCTTCCGGTTTATGATTCTTTGCGATATATCGAACTTACTGGAGAATATCTTTCAAATTCAATTAGAGCAGAAATTTCCGATATTTTCAAAGTACCGATTTCCAATCAATATGGATGCATGGAAGCTAATAGTATCGCTTGTGAATGTTCTAAAGGACAACTACATGTGATGACAAAAAATGTGTACATCGAAATAATGAATAATGAAATGCCCGCAGAAGAGGGTGAGACAGGAGAAATTATAATAAGCTGTTTGACCAATTCCGTGATGCCCATAATTCGATATAAAATTGGTGACAAGGGAAAACTCATACACCAACATGGGTGTTCCTGTGGTAACACAAATCCAATAATAGAATTAAAGACAGGCAGAATCGGTGAAAACATTTATATAAAGGGGAAAGCACCTATAAGTTCATTTCTGTTTCATTATATAACCGAAAACATCAATATAAATTATAATAACTGCATATTGCATTTTCATGTTACCCAGGAAAACGATAAAGATTTCACTGTCAGATTGGTATTGACCGATGACACACCTCAACTAAGACAAAAAGTGGAAGAACTGTTTAGAGCAGAGATAATCGAACAAGGATTGGGCTCGATGAAATGGATTTTTATGTTCTGCAAGGATATTGTAACCAACAAGATAAGTGGTAAATTGCAATTTTTCACAAATAAGTACAAAGAAACAATAGAGTAACATATCAAAGATGACTAAAAGGAGTATACTAGTCGATGATAAAAATAGAAGAAGACAAATCTCTTTATTTTCAAAATCTTTTGCAGTTCAGAAAAATATTACATCAATCAAAAATAGGTGATTATATAACAAAAATGGAAGAATATATTTCAGAGAAAGAAAAAAATTTTTTAGGCATTAGAATCGAATCATTCCATAATAATCCACTTTTAGATAAAAATTCAGGGGTGGATTTTGAATGCTTAATGGTTATTGATGGTGAAATTATATCAACCGAGGATTTTATTTATAAAAAAGAAATTAAAATAGAAAACGCCCTCTATGGATTCCATGAAGGTACCATTCTATCAGCTGATAAAAGCAGAATAAAGCTTTTAAACTATATGAGAGAAAAAAGGCTTACACCTTCAACTGATTTATTTACAGTTTTCAGCAATTTAAAGGATGGACAATCCATCGATGAAATTAATGTTGAATATTATATAGGAATTAAAAAATAAAATGAGTGCCGCTTATCTATCTGAACTATATTTTTCATTAATTATAATGCCAAAACGTAACTATTCAGCCGTTACAGAAAAAGACAGGCCGATGATATTCTGAGGAGGAACAACGAAGAATCTATTATGTTTCAGGAGATCGCGCATATATTTCTGGTAAATATTCATGTCAAACCCAGGCCCCTCTATGTCAAGATAGTTGTTAGCCTTAAGCAAATCGATAAGGAAACTTTCGCCAATTATTTTTGTTGCAAAAAACTTGTGACAAGTATCTTGACATAGAGGGAAGCTCCAAAGGCGTTAGGGATTGGAGCAAGGCCGGGCTTTTTTTGAAAAAAGACCGGCCACCAAAAACCCCGCGCTTTTTCAGCGGGGTTTTTGGTCGGAGCGGCAGCGAAGTTGCGGAAAAGCCCGGCCCTGTTGTTCAAAGCGTAATGTAATGAAGCTTTGAACAACAGGGAAACGCCCTGATAATAAATATGATGATTGAAGATAAAACAAGCCGACATTCTATCGTAAAAAAGTTAATGGGCAGAGAATGGTCTGAAAACCATAACAAGCATGTGTTAAATAAAAAAAGGCCTCTATCGTTATTCGCTTACATTCTAAGACCTCGGGCCGCAGTAACAAAATAGCTGAAGTTATGATTCTGTAACATTACCAAAAAATAATGATTTAATCATCCCGGGATAAGGACTTTAAAAATTATTTTTGGTATTATTATAAAAACAGGAATAATTATGAAAATATTGCTTATCGAGGACGACATAAAAACAGCTCAATTTATTGTTAAGGGTTTAAAGCAGGCCCAATATAATGTGAGGCATTCACAAGATGGTCTGGATGGCCTGGCATTGATAAACAATGAAAGCTTTGACCTGGTGATACTTGATATCATGCTTCCCGGGATGGATGGTTTTAAAATTATAGATAAAACCCGGGAAAAGAATATATCTGTCCCTATCATCGTTCTTAGCGCCAAAAGCGCTCTTGATGACAGGATAATGGGGCTTCACAAAGGGTGCGATGATTATCTTGTTAAGCCATTTTCCTTTTCCGAACTATTGGCCCGGATACAAGCTGTTACCCGTAGGGCAAAAGCAAGCCAGGAACCAATGACACTGTCTGTGGCTGATCTTGTGATTGATTTATTAAAACACCGTGTTTGGCGCGGTGACAAGCTGATTGATATTCAGCCTCTGGAATTCATGCTTCTTGAATACCTGATGCGCCATAGTGGCCAGGTTGTTTCAAAAGTCATGATAATGGAAAATGTCTGGGATTATAATTTTGATCCTCAAACAAATGTGGTTGAAGCCCGGATATGCAAACTCCGTGAAAAAATTGATAAGCCCTACAAAAACAAACTTCTTCACACTGTGCGTGGTTTTGGATATGTTCTTGAAGAAAAGAAATAATTTTTTCAAAACAGTTAAATTCAAAATCACATTGCTTTATTTTGTGCTTTTTGTTTTATCATTTCTGTTTCTTTTTGGCTTTACCTATAATTCCCTGGAGCAATACTTGATAAGCAGGATTGATGAACGCCTGAATCGATCCATGAACAGAATCGCTGAAAGGCTATTGGTCATTGATGAAAACAGCTCCGGAAAATCTCTAAAAAATATTCCCGAAAAAATCATGACAAAAACAAGAACACTCATGGAAAATTTTGTAATAAAATCGGCCGGAACAGAGAGGGTTAACAATCAGGATTATTTTGTTTTTCTGGGTGTCACCCATAGCATGATGTATGAAATATGGATGGATCAAAATGGCGATCTCTATAAAATAAATGGCAGGGAGCTTTTGCCGGAAGCGGAATTCCTTGAAAATGAATTCATCGATGAGGCCCATTTTTACGGAACCGATCATGTCTATTTTTTATTCATGGATACAAAAGGCAGCCTTATCGCGAATTCCGATATGGATGCCTGGAAGGATCTGGAAGATAATCCGTTTCCCCGGGATGAAACTGGCTTGAAAACACAAAGCATTTCCCATGAAAATCAACACTTGAAAATCAGGGTTTTGAATATGCGGCTTTCCGACAGGCGAGTTTTGCAGGGCGGTATAAAATTAAGTGAAGAATATGATTTGTTGTCAAAAATATCGATTCTTTTTTTCAGCCTGTTGTTCATCATTATGCTATCAGGTGTCATCTTCAGCTGGATAATCTCCGGAAAAGCCATGGCTGGTATAAAGCGTGTTGTCAAGATTTCCAATACGATTGATAAGGAAAATCTGAGCTATCGAGTCGCGGTTGGTAATGAAGGAGAAGAAATCGGCGAATTGGTGGAATCCTTCAACAGCATGCTTTCCAGAATCGAAAAACTTGTTTTCGAACTAAAGGAGATTTCAGACAATATTGCCCATGATCTGCGTACTCCGCTGACACGTATTAGGGGAATCATCGAAACCACAGTTAATTCAAAAGCTGACACGAGTGGTTATTTTTCAGCTTTTGGTGAAATTCTGGAAGAATGCGACCGTTTGGTTAATATCATAAATACAATGCTGGAGATAACACAAAATGAAACAGCTATTGGAAAGCTGGACAGAAAAAAAATCAGCTTAAATTCAATTATCAATGAAGCCTACAAACTTTTTCTTCCTGTTGCTGAATTGAAGAATATTAATTTTACTATTCAATTACAAGAAAATGATGTGAACATCCATGGTGATCTGACAAAAATCCAGAGAATGATTGCCAATATTATTGATAACGCCATTAAATTCACTCCAAATAAGGGGGATGTTGGCATTTCATTAATTAAAAAAAATGACCAGGCACTGATAATCATTACAGATACAGGCATTGGTATTTCCAAAGATGATGAAAAACATATTTTTGAACGTTTTTACAGATGTGAGAACAGCCGCTTTCTTACAGGTAATGGCCTGGGGTTAAGCCTTGCTTCATCCATAGCTAAAATTCATGATGGTGAAATCAGATTCACAAGCAAAATGAACAAAGGCTCTTCGTTTACAATAATATTGCCTCTTTATTAAAAGATCCCACATTACCAAAAGATAATCTCGAGACCATGGTTCGGTAATAGCCCTTTAGTATAATTTACAAGATAACAAGAATTGGAAAGGAAAAGTTATGGGTAAAAGAGTTTTAATCATTTTTATGTGCGCTTTGTATTTGTTTGTTTCAATGCAATTATTTTCTGATGATGATAAAAAAATGAAACTGTCCGATGTTCCCGGGCTTGTTGTTAAATCAGTATACAATGCGGTTCCGGACATACTTGTTTTCGAAGTCAAACAAAAAAATAAAAAACAGGAAATGACTTTTGTGATCAAGGGCATTAAAGATAATGATGTTTATGAATTCAAGCTTAAAGGCGATGGCAGTGTCATAACACAGGAAATAAAAAAACCGGACAAAGACGAGGTTCCACTTTCAGAAGTCCCGGATATTGTCAAGAATAGCTCGAAAAAGGTACTCGAAGGCATTCATCTTTACAAGGCAAAAGTAAAAAATAAAAAGACGATGGTGGTTTATGAACTGGAAGGAATCATCGGCGATAAAATTTATGAGTTCGAAATCAAGGATGATGGAACCATTCTGGAAATTGAACTGGACGATTGAGGCGCCTCACTTATCACACCGGAAAAACAGAATACTGAGGTGTTAAACCCGGGGAAACAGCAATTGTTTAAAGAACATGGCCACTTGTGGCGTTTTAATTTCAGGCCGGGGAAATTAGCTATGCTGTTATTATAAATAAAGTCGGCAACTTTCGCTGACAGAAACAATCACTGAAACACAAAAATACTATAAATTAGGGAGTCTGATGATGAAAATAAAATTATCTATTATATTTACTTTGTTTATCGCGTTAACCGGTTTTTCTCAATCCGCTTTTCCATATGATTTTTCAAAAATGGAAAAACGCATTATACTGCCAGCCGTATTAAATGAAGTATCGGGGCTAACCGATATTGATCTACAATATGTCGCCTGTGTTCAGGATGAATTCGGGACTGTTTTTGTGCACGATTTACAAGCAGGAAAAATTGTCGCGACAAATCGCTTTGATAATCAAGGTGATTTTGAAGGCTTGACCTATACCGGTAATGCCATTTACATATTAAGGAGTGATGGAAGATTAACCGAATGGTCGGATTTTTCCATCAATGGTAATTCCGGAAAAATAAACAATTATAAATTGTCACTTCCAACATCTGATAACGAGGGACTTGCCTTTGATCCTGATCATAATCGTCTTTTAATATCCGGAAAAAACAAACCTGATATTAAAAACAAAAAAAATGAACGTTATATTTATGAATTTGATATTAGCACAAAAAAACTGCAGGATGAGCCGGCGTTTATCCTGGACCTTGACGAGCTGGAAAATTACATTACAGAAAATAATTTAGAATTATTCACAGCCAAAAAAAAGATCAATTTTTCACCAGCCAGTTTGGCCATTCATCCGGTAACAAAGCATATATACATCATTTCAGCAAGAGATTTTCTACTATTGGTTATTGACCAGAAAGGCGACCTTCTATATATTGAAGCATTAAATCCTGAATTGTTTCCACAGGCAGAAGGAATAACCTTCCTTAAAAACGGAACCATGATTATAACCAATGAAGCCAACAGCGGCGTTCCATCATTATTGACTTTCGAGATGTTGTAGAAATTTATTTGTTTAGCATATTAATTTTTCAGCTATTATCGCGTTAGGGATTGCAGCGAAAACCCCGCAACAGACCGGTGTTTTTTTAATCTTTTGCCATTGCTTTGGACAATCACCGTGGTGAATACAGGTTCTGTGAGGAGTTGAAGCGAAAAGCCCGACCCCATGAAGCGAAGCGGAATGGGGAAACGCCCAAATAAGTCATTAGCTAAACAAATACTAAAAATTTAACAAGTTTAAAACTTTATTATTAACAAGGCGGGCTGTGATGCTTGTATCGGCGATTTTTCTGGTAATTGGATTTGTTATCCTGATTAAGGGAGCGGATTTATTTGTCGACGGGGCTTGTTCAATCGCCCGCATTTTAAAAATATCCGACCTGGTCATTGGTTTGACCATAGTCGCTTTCGGAACTTCAGCCCCTGAATTAATCGTGAATATCATGGCAAGCATTCAGGGCAGTACAAACCTCGCGATTGCCAATATAACGGGGAGCAATATATCCAATATTTTTCTTGTTCTGGGTATTTCCGCGATAATCTGGCCATTAACCGTTGAAAAAGGAACAGTCTGGAAAGAAATTCCCTTTTGTCTGCTGGCTGCCATTATTTTGGCAATTACGGGTCTGGATAAAATCATCGACAATCGGGATCATTCAGTCCTTTCAAGGATTGACGGCTTTGTTTTTCTTGGTTTTTTTATACTTTTTATGTACTACGCCTTCAGCATTTCAAAAACAAATGAAGAACAGAGTGACACAAAAACTCTTGGTATAACAAAAAGTATTCTTTTTATTATACTGGGTATAGCAGGCTTAACCCTTGGGGGAAAATGGATCGTAGACAATGCGGTAAATATAGCCCGATACTTGAAGATAAGTGAGTCTTTTATCGGATTAACAGTCGTTGCTCTGGGCACATCCTTGCCCGAATTAGTCACATCTATTGTGGCAGCCAGAAAGAAGAAAGCGGATATAGCTGTTGGGAATGTCGTGGGTTCCAATATTTTCAATATCTTTTTTATTTTGGGTATAAGCTCGGTTATCAAACCCCTGGCTGTTGATGAGGGTTTTTATATTGATATTTCCGTCACCCTATTTGCTACTTTTCTCTTGTTCTTATCCATGTTTACAGGTAAAAAGCATACCATAGACAGATTCGAAGGTATTATTTTTGTTGTTTTATATGTGGTGTTTATTGTTTTTCGCTACAATTTTCAATAAAAATCTGTTTTATTAGGAAAATCTACTACTGAAAGTATTCTTGATTAATTCGCCATACTCAATTATTATCATTAAATGTTAGAAAAAATTAAAAAGTGGATAAAAACAAGAGAACCCTCAAGGCTTTTATTTTCAGGTTATTTAATCTACTGCTTAACCGGCGCTATCATTCTAAGTGTTCCGATATTTACATTACAATCAGTTGATTTTCTGGATAACCTGTTTACAGCTGTGTCTGCTGTCTCAACCACCGGTCTCACTACAATTGCTATATCAGAAAATTATACTTTTTTCGGTAATTTCATCATTTTATTATTAATACAAATAGGCGGACTTGGCTACATGACCTTTGGGTCATTCATTATCTTATCTTCCAAAAAAGAGATTTCGATTGAAAGGCAGAACATTCTAGAAACTTCTTTTAGTCTTCCCAAGGATTTCAAAGTGACGAAATTCGTCCGCAGCATAGTGATATATACATTAGTTATCGAATTAATCGGCGCGATATTCCTGTTTTTTATTTTCTGGCAGGACAACAGAGTGAATCCGCTATGGAGCGCCATTTTCCATAGTGTTTCATCATTTTGTACCGCTGGTTTTAGTCTCTATGGAAACAGTTTTGAGAATTACTCAACAAATATTACCTTAAATATTGTGATTAGTGTTTTAAGTATTCTCGGTGCCATAGGCTATATCGTAATGGTCGATGTCTGGCTGATCATTCGAAAGAAAAAAAATAATATCACCTTTACCAGCAAAATCATATTGAATTTTACAGTCTGGCTTTTAATCATAGGAACAATTTTTTTCTTTTTAAACGAACACAACCTTCAAAAGGGTGTTGAAGGGAATGAAATTTTATTGTCCTTTTTCCAAAGCATGACAGCAATCACAACCGTAGGATTCAACACAATTCCCATAGACCAGATCAAACAAACCTCCTTGTTGCTGCTTACATTATTGATGGTTATCGGTTCATCACCCTCCGGTACCGGTGGTGGAATCAAATCTACAACGGTTAGCAGCCTATGGGCCTTGCTTAAAAGTGTTTTGAATAAATATAAGGAATTTATCCCCTATTCACATGAAGCAGAGTTTATTTCCGATGAGCAAAATACAGATAAAAAAAGGAGTATATTTGATTTCGCGAAGAGAATTTTCAATCTTCGTAAAATTGCTTCAAAGAAGAAAAATCCCGACCAGGAAAGTCAGAAAGAATTACGACTTGTTTTGGGAAATATTTTCAAAATAAAATTGATGCACAGAATAATTCCATATGAAAGAATCATATTTGCCATGTGCACCTTTGTCTTTTATATCCTGATTTTATTTATAGGTTTTTATGCTCTTCTTTTTACCGAAAATCTGGATTTCTCGAAATTGCTTTTCGAGGCTGCTTCCGCCTTGGGAACCGTAGGTTTAAGCACTGGAATAACAAGCACTTTAAGCATTGCGGGAAAAATAATCATCATTATACTCATGTTCATCGGTCGTATAGGTCCGATAACATTCGGCATGGCCTTGTTTTACAGATCGAACAGACGAAAAAATGAATATATAGAAGATGTCGTAATCTAACCCACATTCCGCAGTGAATTTAGGTACTTTCTTACATTATTAAGAATTTGCGATTTGCAAAATCGCCTTTTCTATTTTTCTATAATATAAGAAGTTAATATTTTATGTGCGGAAAGTGGGATCTAATCATTATTTCTTTTGTTTTTTAGTTGTGAATAAACCTTTAATAAAACTCATTAATCCTTTATTTTGCGGTTTGATCGGCTGCTGGATGAATTTTGATATATCCTTTTCATTTCCCGACACCAGGATAACATCGTCATTTTTAAATTGATAAGCAGGATTAAAATTCTGATATTTATTGTTCTCCTGATTCTTGATAGCTATCACATTTAGTTGATAATTTTTCCTTAAATCGACCTGAATTAATGATTTACCGGTAAATTTGGAAGCGACTTTCACTTCAGCGATAATTAAATCTTCACTGATAGGGAAGTAATTCATCAATAAAGGAGAAACCAGCAAGGGAATAATGCGTTTAATGGCTTCCCTTTCAGGATAAACCACCATAGTAGCCCCTAGAATCTCGAATATTTTACCATGCTGATCCGTATCAGCTGTTACAACTATTTGTTGTATCCCTAATTCTTTCAAATAATGAATAATCAATATTGATGCTTCCATATTCCCGCCTAAATCAATTATGGCTACATCAATTGATTTTGGAATCATTTTTTCAACTGATTCCAGTTTTGTGACATCCATGACAAAGGCGCTTGATACCTTGTCTTTATAGCTTTGAATTAATTCTTCATCCTTATCTATTAAAAGAATGTCTATATTAAAAACAATCAATTCTTCAAGTGCTCGTAAACCGAAAATATCCAATCCTATTATCGCGCATTGTCTCATTAGTTTGTTAAAACCTCCCCTGCTGGATATATAATCTCGTGATTATTATTTGAAGTAAATATATTCATCATCAATATCAATAAACCTATCCTTCCCAGGAGCATGGTGAGAATGATAATGACTTTCCCGAACAAAGATAAACCGGCTGTTATACCAAGGGATAATCCCACAGTCCCGAAGGCGGAAGCAGATTCAAAGAAGAGTTCCAGAAAGCTATGTTCAGTACCCGAATGAAATACTGATTCAGATAGAACAAGAAGCGAGAAACTTAAGATTAAAAATGTTATAGCCTTTATAGTGAAAATTGATATGCGATAAATCGTATGAGGCGGTACTCTCCTTTTAAAGATCGAAATACCTTTTTCCGGATTTATCCTTTTGGTAAGTACTAAAAACAGAATAAAAAACGTGGTCACTTTGATACCGCCCGATATGGACCCCGGGGCTCCCCCTATAATCATGAAGGGGATGAGTAAGAATTGCACAATGGGGAACATTTCGTTGAAAGGCACTGTATTGAAACCCGCGGTACGAGGCGTCACCGCCTGAAAAAGACTGATTAGTATTTTATCTTTAAGACTATGTTCTTTCAAAAGATGATTTGATTCGATAAAAAATATCATTATACTGCCGAATATAATGAGAAAAATACTTGTAATCAAAACCATTTTTGTGTGCAGGGCAATATGCTTTTTCTCTCCTTTAATTCGTTTTATTAGATCTCTTAAAACGATAAACCCAATACCGCCTAAAATTATTAACAGCATAATGGTTATGTTGATTAATTCATTGTTTTTATAGTTTTCCAGATTATTGGGAAACAGAGAAAAACCAGCATTACAAAAAGCGGAAATGGAGTGAAATAAAGCATAATAAAAAGCATCTTCCTTCATGGTCTCTGAAAAACCGAAATACAAAAAAACCGTACCTATGGCTTCTATAAATAACGTAAAGAAAAAAATAAGACTGATGATTTTTCTTGGTTCGAATTCCACTGAATCCAGAAAATATTCTTTTATCATTGTGCTTCCTTTAAGTGATATTTTTCTGCTGGGAAGCACAATATATAAGGTGGAAAAACTGATTAAGCCCAATCCTCCCATTTGTATCAAAAGAAGGATAACGATTTGGCCAAAGCGGCTGTAAAGAGATGTATCAACTGTAATCAGCCCTGTAACACAAACCGCCGATGTCGAGGTAAAAAACGCGTTAATCACAGATAAGGGTTCAGTTCCGTTCCAGGAAAGCGGCAACAAAAGAAAAACAGTCCCAATAATGATTAAAGATATAAAAAATGATAGTAAAATAAAAGTTTCTGATCGCATCATAATTCTGACAATAAATAATTTTTACCAAAGGTGAATATAGGGATCTTAAATACAGCTACAATACAGCTTGCAACGATGATAAGCGTATACTTTTTAGGTTCATTCATCAAGCTTTTATTTTCTCCAATAAAATCGTTATTATAGAGCTAATCGCAAAAATCCTGCCATTAGCAGACAGCTTTAAATTATACTTTATTATCCGGTAATAAAATAACTTATCCGCGATTTTTATGATTTTTCCTTACTATCATAAAAGGATTGTTAGGTCTTCTGATAAAAGAAAATTCGGCTGTAAATGCGTTAAGGATTGGAGCAAGGCCGGCTTTTTTTTCAAAAAAAACCGGCCAACAAAAAGGCCGCGCTTTAAAGCGGCCTTTTTGTTCGAAGCGGCAGCGAAGTTGCGGAAAGCCTGGCCTGCCATGCCCCTGGGCGGCAGGTAACGCCCAAAAAACCACGATTTTTTGTCCGGCAAATGGATTTATCTTGCAACCCGGTCTAACACATAATACCAAAAAGCCCCGTAAATATTCATGATCACTGAAAATACTGCCACAATTATAACCAGGCTATAACGCTGCTGAACTTTCAGCACAAAGGGCCCAAAACCGAGGGTCGTGTCTTTTTTGAAAAACAGACCGAAAAACACAACAAACAGGGGAATCAAATCCACACTGTATCGGTAGCCGAATTGATACCATCCATTGGATTCATGCATGAGCAATGATCCCCAGATCATGATAAAAGAAGCCAGGCCGGCAAGTTTTTCCCAAATGTTCGATTCCCTGCGCAGAAAAAACAAAAAACTCAAGAGCAGAAAGGGTGAATGAACCAGAACCGATGTTCCCCGGCCGTGAAAATCAAGAAATCCATATACCGAGTTTACAGTGGGAAACTCCAGTGTGGCAAATTTGATATTGCGCGCGAAATAGGCGGTGCTGAAAACCCCGTCCGGTAGTTCCTGTGACCAGGGCAGATAGGTGTGACCGAATTCAAAAAATGAATCAAAACGTATATAATTGTAAATCCCGTAAAAAGCGCCCATAGGCACCATGCCAAAAGCGGCAATAATAAGCGACTTCAGCTTCGGATATTTTTTATAAACCTGAAAAAAATAAAAAACAATCAAAAACAAGTAAAAGGGACGGCCGCCAACAGCACAGGACAGAAAAAAAGAGCCAAGGCCGACTAAATATATATTCTGACTGTAAAACAGAACAAAAAAAGCGGTCACAGCAAAAAACAGACCGAACAAATGGCCTTGGTGCCAAACCGCGCCTTCCAGGGACATCCATAAGGCATTACTGCCCCATAAAAAGGCAAAGGCACCCAAATAACTGAGGGTTTTATTCTCGGTAAGCTTAAATAAAATAAAAAAAATAAACACCATGGTAAGCCAGGAAAACAGCAAAAGTTCAAAGGTATTGGGTGTATTGTAGCCAAAAAAAACGGCCAGAGGTAATTCCATAAAAGTACTGATTGGCGGAAAACTCGCATAAATATTATCCCTGTAAAAGGCCAGTTCCAGATGGCCGATGTCCTGGGGCAAAGAAATCCGCCCCTGAAGCCAGGCATTGGCCTGTTGAGTATGAACGTCGTGGGGCGAGTGGTCCTGAATTTGATGGCCGACTGAATATAAAAGAAAAATCCATAAAGCCAGGGTCAAAAGAGCGAACAAAAGAAAATCTGTCTGAAAAATTAAAGGTTTCTTTTTAAGCGGTATCATTCAATAGGCTCCTGGTTTTCAGTGGTTTCATTCTGAACCTTATCAGCTGCTTCCGATGAATCGGGCTGTATATTTATATTATCTGAAGTATTTATTTCCGGTAGTGGCCGGTCCTTGTGAACATAAAAGACCAAATATAAAAGCGTTCCCAAAAAGATAATCAGAGAGCTGACTATTGAAAACAAATCCAGTGTTTCCTTTACTTTATCAGCCACAGTCTGGTTAACATTGGCTTCTTGGGATATCTTTGAAAAATCATCCTGCACCTGAATAATGGATTTGGGATAATTTTCCGAAAACTGTTCAAGCTCTTTTACCTGGACTTGATCAAACCAGACAGTTCCTGTGTTCAGGGAACCAAAATAACCCAGAGCAAGCATGATTTGAATTGAGTGAATACCCTTCCGGGTTTCAAGGTACATGCCTATTTTTGTCCAGTCAGTATCGCCTCGTAAATCACCGACTGCCGACAAAACATTGGCCACATCAAGGGTCGCGCCTTTTCTGTCTGTGCCCACATTCTTTGTTTTGGCAAACACCGTTATTTCGTACTTGGCGTTTTCCTTGACATCAATAGTCTGAATATAATAACAATGATTTTCTACCTTATTCATGATCAGCCCGGAATGTTCACCCTCCAAGGCTTCTTCTGAAGCCGAAAACAATCTGGCTTCCTTGGTGTCAACCCAGGCCGATGTATCCCAGTCATGAATCCTGCTGTTGTTGCCAATATTTTCAAAAGAGGGATTTTTACACACGTTTTTTCCTGGAAGCCTATTACCACAGGCAAAAAACATCACACAAAAAAGGCAAATCACACTCATTTTAACCTGCATTTTCAATTCCTAATTCATAATCTAATTATTTGTATTGAATAATATAGAGGATTCTATATCCAAATTCAATCGTTAATACTCACTTTCCGCGTTAAAGGAGTCATTTTTAATATTACCCACATTCCGCAGTGAATTTAGGTAATTTCTTATATTATTTAGTATTAAGGCACTTTCAAAACTTTGGTTTTAAAAGTGCCTCTATATAGAAACAAAAAAGCTGTTTTACAAATCATTCTTTCTTAATTCTAAAGTAACTATTCAGCCATTATGGAAGAATATACTTTGATGTTATTCTGAGGTGGAACGATAAAGAATTCTTCACTCCGCTTCGCTTTGTTCAGGATGACATCGTAGAACTTGCTGAACAGTTACATTCTAAATACATAAAAAACCAAATCGATTTACCGCTGAATACAGGGGAAAATGGCTGTTTGTGGAGTTGTTTATTCGGATTTTTTGTTTCCCTTGTACTTGGGCAAGCTAAAGGAAAAAACAGACCCCTTTCCATAAACACTTTCAGCTTTGATTTGCCCTCCATGAGCTTCAACAATTCGTTTTGAAATGTATAATCCCAAACCCGTACTTCCCTCACCTCCGGTTGCTTCATTGGTTGTTTTTCTGAAGGCTTTGAATAAAAGATCCATTTCTTCTTCTTTTATACCCAAGCCCTGGTCCACAACCGAAAAAATAATGGTGTCATCCTTTTCTTCGAGTTTAATATAAATATCATTTCCAGGTTTGGAATATTTTATGGCATTGAAGATTAGATTATTTAAAACCTGTTCGATTTTTCTGCTGTCAACTTCCGCGATTTGGGAAGTTGGCTTAAGTGTTGAACTAAATATCAATTCCATTGATTTTTTGGCAGCCAACATTCTGTTCAATTCAATATTTTTCTCTGTCATCTCCGTCACATCCACCAATTTCCTTTTTAATTCGATTGTTCCACTTTCTATTGTCGTAATATTCAAAAGGTCTTCTACAAGTTGAATCATAAACTGGCTCCGGTCATGGATGTACTTTAAAAATTGAATTTGTTCCTTATTCAATTTTCCGGAAGTCTCCATTAGTAATTCCGATAAATTGAGAATATTGGAAAGCGGATTACGCAAATCGTGAGCCGCCATTCCCAGGAATCTGTTTTTTTGAATGTTCAATTTCTCCAGTTCAATATTACTTTTGGTGAGCTGACGTTGAAGATTGATCAATTCATTATTTAAACTCGATATTTCATTTAAATAACGATTATCATCGGTATTTTTTAACTGGATGATTTCTTTGACAAATGAAAGCTGTTTTTTCATCCTGTTACTTATCATGAAACGGTCCAACAATGGGTCCAATTCCCCGATATTACGAACTATAAAAACAAGAATAAAACGGTTTTCCTTGATTCCGACAAAATGACAGGATTCAATTTTTCCGCTTGCCGAAATGTTGATTTCCCAATTAACCGCAAAACCTGTTTCTATAATTTCCTTAACAAAAAATTCCCCTTTAACCCTGTTTTCCTGATCAATAAAGTCTAACCAATTATCAAATTCTTTCAATTTGATACTATCAAAAAAATTATTTTCCAGAATTTTAATTATTTTACCCGATTTGTCGCATTTAAATACAAGGCCCATATAAACCAATCCGCATAAATAAAAATAATACATTCCTCATTTATATTTTCCTTCAACTATTTTATTTGCCTGATCAATCGCGTCCTGGGCGTCTTTCCCAAAACCATCGGCCTTTACCTGCTGCCAAAGATCCGCTGATAAATTAAAGGGTCGTCCTCCAACCAGAACAGCCAGATTTTTTCCCGCGCTGCTATTTCTTATGGCTGCGACTAGATCCTTCAAGGCTTTAATATGAAAAGTCATGGTAGCTGAAATGGCAATTAATTGGGCCTGATAACTTTCGATTGCTTCTATAACACTATTGGTCGGACTATTAGCCCCAAGGTAATAGGTATCCCATCCATCCATCTCAAAAAAGTCGGCTACAATACGAATACCCATTTCATGAAGTTCGCTGCCAACACAAGTGGCAATCATCCGCCGCCCTTTTTTATTATTGTTGAAAATATATGGATACAATTGAGAAATGATAAGCTGGGTTGAAGCAGTACAAAAATGTTCAACAGCAACACTGATTTTATTGTTTTGCCAAAGGCGACCAATTTCATAAAGACTTGGCTGAAAAATATGTAGATAAATATCTTTTATATTTATCCCCTCTTCCACAGCTCTCATAATCATTTCACTCGCTTTGCGCCGGTCGCCCTTTAACAGACTTTCAAGATAATCATGGTTTAATACTTCCAGATTCGCTATCATTTACAACCTCTGTTTTCCAATAAACTTAAATTGTATGAAATAATCATTTAATTCACAAGTTTTTTTATTGTAATTAAATGATTTTTGATACTATAATTTTATTAAGGAGAAAGTCATGAACCTGCCTGACTCATTAAAACCATGTACCGATAAATCTATCGAAATGTTCAAACACGCGGCTGATGAAATTATCGAAAAGGCTGTTTCCATAACCATGGACTCGATAGCCGATGCAAAACAAATGGGTAGCGACGCAAGGGAAAAGATAATCTCGGGCTTTCATATGATTCACTACATGTTAGAATCCATCATGATAATCGGCGATCCGGCCCTTATGACAGACCAGCTTAATTGGGGCAAAGACAGACTTTCGACACAAGGAATCTCTCCGCATTTTGTGTTGTCAACTTTGGAAATTTACCGCGACATTATAAACAGGGTTTTACCTGGCGAAAATGCAGTGGAGATTATACCCTATATAAAATGGATGATAGATTATCAGAAATTATTGATCAACACATGACTCACAATTCAGATCTTGCGGAATTTTCCTAAGCTAAAACAATCCAGCGATTCTTATCCTTCAATTTTCACCCTTCCAAAAAAATCATCAACCCGGCCATTGTAATAGAACAGAAACGGCTTTCTTTCCAGCCTTTATTAAACACCTGAAACAAACGAATTATTAATGCGGCTCTTGCAAACTGAGGTTTTGCAGGAATCATAAAAATTGCGGATAAATTATTCTATTGCCAAATATTCGGTTATTAATTTACAGCTGCCTGCTAATGGCTAATGTCAGGACTTTTTTGATTAGCTCTGATAAACAATCTTTTTTGATACAGCCGAGGCCTTGTCATCGCCTTCAAGATAAGCAATAAGGGCCAAGGAAAAATCAAAAGCTGTTCCAACACCTTTGCTGGTTATGATATTCCCGTCTACCACAACCTTTTGGTCCAGAAATTCAGCATCAACAAATTGTGATTCCATGCCTGGAAAACAAACCGCTTTTTTCTGCTTCAGAACACCGGCCTTTTCAAGAACAACCACCGGCGCGGCGCAAATGGCCGCGACAAGTTTATTTTGTCCATGAAATTCCTGAATAAGGGACATGGCCTTTGGATTAACAGCCACATTGGCGGCACCGGGCATTCCTCCCGGAACAATCACAGCGTCAAAATCACCGCTTAATTGATCGATGGTAATATCTGCAATATAAGTGATAGCATGGGAACCGCTTACTTCTTTTCCTGTTATCCCAACCACAGTTAATTCAATTCCGGCGCGTCTTAACAGATCCATAGGCACTGTGGCCTCTACTTCTTCAAAGCCCTGGGCTAAAAAAATAATTGCTTTTGACATAAATAACTCCTTTTACTTTAATAAATGAGAAACAATTGATTTGGCTGTTTCCAGATGTTCCTTGGCAGCCTCGTTCCAATAATAATAATGGCTTTCATAAAAATTTTCCCTGGCTCTGAACACTGGCTTTGGCCAAAGAGTGGTCCGGTACAAAAAAGCATCCTTGAACCAGGAAATTTTGTCATAACCCACAAGGCCATCCTGGTCATCAGGTTCCACCTCATGGTTAAATATAGCCTCATGCTGCCATTCGTATTTATTATACTCGGGAATATCCTCCTCGATTATATAATGATACAAACGCGGTTTTACTTCACTGGAGCTTTTTATCGCATCCTCACAAAGCCATTTAATCTTCTCAACCACCACTTCGTAATCATCAAAGGGTTTTTTATTATACGTTGCCAGATATTTATAAATTTGCCTGGCAGCCAGCAAATAGCGCTCAAAATTATCCACTTCAGCAAAGGGCTCCATCAATCTCGGATCTCTCCACCTACGATTAATGCGATCAGGATTGGTCAGAGCCTGGGCATGCCCGATAGAAGGAATCATGGAACCCTCATCCAGCCTGTTCCAGGGGTCATCAAAAGCGGTAAAATTCTGATGGGCCCAGGTATCGGCAAAGGTATGAAGAGCAATCCCCACACGGTACAAATTGCGTGTTTTTAAAGCACTTACAAGCAGCTTTTTGGCATTTGAAGACCCCGGAGTTGTATTAAAGGGATTTTTTCGACCGTCAACCCGTTTGGCTTTTTCATAATCCATATCACCGGGAAAAAAATGAAAGGGCAAATACACATTGGCCGGAAAATAATCATCCCAAAAACCGTAATTCTGGGTTGGAATGCTTTTATAAAGCCCCTTCTCAGTGTCAATTCTTACTCCCGCAAGGGTATTATCCACCAGCTGGGAAGAATACGAAATAATCCGGCTCTGATTTTCATCAAAACCAGCCTCTCTGCAAATAATGAATAAAATATAATAGTGAAATTCCAGATTCAATCGGGTTATCCTTTCAAAACGCAAATAAAAACAAAGCACATCCCTTGTCTTGACCAAAGGCTTTGTATCCGGCATGATCCATATATGAAGATAATTCATATGCCAAAAACTGTGAAGTCCCTGATTTTTGATTTGGACATGACTCTTTATCGCAACTCAGCCTATTATAAAGCTCAAACCTATTTACTGATCGACGCTTTAGCCAGAAAATTCAACTGGACATTTAAAGAAGCCCTGGAAAAGGTTGACCTTTTCCAAATGAATTATTCAAAAGAAAACAATGGCCAAACACAATCCCTGGGCCGGATTTTCGAAAGCTTCGGTATTAGCATAAAGGAAAACGCCCAATGGCGTGACCAGCTTTTCTCGCCAGAAATCTATTTAGCTAATGACAAAAAGCTGAAGGACATTCTGCTTCAATTAAAATCGCGTTTTACTCTGTCTCTATTATCCAATAATACCTTGCTGGTAGTTAAAAAAACAACAAAGGCCCTGGGAATTGATGGAATTTTTGATCACACCATCGGGCTCGATTCCACTTACGAACCCAAACCCCATATCGCGCCATTCAAGCTGGCAGCCGACCAGCTCAAACAGCCCTTTTCACACATCATCAGCATTGGGGACCGATTGTCCGTGGATATCGATTTACCGGTTCAAGCCGGCATGGGTGGAATTTTAATCGAATCCATGGAGGATGTATATTCTCTGCCAGAAATCCTTAAATAATTCAGCAGCGCGGCACTCATTTCTAGCAATGGAATAAACGCCCAGGGCAATCGCATTATCATTTTTATAATTGCTTTATCACTCTGAGCTACCACCAGCTGTCATTCTGAGCAAAGCGAAGAATCTCATTTGGCATAGACCAATTGTATTCACAAACAAAAGTCCCAAACCAGGCGAGATTCTTCGTCCTTCCTCCTCAGAATAACAAGTGGTCGAAACATTATTCTTTTGATGCGATTGCCTAGTAAATGCCTTGGCTTTCTTGACAAATCGAAAGCGATTAGTTTAATATTATCGCTCAATAAATATAAAAAAATGTTTACCAATAAAAATAAGCATGAATCAGGACATTTATGATAAAAAAAATCACGGCTGTCATTCGTTTGATACGAATAAAGCAATGGGTCAAGAATTTCTTTGTTCTTTTTCCGTTATTATTTTCTCATAAAATCACGAATATTGACGATGTCTTAATATGCATTGTCGCTTTTTTCGCCTTTAACTTTATTTCCAGTACCATATATGTTATTAACGATTATAATGATGTCGAAGCCGACAAAAACCATCCCAGAAAATGCAAAAGGCCCCTTGCTTCAGGCGAAATAGGAAAAAGCGCCGCGATCATCATCATCATCGTTTTATTCATCATCGGCATCAGCATTTCACTTTTTGTTAATCCAATTTTTATCGCTGTTTTGCTCGCCTATTTCGGCCTGTTTCTTTTATACACCTTTAAGGCAAAAAACATGGTTTTGCTCGACGTCTTTTTTATTGCCCTTGGTTTTGTTTTACGCGTAACCGGCGGTTCGGCAGCCATTATGGTCGAACCTTCGGGCTGGATTATCATGACGACCTTTTTTCTTTCATTATTCCTCGGCTTTGGAAAACGAAGGAATGAAATTATCGGTCTTGAAAACAAGGATAAGGAACACCGAAAAGTACTGGACTTTTATGATAAGGATCTGCTGAATTTTTTCATATTCGCGAACTGCGGTATCTCCATTATTTCATACGCCTTGTACACTTTGTCGCCTTCAGTGATTGACCGTTTTGCGAACGGTGAGAAACTGGTTTATACTATACCCTTTGTGGCCTATGTGCTCTTTCGTTACATTATGATATTGTGGAGAAACAAGGAAGGAGACCCGACCGAGGTTGTTTTTCATGATCCGGGTTTGATTATTTCCGGTGTGATTTGGGTGGTTTTGACATCCATATTGTTGTACGTGCCCCTGAATTTCGGGTTTTAGAACATTTTTATATAGCAAAAATTACTATTTTGCTTTGCCAAAACATTCCGGGCGTAACCTGATAAGCCCAGGGGCTTTCAGGCCGGGCTTTACGTGACTTCGCTTCGCTGCGAAATCCTCGCCTGCCATTTGGGCAGGCTGCGGGTTTCAGAAATCCATTTTTGAAAAAATGGATTTCTGTCACTCCAATCCCTTACGCGGAAAACAGCAGCCGGAATTTTCGCGGGATAAAAAAATAAACATTAAAAGAGTGGTCTGTGAAATTTATTATCATTATTGCAAGCATTGTTTTAGGCGCGGTAGGGCAGTTCTTTTTAAAACTCGGCGCTGACCGGGCAACAGGAGAAGGAATGGCCTTCTTTTTTTCCCTGGCTAAAAATCCCTATACCTATATTGGGTCCTTTTGCTATTTTTTCAGCTTTTTCAGCTGGATGTGGCTGCTAAACAAATTCGAACTTAGCTATTTACGGCCTTTGGTTGGACTCGGCTATATCGTAACCACAGTGCTGGCTGTGTTTTTTCTGCAGGAAAAAATAACCCTTGTGAGATGGATAGGAATCGGACTGATTGTGGTTGGCGTTTATTTTGTCAGCTTAACCGCAAAATCATAAAATCGCCACAAAAAACCATCTGTCTAACCCACATTTCTCTGTGAATTCAACTAATTTTGTAACCATTTCATTTTGTGTTGTGTTTTATTGTTGAAGCATTAAAATAAATGAATTATTTCAGATTCATAAAAATTATAGCCATTGGTATGTTTTGTGTGAATTTTAAGAATTCGGTATTGTAGGGGCTATATTATTCACCCGATGGAGGACAAAAATGAAGGTAACAACACGTCAGGAAAATCATGTATCCATAGTGGATATTTCAGGAGAAATGGATAGCTCGGCTCTCGAGGCTCTCATGATTGTAAATAAATTAACAACAAACAGCAATTCCTGCATCATCATTAATCTTGAAAAAGCAACCTTTATTGATTCAACCGGTTTGGGGTCTTTACTGCAAATTTACAAACAGCTACGGCATAGGAAAATTCCTTTTTATGTTGTATCAGCTCAGGGAGCTGTAAAAAAGGTCTTTGATGTCACCAAAATGGAAAAAATGCTGCCCTATTCCAGCAGCCTTGATGAAGCCTTGCTCTATCTTAATAACTGAGTTTCTAACCAAGGCCATTTCCGGATAAGCATATTTTTGGCCTGGTTCAGCCTGCTCGCCCAAGTGCCGCAAAGAATCTGGTAATCACGCTTTTCCTTAAGTAAGTGTTTCATGAAAATGGCGCGCATTTCATTGCGTTTATGGCCCAAGTCCCGTTGCGAATCAGCCACCCAAGGGCAGTCGATATCGCAAAAAAGAGTCAGGTCTGCTTGGTTAAGATTTCTATGTTTACGGCTGAAAACCGGTGTTTTTTGAAAATAGTATTGTGAATAGATTTCTGTTGTGGTCAGATCAGTATCAATAAAGAGGATTCGATTGGCGCTCTTCAGTTTATCTTCAATCGCGCGGCCATGTAAGCGGGCGATTTCGGAAATATCATCAAATACCACATGGCGCTCTCCTAGAATTTCACGGGCGATTTCAGGGACCCATAGGCTTTGAAATTGCCTGGCCAAATGTTTGGCAAGTGTGGATTTGCCCGTACTTTCGGGCCCGTAAATCACCACCTTTTTGACAAAAAAGGGCCTTGCTGCCGCTGCCAAAAAATCCCAGTTTTCATAGGGATTTTCACGAATTTGTGTGGCCGATGTGGGAATTTGATTTCTATGCATATCGAAATTTTTAAACTCGATATGATTCATGTATTCAGCCAGATAAGCCCCATAGGGTTCGCTTGAAAAAATGATATTGCTTTTGGGATAATGGGTTTCCAGATAGGCTGCCCACACCTTTGATATTTCGCGAGTCGACAAATGCCCCTGGGGCAGTTCCTTATTTGTGTAATCAACAAAGATACGGGGTTCCCGGGCAAAGCTTTCCTTCATCCAGCGGTAACGCAAATATCCTGGGATAGGTTCATGGTTGAGAGAGCAAACAAGAACTGTAAGCTGGTCGCAGTGTTTGAGGCCGAAATTCACCAATGCCAGATGCCCCTTATGCAGGGGCATGAATTTGCCAATAATTAAACCATGCTTCATAGTGATGGCTCCGGTGATTGATAAGCTCTGGTTTCTTTTGTCCAGTTCATGTATCCAAAATAAGCAATTATCGTAAAAAAAATATATTCGATGGCAACAAAATTTATACCTTTAAGAAAGTAAACAACACAGGCAACAAGGTCAACAGCTATCCAGAATAACCAACATTGGCGCTTTTTCAACGCCATGATTATCTGGGCGCTTATACTGAATACCGTTGTATAAGCGTCCGCAAAAGAATAGGCCGCTGGTTCGGGAAACCATAGTGGGGAAATAAGGTGAATTTGTGTCATAAAGAACCCAAGCCCCATGACGGCGATAGTGGACAAACCTATCCATATAAGAAATTCCATAATTGCCAAATCACTTATTTTTAATTCCCTTTTGGAATTAGCCAGGCTTTCTTTTCGGGGATGGGTCCATTTCCACCAGCCGAAAATGCTCATCACAAAGAAAATAAATTGAAGGAGCATATCAGAATAAAGCTGTACTTGATAAAACAAGATAAAGAAAAAAATGATATTAACAATACCTATTGGCCAGCAGAGAATTTTTTCTTTGGCTGTAAGATAAACACACCAAAAGCCGAAGCTTGTTCCAATCAGTTCGACCCAACTGAGGTTGTATCCGAGAATGCTGATGGCGATTGTGTTGATATCAAAAAATGTCAGAATCAAATTCACAGAAGGAGACTAACACAAATAGCCTTTTAGTACAAAGTATATTGGGCAGGATTTATTCATTGATGTTAATTTGATCCTTGTTTAATAAAAGGTTGTGATCGGAGGAGTATGGGTTAGGGACCGGAGCGATGGCAAAGCATTTTTTCAAAAATGCTTCGCCAAAGCGTTTTTTGCCGGATAATTTCCGGCAAAAAACCTTCGAAGCGTCAGCGGAGTTGCATAGGGCCCGGCCCAAGCCCATTCTGAATCGTCATTTTACATTTGGCCATTTCCGTAATAAATAAAGCTGTCAGTAATTTTAAAAATTGCATAGTAATTGAACTAAAATAAAATGGCCACGGCATGGACTTGCAACAAAGCGTATAGCTAAAGGGCTGGGGCAACCTCCAAAAAATATATTTGATTTACTAGCACGGACAATATTTTTCTTGCATTTTGATGTTAGTGAAGTATAATCACAAAAAAAGATATCAAAGGGGGAGTATTATAGAGAACCCGAAGATACGAAATACTTGTTTTCCGGAAGTAATGATATTTATGAAGTTGCCTGGCATTACATGAACAGTTGTGATGTAACAGAACTTAATATGAAGGATTTTGGGATTCATCCCACAGGTTAACTTAAGCCTAACAATGCAAATATTTATGATATGACAGGGAATGTGGCGGAGCTGTGTTTTAATGAAGTAGGTTCTAACAGCCATTCCATTGTCATTAGAGGCGGAAGCTGGAGTGATAATTATTTGGGCTGTAAATTATCGTACCGTTCTTCCTATTCGAAAAATATGACCTATGTTGGCTTGGGTTTCAGGCTGGTGTTTAATCAAAAATAGTTTTTTTATCAGGGAGCATCGTTTTTTTGGTTTATCGACTTTATGACCAGAAAAACAGCGGCAATAATTAAAACAACAGCGGGAACAAGCCAGAACCACGGAAATGTTGATTGGGAATCAGGGTTTCCGTTTTTTTGACTTACCAGTTGTTTTTGCTGATTTGAGTCGATAAACCGACCTGTTTTATCATCGTTTACTATCGCTAATTTATCCAAAGCTATGTTATCAGCAATTAGTTTATTATACTGGTTCTCAACTTCGTCGCTTAAATCATTCTCATCGACAAGGAATCTACCTGGAATGGGTGTGTTTTCCCTTAAAAAGATCAAGGGTATAGGTGTGGAACCGGGTTGCTCCATATTTTCAATTCCAGCTGCTTCTTTCTGTTCAACCGTGATAAGCAGAGTCTTTGATTTTGTCGAGGACTTATTTTTATCTTGGGAAGAAAGGTCCTTGGAATTTTCATTTTCTGCTGAAGCCTGCGGCCCATGGTCTGTATCAGCATTTGGATCAAAAATGGAAATATAGATTTTATCCTCAGCCCACATTTCCTGGTCTGTAACAGCTCGCGCCCGGATAGTATAATTTTCAGCTGCATATTTTTCCCAAATAATATTATAAGGTTCGCTTTCAGCTGTTCCAACGAGCGAATCATTAGCATAAAGTTCTACCTTGGAAACGATTGCGCCATTACCCTTCACAACTATTTGAAATAAAATGGCCCCGCCAGTATTATTGTAACGACTGCCTGAAGAGGGCGAAAGGATTTTGATTTCCGGTAAAATTTTATCCACTGAAAAAAGATGTTTTTTGATTTCTTCCGTTGTTAAGGCGCGGCCGTAAACATAGAGTTCATCAATCAATCCCGTAAAATTATCGCCAGTCAGATCCAGAACATTACCGCCAATATTAAAGGGCATTTTATTAATACCATAATTTTCTGACCGATTTCCCCCGTTCATGACCAGTTTTCCATCAAGAAACAGATAGAGATCATCGCCTGTTCCGACAACAGTCACATGATGCCAGCCATTATTCGGCCAGGGATAGCTTGCCGAGATCGAATTGCTGCCGTTGGTGTCCAGTTTGATGATATTGGAAGCATCAAGACTAACCATGGCTATCCCGTTTTGCCCCCACAATCCGCTGGTATTGCTGTTGTCCTGTGGATTTATCCAGCCCAAAATGGTGAAACTCTTCAGACCATTCATGATGCCTTGCTTGGTCTTCACATATTCCTTGCCGGAAAAATTCAAAGCTGTTCCTGTTACACCTGGTTTGTAATCAGCACCAAAATTGGTGCCCGAATTATTGTTTCCTGATGAATCGTGAACATAATCACCGCTTCCTTCATCAAATGACCAATGGGCAATAAGCTGATCGCTTGTAGCGGAAACAGAAATTGTAATTGAATCCTGGGATTCAAGACCCCTATCGTCAGTTGCAATCGCTTTAAGCATATGAACGCCTGGGGTTATATTCGTCCAGTTATAGTAATACTCGGATTCATCATCAGTAAATACCAGGTCATCATCGATATAAAATTGAACATTTTTGACTTCACCATCGGTATCATCCGCGAATACTTTTATCGTTATTTCATGGGGTGAAATAAAGTGAGCGCCATCTTCAGGCGAAAGAATGCTGACATCGGGCCGTAAATTATCTCCCAATCGGGAAATAGCCTTCAGTTCCCATTCATTCAGGCAGGTATCGTAAACTCTTATATCATCAAAGGCGCCTTCGTAATTGGAATTCCCCGGGTCTCTTGAACCATAATAGCCTCCGGCTAAAAACAAAGTATAACCAGAATTGAGATTCTGGTTTCTATTTGATTCGGAAAACTTAACGAGGTTGCCGTCAATATAAAAACTCAAAGATGAATTGTTGCCAACTACCGCTAGGTGATGCCATTCATCGGGTTTGTATTCGTAAATTAAACTCATGGTTCTGTCAGGCGTTTTTATTTCCAGGGTGGATTCGGATTTAAAATGGATATCAATCAAGTTCGGCTGTCCGAATAAGTACTGGCCGCCCCTCAGAGTACGGGGTTTGATCCATCCGGCTACTGTAAAATTTCCAAGTGATTCAAAAACATGCGTTTTGGTTTGGACTCTGCCGAGCCCGTCTATCATGATTGCGCTGCCAATGGCGCCTCTGGTGATTTGACCGCCTGTAACAAGGCCGTCATGTTTAGGGTCACTTGATGAAAAATCCTTTGTTTCGTCTCCGACAATATCATCCATGGGCCAGTGAAGTAAAAGATTCCTCTCGCTTCCTACCATGATATTAACTGAATCCTCCGAGCTGTTCCCATTATCATCGGTTGCGACAGCGCTAAATAACAATTGTCCGTTTAAATCGTTGGTTTTAAATTCCATGGAAATGGAATCCTGATTAAAAAAACTTTGTATGGGACCACCATTAAGTAAAATGTCTATCTTGGAAATATTTACAGAAGGACCAATGCTTTCCGCTTTGATCTGAATGGTTGCCGGTGAAGGAAAAAATGAATTAGATTTTGGCTCTATAATTTGAATGAGTTTAAAATCCTCATCACTCACTTCGATCTTAATGGTCTTTGAAGTAACGGCGCCTTTATCGTCGCTTGCTGTTAAAGTTAATTCATGCTCTCCGGGTGTTGGATTTTCCCAGTCATAAGTAAACTCATTATCTTTGCTTTCATGTTTTGCTTCACCATCGATTTTTAAAATTATATTATTAATGCTGCCATCCAAATCAGAGGCCTTGCAAAGGATAGCGATTTTTTTATACTTTTTGATGTAATCACCGTCAGAGGGCTTTAAAAACTCGACTATGGGCGGCTGATTATCCTTATTTGTTTGTACGCTTGAATCTATCTCGTAAAAGGAAATCCAGTCGATTTTTACATGGCTGTTGGAACCTCTCAGCACAAAATACAAAGCCGTGACCTTTTGATCCAGAGTGATCGCCATATCCACAACCCTGAAATTGTCAATGCCGCCGGTTCCTGGTAAATCCAAAGTCGCCAATAGCTTACCTGATAGGCCCCCATCCCTTATTTCAAGCATTCTGCTTTCTGTCGCGTCGCTCGCGTTTGAATAACGAAGCTCAATATTTTTCAAATGGCTTTCAAGCTGTACACGGCTGAAAGAAAAATAGTCGCTCGACGATTTAGACAGAAGTGAAGTCGCATTTGTGATCAGATTGCTGCTCTTGGCGCCATCAGCTCTTTCAGCCTCGAGCTTGTCCTTGGCAAAATAAAGGGGATAATTAAGGTTAACACCGGCATTATTTTGATCGATGTTGACAAACTTTGTTTTTAATGCAGGCGAGTTGGAAGATACCTCGAAATTTCCTGTAGACAGCTCTTCAAACAAGGGGCTTTTTTGGATCAGCGAATTTTTGTCATAAAGATACTGACTTTTCCATTCAGCAAATGTGAGATCATTAAAGAACGATTGGATATTATATTCACCGTTATGATAAATAAAATTATTATCAATCGATGAATTCAACATCGACACCGCGAAATCAATGGAATAAATATATTTTCCTGAAAGGGTATAAATCAAATTATTCTGAATTTCAAGATTGTTGACAGGATTGTCCATTTCACTCAACCAAAAATCCTGGGCCCCGTCATTTAATGCCAATATGTTGTTAAAAACACGAATATTCTGGGCCGAGATAATCATACCCGCGGAATTGTGATCGCTGTCATTAATATCATGAATGATATTATGGCGTATGATGGCTCCGTTTATCCATTCTCCCAAAAAAATACCACTCCTGTTAACATCGCTTTTTTCAATTTCACTAATACGGTTGAATTCCACAACATTGCCCGTTCCGGCAAAATTCAAAAAAATAGCGCCTGAATAATTCCGGGCTGTTTGATAAATACGATTTCGGGAAACAATGTTATTTCTACTGTTTAAATAACTAAAATAATTGGAATCATTTAAAACCGTAGCATAAACACTTTTGTTTCGTTTAGTATTATAAGCGGATTTATCACCAACGATATATATTCCAGCTCCGCTGCCATTGTTTATAGTATTATCAGATACAGTATTCTCGCCACTTTGATAAATACTGATTCCTTTTCCCTGGCCATCCCGGCCAAAGGAGGTAATAAAATTATTTACAATGTTGTTATCTCTGCTCACATAGGAATCAGCCGGAGTAGCAAAACCTCCAGCGCCTATATCAAAACCCTGAAGGAAAACCCCGTTGGCCTGAACCTGATCTATCCGGTTATTTCTGATGTTTAGCCCCTGAACAGAAGCTTTAGCCAGAATGCCATTGGAACCGCTGCCAATAAAGCGGCAGCCGCTAATTTCCACGTTCTCAACATTTTCCAGAATAATCATGCCATAGTCTTCATTATCGATGGAATTATCACTGAATGGGGCTGTGCCAATGAAATTAATACCCCTTATGGTGATATTGGAAAGAGAATCAGTTGATGACCCGATTTTAAAAAAATAGAATGCCTGTGGAATGGATATTGACTGGCTGTTTATTCCATTATTGTGAGGATAATAGTAAAGATGATTATCCTTAGTATCATAAAAAAAACCACCCGGTGAAGGCCCATTCAGTAATTCATCAATACTATCATATTTGTTTGTCGATTGAATAAGATTTTCAATTACAATATCTGCTCGTGAAACAACCATATGGCAACGGTAAATTGAGCCTTGATACGGGGTCCAGGAAGAAAAGGCTGTGCCGCCAATCAAATTCACAGGTTGATTATTAAAATTGGTTATAATGATTCGATGATTATTATAGCCACGAAAATTCGGCGGAAAATCAATGCCCGAAGACAGAAAATAATCGCCGGGCATAATATATAATATAATATCCGTACCCATGGTAGGCGCCGCTATATTGGCTATCTCGGAAAAGGCATGGTCCAGTGTTTGGAAAGGCTGACTCTGTGATAATCCGGAATTCAGATTACTTCCTGTATTTGAAACATAAAATGTTGTTTGCGAGAAGAGTTGAAACGAAAAAAAAGTAAGAACCAGAATGAACAGTGTTTTTTTCATTAAAATGCCTTTAAAAATTATCATTTGAAGTCTTTCCTGTCAATGTTACATCATACTCTATTTTTAAGCAAAACACCAGAGGTGTATTGACTGATTAAAAGCGGTCACTTTTAGTAAAGCTTGCTTGTCGGCTTCCCCTTTGAGTCGGACTTTTGGCTTGCCTGTACCTGTATTTAACAAAAGCCAATGACCATTCTCACCAGTTACCGGGCGACAAATCGAAGATTACTGACCTGTCCCGGCGCGGCATTCTCTTTACGAAGCTATGTCCCTCTGAAAATATCAGGAAAAATAGCCATTGGCCTTTTATTTTTAAAAAAATAAATGACCATACCGCTAAACCCAAAGCCATTAAAGAATGCAGCAAGCTTTTTACTCTTAACTTAGCCGCTTTTGATCAATTATATAACAATTGAAATAGTTGATTGTAACAGAAAAATAAGGTAAAGTGTGTTTCTATCAAATAGTTGAATGGAGAAGATGAAATATGTTAAGCGCATTAGAACAATACGATCCTCAAATCTATGAGTTAATTAGACAGGAAATGGCCCGACAAAATGGCAGTATTCGAATGATTCCATCGGAAAACTATGTTTCCCAGGCCGTCATGCTGGCAACAGGGAGCTGGTTGACCAATAAATATTCCGAAGGTTACCCTGGAAAACGATATTATGAAGGTCAGCAGGTGACAGATTTAATTGAAAGTGTCGCCCTGGAACGTGCAAAAAAGATTTTTAAGGCCGACCACGCCAATGTGCAGCCCTATTCCGGCTCTGTCGCCAATCTGGGTGCCTATAATGCCCTGATTAACCCCGGCGACACCATTATGGGGCTTGAACTTTCCTCAGGAGGACATTTAACACATGGTTCAAAAAGCAGCATAACCAGCAAAATTTTTAATGCTGTTAATTACAGTGTTAATCCTGAAACTGGAATGCTCGATTTTAATGTTATTGAAGAGATGGCCAAAAAGCACAAGCCACAAATCATTATATCCGGAACAACAGCCTATCCCCGAAAAATCGAATTTGATAAGTTTGAGCAAATCGCGAAAAGTGTCGGGGCTTATCATGTAAGTGACATTGCCCACATTTCGGGCCTTGTTGTTGCCGGTCTGCATCAAAGCCCGGTGCCCTACGCTGATATTGTATCCACTACAACCCATAAAACCCTGCGCGGACCCAGAGGCGGTATGCTACTTTGCAAAGCCGAACACGCGGCCAAAGTTGACAAAGCCATCTTCCCCGGACAACAGGGCGGGCCTCACATGCACACCATAACCGCGATTGCTGTTGCCCTGGCTGAAGCCGACACCCTGGAATTTATTGAATACGCGAAACAAATCATCAAAAATGCCTCCCGTCTGGCTGAAAAATTAATGGAATACGGCTTTAAACTGGTTTCCAATGGGACCGATAACCATTTAATTCTCATAGACCTTCGCAATAAGGGAATTGTTGGTAAAAAATTCGCCAAAGCCCTGGACAGGGCCCGTATTGTATCGAATTTCAATACTGTACCTGGCGATGATGCCTCTCCCTTTAATCCTAATGGCTTGCGTATTGGTACACCCGCGATTACAACCCGCGGCATGAAAGAAGAGCAAATGGACAAAATCGCGGAGTTTATGAATCGAATTGCAGAAAACATCGATAAGGAATCGGTTATCGAGCAGGTTAACCGGGAGGTTCTGCTTTTATGTTCGGAATTTCCTGTTCCCGCCCATTTTACCATGCCGGGCAGTAAAAAGATTCGTCCTATTTCTGAAGGCACATTATAAGAGGAGTTCACATGAGCGCATTAACCAATTCAAAAGAATGGAAAGATTTACAATCACATTATACATCAGCTAAAAGCCTAAAAATGGTGGATCTGTTTAAAAATGACACCAAGCGCGCTGCCAAATTTTCCCTTGAAGCTTGCGGAATCCTTCTGGATTATTCAAAAAATATTATTACAGAAGAAACCATGGCAAAGCTTCGAAAACTTTCAGATTTCGCCCAGCTGGAAAAAGCCAAAGTAGCCATGAAAACAGGTCAGAAAATCAATGAAACCGAAGGACGTTCTGTTCTTCATATTGCCCTTCGAAACCCGAAGAACAAAGCCATCCTTGTGGACGGTGAAAATGTTATGCCTGCTGTCCATGAAGTACTGGACCAAATGAAGGCGTTCAGCGAGAAGGTTCGTTCCGGCGAATGGAAGGGCTTTAGCGGGAAAAGCATAAAATCGGTTGTGAATATCGGTATTGGCGGCTCGGATCTGGGGCCCCTAATGGTAACCGAGGCATTAAAAGCCTATGCCGATGGCCCGGAACTTCATTTTGTGTCCAATGTTGACGGCACACATATTGCTGAAACCATTAAAAAAGTAAAGCTCGATGAAACCTTGTTCATTGTTGCTTCAAAAACCTTCACCACACAGGAAACCTTAACCAATGCCCATAGCGCCCGGGCCGCGTTGGTGAAACACTTTAATGGCGACGAAAAAGCCGTGGCCCGACATTTTGTGGCGGTTTCCACTAATGCTGAAAAAGTCGGAGAATTTGGTATTGATACACAGAACATGTTTGGTTTCTGGGACTGGGTAGGCGGACGCTATTCCTGTTGGTCTGCCATTGGCCTTTCAATTATACTTAATTTGGGCTTTGAACGCTTTGAGGAATTTCTGGCAGGCGCCCATGAAATGGACGAACATTTCTTTAGCGCTCCGGCAGAAAAAAACCTTCCTTTAACTCTGGCATTGCTTGGAATCTGGTATAACAACTTTTTTGGCGCTGAAACCATGGCTATTCTTCCCTATGATCAATATATGCACCGCTTCGCGGCCTATTTTCAACAGGGAGACATGGAATCAAACGGCAAATACGTTGATCGTGAGGGGAATACTGTTGATTATCAAACAGGCCCTATCCTCTGGGGAGAACCGGGAACAAACGGGCAGCATGCTTTTTATCAACTTATTCATCAGGGAACCAAGTTAATTCCATCGGATTTTATCGCGCCAGCTAATTCCCACAACAAAATTGGTGACCACCATGAAAAACTGTTGGCCAATTTTTTTGCCCAACCCGAAGCTTTGATGAAAGGCAAGACAAAAGAAGAGGTATTGGCCGAATTTAAGGAAAAAAACATGAGCCAAGAGCAGATTGACAAATTGCTGCCCTATAAAATTTTCCAGGGAAACATTCCGACCAACAGCATTATGTTCAAAAAACTGACACCAAAGGTTCTCGGCGCGTTGATTGCCATGTATGAACACAAGATTTTTTGCCAGGGCATTATCTGGAACATTTATTCATACGACCAATGGGGTGTCGAACTGGGTAAACAATTGGCCAATAAAATTCTCGCTGAAATTCAGGAAGCTAAATCAAATCCGGAAATGACATTGGCCCACGATTCTTCAACCACCAGTTTAATGCGCTATTATTTGAAAAACAGAGAATAGTATAATAATATATAATTGATTACAGCCGGTCGGTAAAAGGACCGGCTTTTTTTATCGCTTAATTGTAAAAATTTTATGCAGATGAATATCGTGGAATTGCTGATACAGGGCATCAGAAATGCCATGTATTTCCATTGTTCGTTCGGTAGAGTCGATAAATTTATAAAAATTAAGCATACGTCCGATAGAAGCAGAGGAAATCATAAGAACATCGGTAAAATCAAAAATAATTTTTTCATAGTCCTTGATTTTTCTGACTTTATTCAAAGCTTCGGAGAATTTTTCATCGCCAATGGTATCAAGCTTGCCTTTGAGCTGTACTTGAATTATATTGTCTTTTAAATCGATGTTAATTTCCATTCTTATACCTTATATTCATATTATCTATAATATGCAGGAAGTTTTCAAGAATGTCAAATATCAATTGTAAAAATCAATAATTCCTCATCATCTTATTTTAAACTTAATCGGTTATATAACAAAAAAACAAATTGTATCTCCCACATTTAGCACCCCTCCCAATTTCAAGTAATTTTTATATTATTTAGAGTTGAGATATGGTTATTTTAACGCGGAAAGTGGGGTATTTGTTTATCGCCTGTTTTTTTTGGCATTACCTGTGAGCCCAGGGGTTTAATCAGGCCGGCCTAAGGAATTCTGCTAAGAAATATAACTATTTTATAGCGTTTGAATCCATAGGAAGTGAACAATTTTTATGGAATTTCCGCAAAAATTAAATTTTACTTGATTCATAATCAAAGTTAATATTATAATTCTATATCAAGAGGTTCTCTCAGGAGGTAATTCATGAAAAAATTGGTTTTAGTGATTTGCGCGGCTCTGATTCTGTTTTCTGCTTTTCATTTGTCTGCTCAGGATTCGGAAAAAGATAAATTATATGCAAAGAGTACATTTATTTCTCGAGTTTTCACCCACGAACTGGGCTACCTGGTTTATTATTTAAAAGGTGATTTATCAGTGGGGAAATTATATTTACCCTATGATTGGTTTAAAAGCCGAACAGGCCATGGGGAAATTACCTTTGATAATCACCAGTCTTATCCCTATTTTGTCGCGATGTATCAAAACGGCAAAGTTAAGAAAATCAAGCTGTTTTTACAATCCAACGATTACCACACCAGCTGGGGGCGTTTAAATGCTTCCAATGCGGACGTTAAAGACCAATTTGAAACACCCTTCGAAAACCTTCTGATTGAATATTAAAAATCAGCTGCCCCTGAAAAGGCAGCTTTTTTTATGGTTTTTCAATTTTTCAGTATTTCTGATAGAAGCGTTTTGACTATAAATTTTCCAGAATAACTTCACCTGTTTCTGTGCCGGTTAAAAGATGATCCACTTTAAGTGTAAAAATTCCATTTTCGATAACTCCGGGAATTGAATTGATTCTTTTTTCCATTTCTTCAGGATTAAAGGGTTCCTTGAAGGAAATGTCCAGAATAAAATTCCCGTTATAAGTAATAACTGGCCCTGCCATACGTTTGGCCATTCTGATTTCAGTATTTGCGCCGAATTTTTCTAGCTTTTTTGATATTGGAAGATAAGCCTGTGGAAATACTTCTACAGGAATGGGAAAGGATTGTCCAAGAATGTCGACTTTTTTTGTGTAATCGATGACAATAGCGAATTTATGTGAAAAATAGGCTGTGATTTTTTCAATAAAATGGGCACCTCCACCTCCCTTTATCAGGTTCCAATCAGGATCAACTTCATCGGCTCCGTCTATGGTAAGGTCAAGGCAACCATTTATAGCCGCGTCATTTAAATTATAAACAGGTATACCATTTTGACGGCATTCCAGGTCTGTCTGAAAACTGGTTGCAACAATCTTGATATTCTGAAGATTCCCCTTTGACCGTTCTTGCCTGATGGTTCGTACAACTTCAATGGCGGTAGAACCTGTTCCCAAGCCCAGTTTCATTCCATCGCGAACCAATTGTTTCACTGCTTCCTGGCCTACTCGCGCTTTAATTTCCTGCATTTCCATAATAACTCTCTTGTAAAAATCAGTTTTAATAAACTTATAATTATTTTTTTAAAATCCATTTGATAATAGATGTTTTGAGAATATATAATTAGTATAGATAGGTCAATCCAAAAACCTGTTATTGCTGTAATTTTAGTCAAATTGACGGTGGCTTATGGTTTTAAGCCTGGATAAGACTATTTTAACGAGGTAATTGTTTAGCTGAAAAGAGCTGTAGGGGCTCATGGAATTGGCCAGGAGGCGTGGTACATTGTTTTTTTCAAAAATGCTGCGTTTAAGGTTTTTACAGGATTATAGTGAGTTATGGGCGGACAATAAATGTAAAGCAGCTATGAATTAACCCACATAATGATTTGTTGGCCGATCGTCATAATGCCGAATAGCTTTGGTAAACACATATCAACGAGGTATTATTTTGAGTGCCGGAGGTCATACACCTTTCATTCCTCACATTCCCTATGAAAAAGTATTAAATCAAATTCGTGATGGTATTTATATCACCGATACAAAAAATAAAATCATTTTCTGGAACCATGGTGCTGAAGAATTGACCGGCATTCATCGAGATGATGTTCTGGGTCATTTGTGCAAAAGTGTGTTAAAAATCAGCATCAAGGACCGCATGAATTCCTCTTTATGTGAAAGCAATAACTGTCCTTTGAACCAGGCAATGAGAAATGATAATTCCTTTATTTATCCCCATCTGGTTTTTTTTCAAACCTCCTGGGGGCGAATACCCATTTCTTTGAGTGTCGGGCCATTACATAATGACCAGGGGGAAATTATTGGCGGCATCAGTGTTTTTCGCGACATGAGCGACGAATACCGCCAAAGGAAATTAGCTGGTGAAATTCAGCGAAAAATGATTACTTTGGAAAAAATTAAACAAAATGGTTTGCTCATCGACACTTATTATAGCCCAGTTGATGAGATTGGCGGCGATTTTCTGGAAGCCTTTTTTCTTGATAATAAAAATCTTGTGGCAACCATCGCAGATGCCACTGGCCACGGGATTTCAGCATCACTTTTTACCGTTATTTATAAAACCCTTCTTCATGCATCATTTAATCGTTCTCAGGCACCATCTGCTGTTCTGAATAACGTGAATAAAGGTTTTCTGGAGACTGCGCAGATCGATGGTTATTATTTAACTGCCATGATGGTCAATTTTAATCCCGTAACCATGCGAGGCAGCCTGGCATCAGCGGGGCACCCACCTGCTTTGATCTTCAAAAAAAACAATAAAGGTTATGAATTACGATCTTCTATTAAAACTCAATCGCTTATGATTGGTATAGATCAGTATGCTGACTATTATGATATTGATTTTTATTTATCACCGGGTGAAATCATGTTATTGGCTTCTGATGGTATGTACGAAGCCCAATGTTCCGACGGAAAAGCATTTGGCCAGGAGGGTCTGGAAGATTTTCTGAAACACTACACCGGTTATGATTTGTTACGGGACCTGTCCCATCATATTCAGAAACGAAGCAAATATCTGGAACTGATTGACGACTTAAGCTTGTTAAAAATCGAAGTACTGAATCAATGAATAACTCAACATACGAAGAAAAACGACCCGTTATCCTCCGGTTCTGATTCTATTTATCGGCACACTCGAAACCCTTGAGTTTAAGCAAGAAAAGGGAGTTGGTCATAAAACAAAAAGCCAATTATAAGATAATTTTCTGAGCAGTCTTATTTTTGTCACTGGTGGGAAAAATCTATAGATATTTTCCTAAAATGCTCATGATTTTATTCTGACCAATGGTCAAAATGAAACCAGCAAGACGCGGACCTTTTTCCTTCCCAATAAGGACCTCATAGCAAACCCTGAAAAACTCCTTGGGATCCAGTTCAATGGATTGGGCGATTTCATATATTTTTTCGCCCAGGGCTTTTTCATCAAGCTGCTTAAAACTTTGATCAAGAAAATGGGCTAAAGATTGAAGGGCTTCTCGCTCTTTGCTATTTAAGTCCGATTCAGGCGCATCGACCGCTCGAAGGCGGAATTTAAAATCCTCTGGAGCATAGTTTTCGATCCAGTTCCAGGCACAAGCTGCCCGCTGAGTAACATATTTTTTATCAATGTCGGAAAGTTCAAGCCCTTCAAGAACACCTTCTATATTACCATCGTTAATTTGAAGTAGATTACAAAGATGACGAAAAGCCATTTGATAGGGCATTTTTTCTGCTGGTACATCGATCTGGGAAAGTTCATAATTCCGTGCTTCCTTGGCCTTTTTCTTGTCCGAAATTTCCTCGGCTCCGTAATAAAAACGTTCACAACGGTCATAATCTTCATATATCTTGATAACATCCAGATCAAATGAAATGGCAAATTCCGTATTCGGCCTTGTACCGGCAAATAAATAACGAACTATCTGAGGTTGATAAATCTGAAGCACATCTTCCAGACTTAAAACATTTCCGAGGGACGATGAAATTTTACCACCTTGACCCTTAATACTAATAAAATCATATTTAAAAGTATTGGGCTCATCCTGTGCATAAACCCTTTGCACGATTTCCTTGGCCGTATCAAAAGAACCCCCGGCTGAATGATGTTCCTTGCCGGCTGGTTCAAAATCCACCCCTTCATATTTCCAGCGCATAGGCCAGTCTACACGCCAGAAAAGCTTTACATTACCGGTTTTTCGTAAATCAAGGGTTTCTTCATTACCACAGGAAGTACAAGCATAGTCAATAGAGTAATTGCCGTCCCATGACTTGATTTGTGTTGTGTCCAAATCACATTTATTGCAAAATACAGAAATAGGCCACCATGATTCATCCAGCGGGGTCTGACGATGCTGATTAAGGATCTCGATAATAACAGCTTTGTGTTCAAGAGCAGTCTTCATCCCCTCGGCGTAATCGGAATTCATGTATTTTTCTGCCTGGT
The DNA here is from genome assembly GCA_016937215.1 of Spirochaetales bacterium. Classification (GTDB taxonomy): domain Bacteria; phylum Spirochaetota; class Spirochaetia; order SZUA-6; family JAFGRV01; genus JAFGWI01. The sequence goes on along the minus strand of JAFGWI010000167.1, from coordinate 5,764 downwards.
AAATGTATTCCGGTACAATCCCGACCAGTGGAAGCATCTTTTCCACGTCCTTTTCATTCCGACGCGCGTAGCTGGACTCTTGTCCAAAAGGATCCGGGGTCTTGATAATTGGTTTTCGTAAATAAGCTTGAAGCATTTCCTGATTGGGCATGTTCTTGGGTATTTTTCTGAACACATCATAATCATCCCAGGAATAAATGAAACGCACTTTTTTACCATAGCGACGCAAGGCGCGAACTATCAAATCAACACTGATAATTTCCCGAAAATTTCCGATATGGACTGTACCTGAAGGAGTTATCCCCGAGGCACAGACATACTGCTCCTTCTCGCCCCGTTTATTTATAATGGCCTGAGCAAACTGATCGGCCCAATGTTCTGGTTTTTCTATCATAATGAAACACAGTATATAGAAAAGATATTTTTGCATCAACCCGATAAATGTGATTACAGGAATAAGTGATGACTTCCCCCCATTGTCTGGAAAATAGCTTGGCCTTAATTTGATAGGCCTCATGGAAAATACTTACCCAATCCACGGATATCGCAAAAGGCCGATATACTCAAAAAAGCAATTGAAGGGTAGGGCTTCGAATCCATATCAAAGTAATCATGGGACCATTCTGAACGCAGCGCAGTGAAGTGAAGAATCTCAGATGAATAGGAACACCTTGCCTTGTGTTCAAAGTGTTTACGCACATGATCGGCGTGTTCTCAGTTTAGAATCTGGTAGATTCTTCGTCGTACCTCCTCAGAATGGCATCGGAAAACATTTTTTACACCTACTGAATACTTACGAAATAAGATTTATTTCCGGTATTTATTCAGCTTCAAAACACATTCGTTTTAAACCCAGGAGTGCCGCGGTCGCGCTGATGGTTGTCCCAAAAAAATAGGTGTTTTTATGACTCAAATAATTAACGATCGTCCCATTACAAAGGGTGCTGCCCGTCACTAAAATCATATCAGCCCAGTTTAAAGCATCGCGCATATTATCAACACCCTGTTCGATTGTAATTCCGAATTTTTTCTGACCGATTCGGGACAGGTCCAAATCCAGACAGCGTAGATTGAAATTTCGCGCGAGTTTATCGAGAAAGCTTGGCTGGTAGCCAACAAGTGCTATTTTAAGGGGATTGGAAGTCGCGCGGTAAATATCCATTTTTTTGATTGATGCGACAATATGTTCTGCGCATAATTCTGGACCTTCATTCCTGCAATGGATTGTTTTTTCACACAGCCCAAGATGTTTTCCAACGGCATTCATGGATGAAATGAGAACAGCGTATTCAAAACTATTTTTAGGCAGGGTTTTTGTGATTTCACAAATAGTTCCATTAAAATTTCCTGGACAATTGGTGAAAGCCTGGCCTTTTGAACCTTTATAATCAGCTTCCATTAGAAATTCTTTTCCCATAAGCAAGGGAAAGTCATCTCGCGAGGGTATTCCAATGGCTTCCTGGGTGTTTAAAATTTTACCATTGATGGTAATGTTTTCATCAAGAATGCCTTTCTGTTCTGCTAATTTTCTAAAACCTGTGAGTATTTCCTGATAAAAATGATCTGCATTGGACATTTTCATCCTCCTTTTCAAATTGACTAATTAATGTAAAAAACAAAAGTGAGATTACTATGAGTATCGTAGATAACAGCGTAGCCTTCATAATATCACCTTCAAAAACCGCGTTAAAAATGGCCAATGAAATAGTTTCTGTTTTACCTTGAATATTACCGCCCAACAACATGCACATCCCGACCTCACCAAGTGAACGGCTCGCGGACAGAATCATTCCCGCGCAAATACCTTTAGATAAATTCGGCAATAGTATGTAAAGAAACAGATCAAATTGATTGGCCCCTTGTATTCGAGCCATTTCCATGATTGATTGGTCGATGGATAAGGCCGATGTTTTAACTGATTTGACCATTAATGGAAAGCCGGAAATAAACGAACCAAGAAATACACCATATTGACTAAAAATAATATTAACATTGAATATTTTTAACAAACCGTAACCAATCAGGCTATCACGGCCTAACAGACTAATCATGAAAAAACCAAAGGCAATAGGAGGAAAAATAAGGGGTAATGTTATCAGAGTTTCCAAAATACGACTAAAAACCGTTTTTTTATTGGCAAGCCATACCCCCACGCTTGTTCCAATAATCAGATTGGTCAGGCTGACTGAGACAAGAATACCAATAGTGAATTCCAGACAATGTTTGATATTATCCATTACTTTAACCCCATTTTGTCACAATCCATATGATTCAAAAACTTTTTTCGCTCCAATGTTTTCAACTAAGTATGTCAAAAAATTATTGACTTGAATGTTTGTTTCAAATCCATCAACAACTCCGGCTACTATCTTAATAGGAGAATAAAGTTCACTTAAAATCAGTGAGCTTTTTAATTTATCTTTGAGTGAAATGGCTTCTGAAAGATTGATAAAACCGGCATCAGCCTCATTTGTTAACAAATAAGAGGACACCATGGGAACTGTTTTCATCACCAATAGTTTATCCTGAAGTGATGACCATATTTTGATATTTTGCAAATACTCCTTTGCCGCTTTACCATAAATCGCGTTTTCAGGGTCTGCTATGAGTACACGTTTGATTTTGGAATCCAATAAATCTATTCTTTGGCTAAACCCATTATTTTTACCAAAGGCAAGTGCCAATTTCCCACAGCCGATTGTTCCAAATTTGGAATATTTCACGCCATACTTAGGGTTTTGAAGAAAATCCATATCACCAATAACAATGGTTATTTGACCGCTTTTTAATGTTTGTTGAGAAATGGTTTGCATATTTCCAAATAACATGTTTATTTTTATGCCAGTCTCTTGCATATAAAGTTGCTTAATTTCATTCATCGGATTTTTATATCCAGCTCCTGAAGCAATCATGAAGGATGCTTCTTCAGTATTACAGTTGGTTAAAATGATTGAACATATAATACTGGTTAAAATACCTAATTGTTTCATAATTATCCTCAATTAATTATTGCAATTATCATGCCAAAGGGAAAATAATAGCTGTATCGCGATCTATCATTGCATTAGGCTCATTAGGTTTGGGAATTAAGACGGAATGATTGATTGCGGTTCACATTTTTAAGGGAAGTGAGTTAATTTTTGATTTTATACAGGGTTAAGTATTTACAAAAATGACAAAAAAAAGAATGCTCATTTCCATTAATGTAAATGAATGGGGCTCTTCACATTTTTTAAACTATTTTTGTGGTTTCAAGTAAAATGATTACTGCAAAAAATCAATAAGCAAGTTCAGCCAAAAAGGTGAAATCAATTTCACTTTCAAATGGTTGATTTGACTCTATTTCTTCTTTTTCAAGGATGGTCAAATTGATTTTGTCGTCAAAAAGAGATGTCAATTTTTTATACAGGATTTCACTTGCAGCATTTCCCAGAGGATATTGGGTTTTAATAGAAAGTTCGCAATCAAGATTACTATCCTGAGTCATGTGAAATTTTATTATGGGATAGTCCTTTAAAATTCTGGGAACATCCACCGGGTTTATCCACTGCCCCTTTAGATTTTTAAAAATAACCATTTTTCGCGCGTTATAAAGGTGAAGCTTTGGCATTTTGTCTCCACAGTCGCAACTGGAATAATCCATCCAGCCCTGATCCCCGGTTTTGTATCGCAGCAAAGGCAGATAGGGGTTCCGGCCTCCTGTTATATGGATATTGCCGATTTTTCCAGGTTCAACAGATCGATTATTATCATCAAGTATTTCAACAAAAATATCATGAGGAAGAATATGAAAGGTATCTGGTTCCAACGGGCAGCTGTACCCAATAGGTCCTGTTTCGTTCAAGGAATAAATATTTATTACCGGTGCCTGGAATTCTTCCATAAGCTTGGTGATCTCTATTTTTGACAAGCTGATAGAGGTGGATAAAAGTGTTTTAGGATGAAAATGAATCCCCTGGTTCAGATAGGAATAAAAGCTGTAGGGATCACCGGAAAGAATATAAGGGTCTGCTTCAGCCAAATATTTGTCTCTATCGCTTTCTCTTTGCCATTGCCGATTATTCAGATTAATTTTCGCGAAACCTGAGCCATTATAAAAACTATGTGCCGTAAAATAGGTAATGGTATTTTGCTGGTTGCAAATTTGTATGGCTGCGGTATCCGGGCTTTGAGTCCGCCAATAAATACCATGCTGATGCAGAGCAAAAAGAATAAGAGGATCGTAACAGCCTATGGCTTTGGGGTGGTTAGGCACCTTTACCGGCTGACCCGTGGTTCCTGAAGTTGGATTGATAATCAGATCATCAAGTTTTTCATCAAAGGGAATGAGTTTTTTCAATTCCTTTTGAAGGTCACCGCGGTCCATGGTTTTAACAGTATGAAATTCCTTTATCCAGTTTTTGTTTTCCAGGGCTTCATAAAACCAGAGAGAACGCGGTTTTAAGGCCAGCAGATAGCCAATAAATTGATCAGGCAGCTCAGTATTAAAGGGAAAACGTTTAAGGTACAGATTTTTTTCAAACTCATCCACAAAAGCCTTGTATTCATCAGTAATCTGATCACCGCAATAACTATTCCAGGCTGGCGCGTATGGTGATTGGCCCAGTTTTTCCAAGGTTTTTTTCCAGGGTTCTTTAAAAAGGGGAATCCTTTTAATCACTTCGTTTAATTTTACTTCCATAAATCATTCTCGCATCATTTTACTGGCTGCTTCAGCAGCCCGTTTTCGTTCTAAAGCCTCTCTGATTTCCCTGGCTCTTTCCTGGGCCTCAAGAGACTTTGTAATAATTCTGGCTTGTTCCAAACTATCCAATGTAAGCATACGGTCCTTTGCCAGGTTTTCATCCTCACCTTGAGGATACAAATCAAGATGAAGCAAAATCATTCGGCAAATTTCCTCGCGCCGGTCATTATCTTTAACAAAACAACTGGCTTCAACTTCACGGGATAGTTTTTCTAAATCTGTTTTGAATATCAATTTTTTAAGCTTGGAAAAAGATATTTGATGCTGAATAAACCATTTGTATCCCAATAAATAACTGAGTAATGCCATTAACTTCAGATAAGCGATGGATTCTTTACTATTAGCCAAATTGAATCGTCTGGATTCTTCCTGGGTTAAAACATGGGCACCCAGAGAGAGCAATCTGTCATTGACTAAAGCTGATGTGTGAACACTATCTTCGTCAAATCCTAGAAAATAGGGTTTAGTGAAATATATTTCCGGACAAAGAGAAGCATAACGCATAAAGTCCTCCAATACAGGCCCTTCTTTCATTTTGACAACTCTTGTGAATAATGCTTCCGGGCAAATTCCCGGCTGAAATCAATTAAATCATCCCATTTGCTGATGGGGAAAATTTCCCAACCCATGTCATGGGCTTCAATTAGCAAGGAAACCTCATTCCATTTTTGCCACAGATTCAGAACCATGGTTCCTCCAGCTCCGGCGTTCTCAAGGCTCATTCTGGAAATTTCTTTTCCATCATTACCTTTTTCATCTTGATCAAACATGGTGGTAACACCATCGTCAGATACTATAAGTATATGCACTTTCCTTTTTTTTGCATGTTTTTTTATTTTTTTATTCAGATAAGTCTCTCTGAGAACATGAATTGGAAAGGCTGTAGCGCCTCCGAAGAAGCCGGTGAGCACCTTGAGTATGGATTTTTCATCGCGGACAAATCCTTCGGTTTTAATGACTTGATGAACCCCGCTCCAGAGAGTTGCCTGCACGCGGGAGCCGCTTCTCAAGGCTGAAAGC
>JAFGWI010000166.1 GCA_016937215.1 Spirochaetales bacterium | reverse complement strand
ACTATCCGGCAGAAAACGCTTTGGCATGCGATTTTTGAAAAAATCGCATGCCATGCCTTCTATCCCTAACGTGTTAATAGCCGAATTACGATTTAGCTAAACAAGTACCTTTTTTTTTATCATGAAGGATTTTTGCGTTTTTCCGCGTTAGGGATTGCAGGGGCAGGGTGTTGTTTTTTCAAAAACAACACCCTGAAGCCCGGAGCCTGCCCAATTGGCAGGCGAGGACTTCGGAGCAAAGCGGAGCCCCGGGCCTGGTCACAAATCTTCGATTTGCTGCTCAGCCATGCATCCTTAAAGCCCGGCCCGGGAACAGGTTGATCTATAATCGCGACACTTTCATATGAAGGCCCTGTTCCCGGGCAACGCCCAAAATATTTTTAAAACCTAAACAATGCGGGAGAGCAGGTCGCGGATGTATTCCGATTTTTCCTTGAGGCCGATGTTCTGGATTTTCATGAACAGGCACTGGGGGCGGTTGTTGTCCAGGTAGACCCGGCCGCCGCTTTCGCGGATCAGGCGGAGGACCTTGTCCACCGAGATGTGGGAGAGTTGGGAGAACTCGATGGTCACCAGGCCGCTTCGTTCTTTCAGGGTGGCGATGTAGAGTTCCTGGCAGATGATGCGGATTTCCGAGATCGAGAAGATGCTGGCTACTTCGTCGGGTATGGGGCCGAAGCGGTCGGCGATTTCGCTGTAGAGGCGGTCGCATTCTTCCCGGCTGGCCACCGAGGCGATGCGTTTGTAGACTTCCATTTTTTCCATGGAGTCACAGATATAGCTGTCGGGGATGAAGCCAGAGTATTCCAGTTCCAGGTATACGTCTTCGATGCGCGGGGTTTTGTCGTTGCCCCGCTCGCGGATGGCTTCGTCCAGGAGTTTGAGGTACATGTCAAAGCCAACGGCCAGGATGTCGCCCGATTGTTCCCGGCCCAGGAGGTTGCCGGCGCCGCGGATTTCCAGGTCCTTTAAGGCGACTTTAAAGCCTGATCCCAGTTCGGTGTAGTCCGAGATAATGCGAAGGCGTTTCATGGCGATTTCCGTGAGGTTCCGGGCCTTTGGGTAAAGCAGGTAAGCGTAGGCGGCTGTGCCCGAGCGTCCCACCCGGCCGCGGAGCTGGTAGAGCTGACTGATGCCGAACATGTCAGCCCGATCGATGATAATGGTGTTGACGTTGGGGATGTCCAGGCCGTTTTCAATGATGGTGGTGGATAATAGGATGTCGAACTGGCCGTGAATAAAGCGGTGCATCACATCTTCCAGGTCGTGGCCCGACATTTGGCCGTGGCCTATGTCTACAGCGTATTCCGGCACCAGGGCGCTGAGAAAAGCGTGGGTCTGGGGCAGGGTTTCCACCCGGTTGTGGAGGTAAAAGACCTGGCCGCCCCGTTCCACTTCCCGGCGTATGGCTTTGGCGATAATTTCCTCGTCAAATTCTTCGATAAAGGTTTCGATGGGCAGCCTGTTCTGGGGCGGTGTGGACAGAATCGACATGTCCCTTATTTTCATCAATGACATGTGGAGTGTTCGCGGTATGGGTGTGGCTGACAGGGTGAGGCAATCCACATTGGTTTTTAGCTCTTTGAGCCTTTCCTTGTGTTTGACGCCAAAGCGCTGCTCTTCGTCAATAACCAGAAGCCCCAGGCGTTTGAATTTCACGTCCTTTTGCACCAGACGGTGTGTGCCAATGACAATATCAATATCACCTGACTCGGTTTTTTTCAGGATTTCCCTTATTTCGGCTTTGTTCTTAAATCGCGAGAGCATGGCGATGTTAATAGGGAATTTTTCCATGCGGGCGCAGAAATTTTCAAAATGCTGTTCAACCAGAATGGTGGTTGGAGCCAAAATAGCTACCTGGCGGCCGCCCATAACGGCTTTAAAGGCAGCCCTGAGGGCGATTTCGGTTTTACCGTAGCCCACATCGCCGCAAACCAGGCGGTCCATGGGACGGGCCGATTCCATGTCCCTTTTGACTTCATCAATACAGCGGAGCTGGTCTTCGGTTTCTTCATAGGGGAAGCCGGCTTCGAATTCCTTTTGCCAGTCAGTATCTTCTTCGTAGGCAAAGCCCGAGGTTTTTTCTCGTTCCGCATAAAGGGCCACCAGCATGTCCGCCAGGTCCTCTACCGATTTTTTGACCTTTTGCTTACGGCCTTCCCAGCTTTTGCCGCCGATTTTGTCAAGCTTGGCGCTTTTTCCTTCCTGGGCGATGTAGCGCTGAATCAGGTTTACCTGCTCGATGGGGATGTAAATCATCTCAGCGTCGGCGTATTCCAGGTGAATGTAGTCGCGCTCGGTGTAGGAGGTTTTGATGCGTTCGATGCCGCGGTAAAGGCCGATTCCATAATTGATGTGCACCACGTAGTCGCCCACTTCCAGGTCAACAAAGCTGTCGATGGGCTTGCTCCGGGCGGTTTTAAGGGCCTTGGGCATGCGCTTTTTACGGCCGAAAATCTCGTTTTCCGAGATAACCATTTCCTTGATGTCAGGAATAGAGAAGCCTGAAGCCAGGCCTTCGGTAAAGATTTCAATATTAAAATCCTTGAGAATGGCGGAAAGCCGTTGGGCCTGGGGCTCCGATGAAGCGCAGACTGATATATGATAACCCACTGATATGAGATTAGCGATTTCTTCTTTTAAAAAGGAAAAATTACCGAAAAAGGATCGGCCGGCTTCGGCTTTGAAATGGATGCTATGGCTGTTGCTGCTGTGTTCTTCTGAAAGGGGTGAGAGCCACAGTTGTTTCGGGTAGTGAGTGATGATGCTTTCGTCCCAGATCAGGTCTTTTGGTTTGGGAAGCAGGGGGTCATCTTTTTTGAGTTTGTAATAGAGGGTTTCATATTCCTTGTGGACCGCGCTCTGGGTCTGCTTAATACGTTGGGGCTCCACCATGACGACCATGGTATCCTGTGGCAGATAATCAAAAAGCGAATGTTTTTGTTCAAAGCACAAAGGAAAATAAGTCTCGCTGCCAGGCGCTTCGCTGGTTTCACCCAGATTATTCAAAAGCTGCTTAATCGCTTCTGGCGAGACACCGGTGGATTTCAGATTTTCACCCAGAATTTCCAGCCGGTCAGGGGTGAAAAGCACTTCCCGCAGGGGAAAAAGAGTCAGGCTTTCCAGCTCATCAATGGAGGCCTGGCTGTAGGGATCAAAGGATTTGATGTGCTCCACTTCATCATACTGTGAAACAATACGGCAGGCATAAGAATTTCCTGGTATGAAAATATCAATAACCTCACCTCGAAGGGCAAATTCACCACGAAGACTGACGCGAGGTACTCTCAAATAGCCCAAGGATACAAGAAATTCTGCCAGATCACCCAGTGAAAGTTCATCGCCCTTTTTAATGGTGCGTTGACAGGACTTGAAAAAAGAAGGATCCGGCAAAATACCCATCAGGGCTCTATGGGAAGTAAAAAGCACGGACTTTTCAGAATCCATTATTTTTGATAATATAAGTGCACGGTCACAAAAAACCGAATTAAGCGGAGAAATATCTTTATAGGGGGCCACTCCCCAACCTGGGAAAAGGTGTGTGGGCCTTGCGGACAGTGATTCCAGTTCGCTAAAGGAGTTGCCAGCTTCCTTTTCTGTTGGAAAAACAAAAACAATCGACCCGAAAAGGTCGGAAATGATTTCCGCGAACAGGGGAATCATGGAATTAGGCAGCCCTTTGAGTGAAAGGGGGAAGCGGTTTTGTGACAAGGCTCCACTTAATTCACGAAAAGGCGGGTATTTATATAATTTTTCTGCAATACGATTGATAAATTTTCTCACAGTTTTGACCGAAAATGTATTAAGATGTCCATAATGAAAAAAATATTGATGTTAACAATCCTTTTCTGCCTGTTTATACAGGCCTTTCTCTTTAGTCAAAATTCTAATGGAGTAGAATTCTCCATCAGCTTTTTTAACAAGCGGATATATTATTTGAATCAGACTGAAATCGAGATTAAAATCCAGATCATGAATAAGTCATCCCAGACCTATCAATTTAAGGATTCAAGTTCGCCTTTTTTTAACCTGGATTTCGAGGTCATGACCCCGACCAATCTGAAACTCGACCACGCGGAGAAATTTATCATAGAACGAAATTCAAATCAACCGGTGTTCTATAAAGATATGAGCCTTGAACCTGGCGAGGAGTATGGTTTTAAGGTGCTTTTGACCGATTATGCCGAGTTTTCCGAAGCTGGAATGTATGTTGTTCAAGGGCTTTTCTATCCCCAATTGGCTTCGATGAATATGAATGAGCGGCTTGTTTCCAACAAACTGATACTGCATATCAGGCCGCCGCTAATGCTTAAGGAAATGGAACAGGTGATAGAGCCGGATACAGGTAATCCCTTGCAGCGTTCCGAGCTTTCGCCTGACCGGGTGGTGGAATACACCATTAATGCCCGTCAGAGGTCCCAGTGGGAGAAGTTTTTTCTCTATTTGGATCTGGAAAAGCTTTTGCTGAAAAACCCTGTGCGGTCCTCTCAATTCCGTCAGAAATCTTTGGCAGAACGGGAAGCCATGATCAAACAGTTTCGACTGGAACTCATGGAAGAAAAAATAGAAAAGGAAATTCTCCAGATTCCCCAACAGTTTAGAATACTTCAAACCCAATACACTCCGAGGCAGGGCACGGTAGTGGCTGAACTGCGTTTTGAATACGATGATTACACGGCGATCAAGCCCTATACCTATTACCTGGAATACCAGGACAAATACTGGATAATAGTGGATTATGATGTCGGCGCCATGAGGACCGAATAATGAAACTCCTTTTAATCTCCTATGAAGAGGAGCTCCGTAAAATCCTCGATTTTCATTTCTCGCCAATTGGTTTTGACTTGGTTTATTATCAAGATCCAGTATTGGTGATTGAGCGTATCGAGGACTTTGATTATGATGTGGTTATTTTTCACGCGGCCGATTACCCCCGCCACTGGAAGCCTCTTTTAAAACTGGTTCGTGAACATAAATCCAAACTCAGAACCATCTTTATTCTATTGAGTGACGCGCGTTTTGATTTTGAAGAAGCTTCCAAGGCTATATATCTCGATGCCAATGGTATTGTAACCGATAATATTAATGACAAACGCATTATTTTTCAGCTGGAGGAGATTTTTCGGCGCTACAAGAACCTGCCGGACAACCGCAAATTCAGCCGTTTTGTGGTAGATAGAAGCGACTCGATCGATCTGATGTTTTTTCACCCCAAAGACAAGGTCCTGATTCACGGCCAACCTGTTGATTTGTCCATTCAGGGAATGCGCTTTAAGCCCCATAACGAACAAAGAAATATAGTATTGGTTCCTGGTACGGAAATCCATGAATGTTCCATGCGAATTGGCAGGGACATTATCAATATCAGTTGTCTGGTGGTTGATAATGAAAAGGACCTTGGTATAAAATTCACTCATTTTGAAGAAGGCGATCATCAGAAACTTTTTCGCTATTTGATCGAAACACCTCGCCGTTATATGATTAAGGATGATAAATCCGAAAGTAATCTGATCTTGTTACCTAAATATTTCTGAAACGATCAATTGATGTGTCTATGCTATACTGAATTAATTTATGGTTTATCCGGAAACATGAGGATTCATTAAAGGAGAGAATAGATGGCAAAAGACATGGTTTCTAAAAATAATCTGGAAAACAACGACAATAAAGAAAGCAAGGATTTAAAAGATAAAACCGGGATTAAAAAATCCAAAGAAAAAGCTTCAGTGTCAAAACAAGATGAAAGTGACAAGCTAATACAGGAAATCAAGGAAGACCGTGAAAAATGTATTAAAAAGACATTTTTTCAGTTTCTAACTGATCCCGCGCTAAAAGAAACCCGTCAAAAATCAGCCTTTGGACTTGGCGGGCTGATAGATCAGTACCGTTTATACAAGACACAAAAAGGCAAACTGATAGAAAAATATTCTGCCTACGAAACCGTGGTTGCCGGCGCGACAGACAGGGTGGAGTATTATGTGCTGCTAATTCTTTCCTGCCTGATTGCCACCCTTGGGCTTTATCAGAATTCGCCAGCCACAATTATTGGAGCCATGATTGTCGCGCCTTTGATGGGCCCGATTTTTGGTTTCTCCGCTGGTATGCTCTGGGGTTCGGGCCGGACGATTCGAGAAGCCCTGTCCACCCTGTTAAAAGGAATAATTTTAGTCCTTGCGGTCACTTCCTTGTTAAGTGCCATCACACCCGGTATTGTTGTTACCGATGAAATGCTGGGCCGCACCCATCCGACCTTATTCGATATTTTTGTTGCCATTTTTTGCGGCTTTATCGGGGCTTATTCCTATGTGAATAATAAAGTATCCTCAGCTATTCCGGGTGTGGCCATTTCTGTGGCCTTGATGCCGCCCTTATGCACTGTTGGAATAGGAATTGGTCTTATGCGCTGGGATATTGCCTTGGGCGCTGTGATGTTGTTCGGGATAAACCTGACAGGGATTTCACTCGCGGCCCTTATTGTTTTTTATCTTGTCAGGCTTCATCCTCAGGCGGAAAACCAGGAAGAATTTAATAAAGCCAGATTGCGGGCTCTGGGACAACTTGTGTTGACCCTTGTTTTACTTGCCATTATTGCCGTTCCCCTTGTGTTTTTTACCATCAAGGCCGCGAAAAACAATTACCAGCAGGAACAAATTCTGCAAATCATAAAATCTGACCTTGATAATAATCGGATTTACTCCTTTCGGGTCTTGGATCAGGAGCCACAACATGTTGAGGTGATTCTGCTAGGAGATTATATCACCGCTGAAACCCTTGAAGGCTGGAAAAAGAAAATCAACGAAAGGGTTAATGTTCTTGTTGAATTGGATGTTTTTGTGATACAGAGCCTTGAGGATGTTCAAAAGGGCCGGAACTTGATTATGCCTGCTTATCTAAAGCGCCCCTGATCGACTTGCTGCAAACAAATAGGCTATGAGATTTAAGGTTTATTAATACTAAAAACCCGGGAAATCGGGTTTTTAGTTTTTTTAAAATAAGGTAATTATTCAGCAGGCACACCGTAATTATTCTTAACGCAGTGCGGTTTAATGCAGTGAAGTGAAGAATCTTAGTTGAATGGAAACGCCTTACCTTGTTTTCAGCGTTCAAAGTGTTTGCGCGCATGATCGGCCTCTTACCAGCTAAGACAGGTTAGTTTCTTCATCGAACCTCCTCAGAATGACATCGGAAAACATTTTTTAAACCTACAGAATAGTTTCAAAATAAGTATAATGAGAACGCATTGCTATTAATCAGTTAATCAGAGCAGCTATGATAGCCTCGGGATTCCAGTTATCCGAAGCGCCGAGAATATTGGCGACCGTGTATTTGGCCGCGTCGTTGCTCGAAAGCTGGGGTCGTGATGAATTGATCACCGCGCCGCTTCCGCTGTTACTGTATTCCCATAGCCTTTCGGTTTCAGGATTCACGCCGCTCATGGATGTCCAACCCTTTTGATGAATGTGGCTTCCCATCTGACAGTAAATAAATAGGGCATTAGATTTAACTGCTTCTGTCGCGCTTGAAGGGTGCCAGGGGCGACCCAGATAAACGCTGTTTGATGCCAAACCCGAGTCTGCCGTAAGGCGGCAGTTCATGAAAATTAAACCGTAGCTGGTGGAGCTGAAAGTGGAGGGCGCTGCAATGCTGGAACCGGCTCGGTTACGTGAACGAATTTCACAATCCTTGAACACTGCTGTGCCGTCGCCGAAAATAAAATCAACATGCCCCTGGATAAAGCAATTCTGAAAATAAGAGCGGCCTTTGTTTCGGAGCATCAAGGTGTCCTGATAACCTATCATCCGGCAATTTAAAAAAATTTGACCATGACCGCCCGCGGAAAGGGCGACTGCCTGTTTATCCTGGGCAGTGGAGCTGTTATAGTCAAAGCTGTTTTCAAAGGTCAAATTCATGGCCAAAAAATTATTGGAATTGGCAAACACACTGGCCGAGTTGGTAGTGCCGGTTATGCCCGCGTAATTATTGAATTGCAAAATCGTATTGTTGGTATTTTCGCCTATCAGCTGTAAATAGGTTTTGGCTGCAGGAATAGTGATAACTTCATGGTACACACCGTTTTTAATAAAAATGGTGTACCAGGATGTTCTGTTATTGGGAGCCGCGTCAATCGCCTTTTGGACGGAATGATATTGGCCGCTGCCGTCTTTCGCGACAACCAGGTCGTAACTGATAGGGGCAGGTGTCGGTGCCTCGGTTGGCTGGGGGATGCTAATGCTGCCTGAAAAACTGATTTCAATACGGTCAAGATTGGGCGCGCCATCGTCGCTAAGGGAAGTTATTTTAAGCAGATTTTCACCGGCCTTTAAGGGTATTTGTTTTTCCTCGACCTGCCAGTTATCCCAAGCATTTGTTGCGGCAAAAACCATGTCCGGTTTTTGGGAGGCGCTGTTTATCTCAACACCCATGGGCCTTGACGAACTTCCGCCATTGGCATAGTAAAGCAGGATTTTAGCCGACCCATCTTCCGAGGCTCTAAGCCGGTAGTCGAGATAGCTCCCGGCAACATTGGTTGTATTCACATAGCCTGTGCCGGAAAACCCGGAATATTCGGATTCAACAACTCCGTTGCTGCAAAAACCTGTTTCGGCCTCAATTGTATAAAGCGAGACTTTTTTGCCCGGCAATTCACTGATCAGGCCAACATAAAGCTGGGCGATTAAGAGTGAATCCACAATATTGATCAGCTGGTCGTCGTTCACATCAGCCACAGACGCGTCAAAATTTTCAGGTACAAGTTTGACATAATATTGGGCAATTAAAAGCCCGTCAACAATGTCAACCCGGCCGCTGGTGTTAACATCGCCCAGTTCGGCGGCCATTGCCGAAAGCCCTGATAACAATAACATCGTGAGGAAAATAAGCACTAATTTTTTTTTCATTTTAAATACTAACTCCTTTATTTTATCATAATGGTGTCAGTATAATAGAAAAATAGAATAAATTTCCCTATTTCTGAATATAAAATGCCTATAAATGGATAGGGCTTTTATGTGATGAACCGCTCTCCTTGCTTTAGCCTTTCAGTTTTTCCACTTTGATTTCACCATCAAGAAAATCAAGTCTTGCCTTGCCTCCTTTGGCCAGATCGCCAAAAAGAACCTCATCAATAAAATGGCTCTTGATTTTTTCGTTCACGAGCCTGGCGATGTTTCTGGCCCCGAATTCCTCTGAAAAACCCTCGTTTGCCAGGTATTCCCTGAGAGCCTGACTTACCTCTATTGTTATCTTTTTATCAGCCAGCTGGGTCTCAAAAGCCTTGATTTCCTTGTCCACAATTTTCAGAATCTGTTCCTTTTCCAGAGGATTAAAAACAATCACCTTATCCAGCCGGTTTCTGAATTCCGGTGAAAAAATCTTGTTCACCTCATCATCCACAGCTTCCTTGTTCATGATGCGCTTACCAAAACCGATCTGAGCCTTGCCGATATTTCTGGCCCCGGCATTGGATGTCATGATCAGAATCACATTCCTGAAATCAGCTTTACGGCCCGATGAATCGGTAAGAGAAGCGTAATCCATAATCTGCAGCAGAATGTTGAAAATATCAGGATGGGCTTTTTCGATTTCATCAAGGAGCACAACCGCGTGGGGCGTTTTGATCACAGCTTCAGTCAAAAGCCCGCCTTCATCATAACCAACATAACCCGGAGGAGAACCAATCAACCGTGCAACCGTATGGCGTTCCTGGTACTCGCTCATATCAAAGCGGTGTAAAGTCACACCTAAAAGTGAACTGAGCTGACGGGCCAGTTCGGTTTTACCGACACCCGTTGGGCCAACAAACAGAAAATTGGCCACAGGTTTGTTAGGCTGGTTAAAACCGGCGCGGCTTCGCTTAACAGCATCCACCACCATGCCAAGGGCCTGGTCCTGGCCGTAAATAACCTGTTTTAGCTGGGCTTCAAGCTCCTTGAGCTTGTTCTTCTCGGAACCGGAAACACTTTTTTCAGGAATACGGGCGATCCGGGCCACTACTTTTTGAATCTCCTCCACATCAATCACATTGCTTTGGGGAGAAAGCCCCCGGTATTGCAGAATGCGGCGAAAAGCGCCGGCCTCATCAATCACATCGATTGCTTTGTCAGGCAAAAAACGCTCATTAATATACTGATGGGACAAATCCACGGCAGACTCCAGCGCCTCGTTGCTGTAGCTAATATTGTGATAGGCTTCGTAGTGGGGTTTTAAACCCTTGAGAATTTCAAGGGCCTCCTGGGGTGTATTTTCGGGCACATCGATTTTCTGAAAACGACGTGACAAAGCCCTGTCACGATCAAAGAATTTTCTAAACTCGTCAAAGGTCGTTGACCCCAGACAGCGTATTTTACCCGAAGTGATCATGGGCTTAAGCATATTGGAGGCATCCATGGCACTGCCCGAAGCAGAACCGGCGCCGATAACGGTATGGATTTCATCAATAAACAGAATCACCTTTTCCTTTTTTTCAAGCTCTTTGAGAATATCCTTCATGCGCTCTTCAAAGTCACCCCGGTAGCGTGTACCGGCCAGCATGGTACCCATATCCATGGAAAAAACCTCAAAACCCTTTAGCAGCTCGGGCACCTTGTCTTCGGCAATCAGAGAAGCCAGGCCTTCGGCAATGGCTGTTTTTCCCACACCCGGGTCTCCCACAAGAATGGGATTGTTTTTCATGCGGCGGCAAAGAACCTGTATCAGCCGCTCCAGAATTTCCTCGCGGCCGATCAAAGGCTCCAGTTCCCCGGCTTTGGCAGCCTGGGTCAATTCCCTGGTATAGGTTTCAAGAGCGCTTTTCTGGGCCTTGGCCGCGTTTGCCTGGTTCTCTCCAGGTTTGTCTTTTTTCACCGATTCCGATGCGGAAGGCGAAACCTCAAAACCCTTTTCCTGCTTGCGGTCGTACTGGGAAATGGTTTTCAATAAATCATACTTGGTTATACCGTGCTTTTTCAGAAAAAAAGCCGCGTGGGATTTATCATCCTCAAAAATAGCGATGAGCAGGTCATTAAGATCCACCTCTTTTTTAGATGAAAGCTCAACCTGAAACAGGGCCCTTTGAAAAACCGACTGAAAACCAATGGATTGTTCAGGATCAGCTGCTTCAACAGTGGGCACCTTGGTTTTAAAATAATCCTCAAGATCGCTTTTAATGATTTCAGGATCAATCTTGTAGCTCGATAAAATCTCCCGGGGAAGATCAAAAAACATCAAAGCGTAAAGCACATGTTCCGGAGTAATGTATTCATGATTATGTTCCCTGGCATGAAGATAAGCAGCCTGTAAAACTCCTTGCACATCATCGGATATTCTCATTTTTCTATACCTCTCATTTCAAAATTACCATTTCACTCTTGTTCTATTGTCATGGTCAAGGGAAACTCGTTTTTCTTGGCCAGTTCATGGACCTGGGTAACCTTGGTGGCCGCGATATCCCAGGTGTAAATCCCAACCAGGCTTTTTCCTGATTTATGGGCTGCGAGCATGATTTTGGTCGCCTCGATTCCCGACTTCTGAAAAAATCGTCTGAGAATTTCAGTCACAAAATCCCTGGGTGTGTAATGATCATTATGCAACACCACCCTGTACATCTCCGGTTCCTTTAAATTCTCGAAAACATTCTCAAGCACATCATCTTCGTATCCCGGAACCATCTCTCCCATGGCTGATTTTCTCCCTCTTGCTTTTTGCTTTGCCTCATTTAGCTCAACACTATAAAAATAGAAAACTCCGCCTGAAAAGACAAGAGCCCGGGTCCTGCTTTTCTTCCACGCTCTAAAAAAATTATAATTGATTTTTATGATTTTTTGGGCCTTGCCCGGAAAAAAAGTTTAAACTCCAAATAAAATAATGAGGATTTCGGAAAACACTGTCCCCATGCTTCCGGGCCGGGCTTTCCGCGGCTCCGCTTCGCTCCGGCCTCCTCGCCTGCCAAAAGGGCAGGCTGCGGGGTCCCAGTAAGGGGTTTTGAAAAACCCCTTACTGGCCGCTCCAATCCCTAACGCGAACACCGCGATCATGAATTGCCTATGGCGAAAAAAAAGCCCTGCTAAAAAGCAGGGCTGAAGATCGATTATTCTGTGATTAATTTTTGAGGCTCGTAAAGAAGGGAAAACTGAGGAGTCCGGCTCGAGGTGTTTTTGTAAACATTCAGCCGCATTTTATCATAAGCCCCATAGTGGCGGTAATAGTAATTGGCAAGGGGAATTAAATTGAAAGCAACATTATAATCCATTTCATTGGGGCAAACATCAGACTGCGTGTCCCATTCCAGGTAGAGCGCGAACTGCACAGGGTAGGATTCCAGTAAATCAGCCCCGATCTGAAGAGTAAAACCGCGATTAACGCATCCCCCTCCGTAGCCGACTTCCAGAACAAGGTCATGGCCGACCAAGCGGGCATCCCATAGAAAGACAGTATCAAGAGGAGTATCTCTTAAAAATTGGTCCTGAATCATTATTTTTTCCATCGTGCCCCTTAAGGTAAGGCTGATGGCGAACTCATCATCGATAACACCCTTGTCGGGGTCCACGGCGATTTCAGTAGGACAGCCATGAAGGGGGTCCCATTCCAGCCGGGTGATGTTATATCCGTTTTCAATCCAGCCGGTAAGAAGGGCAAATAATTCCTTGATACTGTAAAAAGAGTTAATATAAAGGGGGTCGATGGGCATTGTGGATTCAAGGCGCAGGATGTTTTTGGTTTCAGTTCCAAACTTTTCACCTGGCGGTGTTTTCACAGTCATCTGAAATGATTCTTTGGAATAGATGAAACTCGATGACTTGTAGCGGTAAAGCATTTCATAATTACGCATCCCCGAACTCCACCAAAGTAATCTGGCCTGTTCAAGCTGTTCAGGAAGTTCGGCTTCCGGATTAATGGTGGGGAAGGGGGTTGGAATGCTAATGGGGTTAACATAGTACTGGGCGACCAATAAGGCATCAATAATGTTGATTACCCCGTCCTGGTTGACATCGGCAGCTTCGGGGTAAAAAACAGGATTGCTGAGGCCCACATATTCCCGGGCAATCAGCAGGGCATCCACGATATTGAGAGACCCGTCATTGTTTACATCTCCCATGCTCTGAGCGGATAAAGATAGAGCTGTTACGCTGAATAAAAGAATCAAGCTTACTTTTTTCATTTTCTTGCCTCCGTTATTAATACATTTTTTTTCAGAACCTTCCCTATGATTGTCCATAGGGCAATAGGCATAAATAATGCATGTCATTCACTGAATAAGCGATTCTATCATGATATTGAGGAAAAATCAATTATAAAACCGGTGATGGTCAGGGCAATCGCATTTAAAGAATAATCAGGTTGTTGATTTTTACCTTTTTGGAAAAGATACAAATCTATAATTTGCTTTATTATCGTTAATTAGGATTGTTGAATTTCATTGATTTCGCAAAAATCAACAACCTGAATGTTTCAACCACTTATCATTCTGAGGAGGAACAACGGGGGCCTGGTCGTAAACGCTCCGCGTTTACTGCTCGGTGACGTGAATCCTCATTGGGATTTACTATATCCATGCAGCCTGCCTTGTCACAACGCTTCGCGTTGCTGCTCAGCCCTGGATCTGGAATGAATTTCGTCTGGTTTGGGGCTTTTGTTTGTGATGACAATGGGCCTGGGTCAAATGAGATTCTTCGCTTTGCTCAGAATGACGGCGGGTGGCAGCTCAGAATGACGGCGGGTGCTATCTTAGAATGATGGCGGGTGCTAGCTCAGCGTGACAAAGCAATTATAAAAATGATAACGCGATTGCCCTGTGGTGGTGGCCTGGGTGTTTCCCTCCATTCCGAGATGAATTCGGGTTATGGCACGGAACCTGGAGTGTTCAGGCTGTGTCTGCGCTTTATGGCAAAAAGGGTTACATCATCATCCTTTATGTAATCATTTATTTCCCGAAAAAGGTGGTTGACAATTTCTTTGGCAGTTTTATGGCCTTTGTCCTGAAAGGCCTTTATAAGGTTTGACTGACCGAACATAACACGAGGCGAGCTTTGATACATGGCCTCTGTAATGCCGTCGGTATAAAGAAGCAAACAGTCCCCAGGACCAAGGGTAAACTCAATACTCTGGGTCAGGTGAGATATGTCATCAAGTATGCCCATCCACATACCCTTGTTATCGATTATTTCCACGCTTTTAGTGCTCTCGCGGTAAATCAACAGGGGTAAGTGCATGCCGGCAGCGGTGAATTTTCCATTACCCGAATGTGATAATATCATCAGTGTCATGTAGCGCGGTTCACCCAGGCGCTTGATGTTTTTTGTTATCACCGGATTAATCTGGTTGATCAGCTCCTTGGGAAAGATGTCCGGGCTTTGATTCAGGCAGTGGTGAATCAGGGTTTGAACCATCATCATGATAAGTCCCGCGTGAATGCCGTGACCTGAAACATCGCCGATAATGAACCAGTCTTTGGAATTCTTTGGAATATAATCATAATAATCGCCGCCTATGGATAAGGCTGTTTCCATTCTGGCTTCCAGGTCAAATTCCCTGTGTATCAGTTCAGTGGGCAGCATGGCTTTCTGGATGTTATTGGCGACTTTAATTTCTTTTTCGAGTTCTTTTTGGGTGTGGTTGAGAATCGTGTTAATGCTTTGTGAACGCTTGTAAAGGTGACAGCCCATGAGCGCTGAGCCGATATGATCGGCTATGGATTCATAAGCATAAAAACCAAGGGAGTGACCACTGTGTTCATAGATAATGTAGCCAAACACTGAATGGGAATGGGTTACAGGAACCAGAAGATGCTGTGATTGGCTGCCGATGTATTCCAGGCTGCTGTAAAAATCCTCAAAATCGGCAAAGCGTGTTTTGCCGATAATCACCTCCTGCTGAATCCCTTTGATAACCGATAAAACCAATCTGAAATCCTGGGAAACGTGGTGAGGGTCATCAAGAAAAAGCACGTGGTAGGTATCGATGGACAATACCGCCATGTTTTCAGCTATGATTTCAATCAATTCATTCTGGTTAAGGGTGATTTTCAGACGTGTTTCGACCCTGCTTAATTCCTGCAAATACATCGACAGAATTTCCTGTTCTTCGGTATTGTTTCTTTCAATTTTGCGAGTAATTGATTGATGGCATTCATTAAGAATGTGTTGAACTGGGCTAATCTGCCCCAGAACCAGACTCTGTTCCAATAGCCATTGGTTGAGTTTATCCAGAAAATGGTGCCAGGGAAGCACGTCAGAATTGTTGTCAATCCATTCGAGGATATAATGATTAAAATGCTTTATAAAATCCAAGTCCTGGGGGTTTTTCATCAATTTCTGGAAATCATCAAGGAGAGAATTTATTTGAGAATATTGACCATCACTACCCATGCTCCATGGAATATCCTGGTAAAGGAGTTTTTGCAATTCCTCCCGTTTTTCAAAACCTTGGCTCTTTTGTTGCTCCTCCTTTGAAACCATGGCAATGTTTTTTTGAGGCTCATTTCGATGATCACATCCGCAGGACATGCGGATAATGGGCTTGGCTTCAAGAAGAATTTCTTTGCTTTTCGGTTCCTCAGATATAAGATGGCGCAGGGCGATTTTTCCCATATTCTTCAGGGGCTGCCTTACAGTAGACAGAGGAGAATCCATGTAGCGACCCAGTTCGTAATCATCAAAACCAATAACTGCCACATCCTGAGGAACCTTGATGTTTCTGGACAAGAGGCTTTCCATCGCTCCAATGGCCATCACGTCGTTGGCAGCGACTATGGCGTCAAAATCAATAGCAGGTTTCAGGCCGCGTTGATCTATCAGGCAGGCTACAGCCCTTCGCCCATTTTCCAAAGCAAACTGGCCGTCCTTTATGATTAAGCGGGGATCCAGCTTAAGATTTGAATCGATCAATTCGTCTATATAGGCCTGGTAGCGGCTGTCCGAGTCATAATTGTTTTCAAAGCCCTTGATAAAAACCAGTTTTTTACGATTATGGACACTAATGACATGGTGGATAAGGTCTTTAAAGCCTTTATAATTGTCAATCATTACCTTGGACGCGTCAGGAACATCAATACCGATATACACAGTGGGAAGGGTCTTGAAATGCCGGGCAAAAATGGAGATTTCTTTGGCAGAGTGTTTAAGAAGCACGCCAGGTAAAACCAGTAATTTGCTGACAGCTTCCATAGATGCAAGATCATAGACCCTGTTTCTGGCCCGATGTTCCCTTATGCCAATAGAACCCCCTGAAAAACAAAGAATCGGGTGGTTTAAAAGCCGGGCTTCGTTAAGTATTCCCTCGACAATTTGCCGCTGATAGCTTGTCTGCAAGGTATTGCTTAGAATTCCTATAGGCTTTTTATTGCTATTCACATTCTTGTCCTTTTATGACCCTGCCACCCTTTGCGGGGTAATCGCCATGGTATTCCATCTTTTTCAATTATATTCATTCTGAATTCATATTTCCATTTATAAAATTATCTTAATTATTTGTTTTTTTCTTGATTTTTTTGTTGGAAAGCATAATGCTTATATGTAGCTGAATAAATTTTGATTTGCCTTCGAAGTATTCAGTGATTATAGTGGCTGTAAAAATGACGGCAGAATAGGAGTCTCTTTTGATGAGCCGTATTGATTTTGAATACACTATCACTCCTGCTTGGGAAGTGGTAAAAACCGTTGACAAAAAAATCAAGGAAATATTTACTCCTAATAATGATGAATTGCTCACTGCTACCTCAATGGTGGTCTCGGAACTCATAGAAAACGCGGTTAAATATGGTGAAGAAAACGGAGAATGCCGATCCATTGATTTTAAATTTCATACCGAGTCTCATCGAATCATTATCCAGGTGACAAATCCGGTGAGAGCCAAAGATAAACTTGATATTTTTAAAAGACATATTCGTGAAATTGAGGAATCCACAAACCCCTTGGAATTGTACACCAGGAGGCTTCAGGAATTAATGGAAAATCCGGGAATAAAAAAAACCCAGTTAGGACTTTATCGAATAGCCTATGAAGGCCAATTTAAATTATCTTATATGCTTAAAGATAATATCTTAACCGTGGAGGCGGTGAGGGATATATTATGAGTCAGGAGAGAGACATGGAAAACCTACATGAAGGTGATTTAATTCTGAGTGTATCTGCAAGCGGAAAACAGGTTATACTAAAATGGCAGGGTGAAAGCCGCAGTAAGGACCCCGCTGGTTTTTTGGATCCTTATCTCTCGAACCTGGTACATTCCCTGGATGATAATGACTTGGTCGTTGATTTCCGTGAACTGGAATCCATGAATTCCTCTACGGTTTTGCCTATAATAAATCTGATCAAAAAACTGGAAGAAAAAACCATCAATACGGAAATCCTATATAATGAAAACTCTTCCTGGCAAAAAGCATCCTTTATTCCCTTGTCGGCGATCACCAAGATTTATAAACATATTAAGGTGGTGCCCAGAAAGGGCGACTGAAAGAACCAATTGCCAATACGAAGCCCTTGACAATCAGCAAGCTGTTATTCTGCTAAGAGGCGAAGTGTATGTGTTTTGCGGCTTCGGGAAACACACTTTGAAATATTGCAGGTTTATGAGGGGTCTTCAAAACCGGGAAATAAAGTAAGGCCTGGAATGAAAAAAAATCTTATGTTGCTTGTAACCTTGCAAAATCTGTATATGTTCAGCTGATGAATTTTGGGCGTTGCCTGCTTTCATTCCATTCCAGCAGGCCGGGCTTTCCGCCACTTCGCTGTCGCTTTGAAGGTTTTTTGTGCTGGTCATAAATACTTCGTATTTATTGCTCGCTAACGTGAATGCTCATTGGCATTCACTATGTAACGTGAATGCTCATTGGCATTCACTATGTACATGCAGCCTATCCGGAAATTATCCGGCAAAAAACGCTTTGCTTTGCAATTTTTGATAAAATTGCAAAGCATGGCTCCCATCCCAAACGCTTTTAACACAGCCGCGCCTGCTTGCTAAACAAATACCAAAATTTTTTTTAATTTAACAAAAAAAAGCCAACACTGCCACTGTGGCTTTGTTGGCTCTATTATCACTTGTTGCAGATGAGCGAAGCTGCGGGTGAATTTTCCATTTTCGCTGAATTAACTAAAACAGTAATGATCCGCTGTCGGGAATTCTATCGGTGCTGTTCATGGAGTAGGACCAGATTTTCTTTGTTGTTAATGAAGGGATTAGAGCCTTGGGAAAGGTGATGGTAACGCGTTTGCCGCCATCCAGGGCCATTCCTGTTGCTCCGGTATAAACCAGGGTTTCAAAATGACCGTTGGCGTCTTTGTCCTGGTGGATGTTAAAATGGGTTGTTGAATTAAAGGCAATTAAAAAACGCTGGCTTTGGATGGAGAGATCGTAGATATAGGTGTAAGGGCTGCCCCAGCTTAATCCGCTTACAACATTGTGATAATCCAGCTCCATATAGCTATTGGTATCATCAAAACCGAGTTCAAGCTCGCTGTGGTCAGGAGAAATGCCTTCACTTTTGTCCAGAATTGAGGTGGAGTTGTTATAGGAAAATGTAAGGTAGCCTGTGTTAGGTACGCGGTCCTTGCTTGTCATGGAATAAGCCCATATCCGCCGTGAGCCAATATCCGGGAACACTCCCTTGGGAACACTGACGCGGTAAATGCTGCCGTTATTATAGGACAGGACTGTTGAACCTGAATAAACATTGGTTTCAAAATGGCCATTAGCATCCTTGTCGCGTCTTATCTCAAAGCTTGTGCTGCTAGGGAAAATGATCATGTCGCGGTCATTGTTATCCAGGGTATCATACAAATAAACATAGGGGCTGCCCCAGGACAAAGTAACAGGTTGGTAAAAATACAAATAAACATAAATAATAGAAGAATTATAAGTGACATAAAGATATTGGAAATCAGGTTTACTGCCTTCCTCCGGGTCCAGAAGATAGGCCCCTCCCTTTGTTTGACCGGCAGTGAGTTCTGTCGGCGCTGCCAGTGTCTGGCTTTCCGATACCTCTTCCAAGGTGCAGCTGAAGATGGTTAGTAGCATAACAGCCATCACAATTAACACATTTCTTGATTTCATGGTTCTCTCCTTTTTTTAATTCCTTTTAACAGCTCTGGTTGCCGGAACAGGGCTTTGTTTTTGACCATAGCCGCAAAGTAAAAACATATACCTAAAATAAAGACACAAGGCGATGCTTTATCACACAAAATGATGAATTTTTATTCCAGAAAAAGGGGCGGTAAAAAAACCGCTACTTGACACCGGCCCGCAATTTTCTATAGTTAATTATATTATTTTCCCGGATTATAGGAGATGATGATGTTTTTGAAAACTATTGCCAAAACCATTGTGGCTTTAAACGCCAATATCAAGCCTTCCCAGATTTCCGCTGGCGCGGCCTTTGGTGTGATGCTGGCCTTGATACCAGGGCCGAACCTTTTCTGGGTGCTTTTACTGCTTTTAACCTTTTTTTTGAAGATTAATCAGGGGATTGAGCTGATTTTGATGGCCCTCCTGGCTGCCCTGGTTCCTGTTTTTGACGGTTTTATTCATCAGATTGGTTTTGCTATCATCAGCTTTGAACCGGTTCACGGGCTTTTTGCTTTTTTGTACAATAGTCCGGTTTTTCCCTTTTTGAAGCTGAATAACACCCTGGTCATGGGCGGTTTTGCCCTGGGCCTGATTCTATGGGTACCGGTTTTTCTGCTCTTTAATATGCTGGTGAATTTTTACCGGAAACAGATTCGTGACAGGATCATTACCGGGAAATTTGTCGACCGTCTGAAAAAGCTTCCTTTGATCGGCAAATTGATTGAGTTGGTCGAAAAATTTTCAGTGCTGGCACAGTAGGGAGGGCAGAATGAAGGATAAAAAACCGGTAAAAAAAGTCAAATCATCAAAGGTTCCAAAGCTTTTTCATAAAAACAGGGCAGAGTCGAAATTTCAGAAAAAAGTGCTTGCCAAGACCTTTTCTGAAAAGGAAAACAGCTTTCTCACTGATTTGATGTCTAAAAATGATAAGGGCGAATATCAATTACCCGATGAAGTGACCCAGGAGGAGCTTAAGCGGCTCAGGGGTATTGCCAAAACAGTGAAGCAAAACACTGGCGTGGTGGCTTTTGGGAAAATCTTTTTGCTGGTGGTTATTATCAGCGCTGTATTGGTTTTTAATCTGGTTTTCAAGGATATGATTCTGGAGAAGCTGTTGGAGTCGAATTTGTCCGAGGTTTTTGGCGCCAAGGTGGATTTTCAAGCTTTGTCCCTTGATCTTGTGAATACCCGCATTGCTTTTGGGGGCCTTCAGATTGCCAATAAGGAAAAACCCATGGAAAATCTCTTGCAATTGGGTGTGACTCAGCTTGATCTGGACACCATGGAGCTGTTGAAGGGAAAGTTTGTTGTGAATGATATCTCCTGTCAGGATATTCAGTGGAACACACCGCGCCGAGTCAGCGGAGCATTATCCTCTCGCTACGAAAGCACTCAGCCTGTACAAACTATTTCAGCTCCTGATAAGTCAAGTACCATGGCTCCGGCGGCAGAAGACAAAGCTTGGTCCCTGGATTTTGATCAGATCGACACTCAAGGAATAATGGAAAATGCCAAAAGCCGTCTATCATCGATGAAAAAAATCGAGGAATCCTCTGAAAAGTTGCGGAACCTTGAAGGGAATTATTCCGGCCAGATTGGGCAGTTTAATCAGGAGCTTCCTCTTCTGAAAAGTGACGTTCAGAAAATATCTCAACTTAATTTTTCCAAAATGGATATGGCCAATGCCCAGCAGGCATTAACAAGCATCACCGCAGGTTATTCGCGTCTGGAAAGCCTGAAAGGCCGCTTTGATGTGCTTTCAAACAGCTTTAATATTGATTCAAAGTCCTTTCAAACCATGGCTTCTGATATCGAGGTTTCTGTAAAAAGCGATTACGCGGTTGTCGAGGGTTTTATCAAGGCTCCTGAAGCCGGAGCCGCTGGTTTGGTTTCTGCTGTGGTTGAACCTGTACTCAAACAGCAATTGGGCGATATCTATACTTACGGCAAAATGGCCCTGGGATTGGTTGAAAAACTTGATTTTTCCAAACAAAAACAGAACCCGGCTGCGGTTCCAGCTCAAAAAATAGTCCGCCGGGGCCTGGACATCCCCTTTCCGGAAAAGAACAATCCCGGTATATTGATAAAGAATGCCTCTTTTTCCGTTGGCTCGGAAACCCTTGGCAACAGTTTTGGTGCCTTCATAAAGGCCTTGTCCAGCGATCCTGAATTGATGGATGGCCCCGCGGAACTGGGCGCCTTTGTTAAAAACAATGAACTTCAAGCTGATATTTTATTCAAAATAGATGTGCGGGAATCGGCTGAAAATGTGTTGAATTCAATGATCAAAATCAAGGATTTTCAGCTGGATTTGGGTGATGCCTTGGCGGGTTTGGGTTTTTCCGATTTTGACTCGGTTCTTCAGCTGGATCTGGACCTGATTCAATCCAGGGAAGGGCTATTATCAGGGAGGTTTAAGGCTAATGTGAATAGACTGAAAACCGTTCCAAAAGAGGGTCTGAATAAAGTGACCCGCGAGGTTTATAATATTATAGAAAGAGTTCGTGATATTTCCTTTTCCGGCGATTTTAAAAGCCAGGGAGAGAGTTTTTCCATAAACATGAAAAGCAGCCTGGATAAATTACTGGAGCAAGCTGTAGGTGAGCTGATCAGCAAATCCCTTTCAGAGGCAAAAAAAATGCTTCGCCAGGAGCTGGATAGCTACATCGCCGGGGCTTTGAAAGACAACAAGGCGCTCTACGGTGTTTACCGGGAAATGGAAGCTGTTCTGGCCGGGAACGCCGGCGAGCTTGGTTCTTTCCGGAAAATCCTGGATACAAAAAAAGCCGAAGCTGAAAACCGAATCAAAGCCATTGGTGAAGAGGCTGCCGGTGCTTTGAAAAATGAGGCTGGCAACCAGATCAATAATCTTAAGAAAAATTTTGGCCTATAGGAGAACACAGAGATGAAAGAGCAATTTTCAAATTCCCTTAATACCATGCTGGAAGAAAAAAATTTTTTAGGTGCCTATTTGCTCATCAAAGCCTATGGCGGCGATGAAATTCTAAAGCTGGAGTTTACCGGCAAGCTGGTTCAGCGTGTTATCGATGAGCTGTCAAAAGCTGCTCGGCTTCGTAATAAAGAAACAGTCAGTTATTTGCGTTCTCTCCTTTTGATGATATTTGAGGAGGTTCCCTCGTTGTCCCGAATATACCGTCAGCAGCTCCGCCAGGATAATCCCAATCCCGGCTTATTGGACTTTTTAAACCCCTTTAAGGATTTTCCCCAAAATCAGGATGAATTGAATGATAATATCAAAGATACGGTAGATGGAATAAAAAAAAATATCGAAGACAATACCGATGATAGGGTGAAGGATTTTTTCAAGCAAGCGGAAAAAGGAATTAGCGATGGCTTTAACCAATTTTCAAGTTTTATCAACGATATCAGCAAATCCTTTGAAAAGGGCATGAAAGAAGGGGCAGAAGACCAGGATTCCAAAAACACTGAAAGTGAAAAAAGCCAGAAGGTTGATATTAACAAGAATGATGAAGCTGAAGAGGTTGAAGGTGAAGTGGTTGACAGCGATGAGTCACCCAAGGAATCAGGCTCAAGCGATAGTGACAGCAAGGAAAATTAAAAAAAACCATTTTCATTTTTTGGGGAGTAGCTTGTAAGCAGGAATATCTCTTGTATCTGTTTTGGGTATAGCCTTGATTTATGTCCCTCATGATCCTTCTTCCACACTCCGGTGTCTTTATTTCAATCTCCGAAGCCCGGCTGGTGATTAAAATGTTAACAGGAAATTCCGACCTCTGTTGGAATTGTCTTGACAGTTGATGTTGGCTATTTTAGAGTTGAATTGTTGTGATATTTTTTTTTGTTTTTATTTTAATTATTATTATCCTTCTATCAGGAAGTCTCTATAAACTGCTTTCCACAAGGCGAAATTTTACTCTTGAGATCAGATCTGTTTCCGATTTTTTTAAGTTTATTCCGATATGGTCCTTCATCTTATCGATTCTGATTGTGGTTGGTGGCTGGATTTTAATGGTTTACAGCTTGAACACACAGGAGCGAATTATTGTTGAGCAAAACTCTGCTTCCCTCAAGGCGATTGAAAATGCTCTTTCCGGAGAAATACTGAATATTGATCATGCATCCAGGGCTTTATCCGGTTCACCCCGGATTCATGATTTTCTTTTGACCCGAAACCAAGCTTATTATGATGAGGTGAACGCGGTTCTGGATCGATATAAAGAAGCGATGGAGGTTTCTGTTTGTTACCTTCTCGACTCATCGGGAACCACTGTTGCCACGAGTAATCGTAATGAAGCCGACAGCTTTTTAAACAAGAATTATGCTTTTCGGGAATATTTTCAGAATACACAAAGGGGACAGGCAGGATATCTTTTTGCCCTTGGAATTACTTCAGGGCAACGTGGTTATTATGCCAGCTTCCCGGTTTTTGATGGCGGTATTTTTTTAGGAGCCTGTGTTTTGAAAAAGGAAATTGATGCGCTTGAAAGATATTTTTATATAAGCAGCAAGGTTTTTTTTGTGCATGCAAGCGGGGTTATATTTTTATCCAATGCTCCAGAATGGATTTATCATCCTTTGTGGCCCATCGACCAGCAGAGTGTTGATAAAATAAATGCCAGTAACCTTTTCGGACAGGTTCGAAGCCAGCCGGTTTTACAAACAGTTCCAGCTCCTGGCGACTATTTTTATTATGAAGGCAACTTAACGCGGTTAAATACTCAGGGTTTCATCAAAGAGGACTGGGAATTATATTGTTTTGTTGACCTGGCCACATTGCAAGCGATCTATATCATGTCGCTCATCAATGTCCTGGCTTTAATTTTTATTTTTATTGTTTCAGGGTTTTTAATTTCATATTTCAGGTATCAATTCTTGTTAAAAAGCCTTCATCGCTCCGAAGAGCGGTTTCAGCAGATTTTTGAGCAGGTTCTGGATATTCTCATTATTATGGATGAGAATATGATGATTCTTGAAGTAAATCCCAACACCAGAAGGCTTTTGAAATTTTCAGATGAAGAACTCAAGATGTTGAATATCATGCAATTAGTAAAATTCAAGGAAAATGATAATCACGCGAACACTCATCATGATTTGAATAATATCGAGATTTTTTATACAAAGGACAAACAGCCCCTCTATGTCATGGTTTCAACTGCCCCGATTAAGTTCAAGAACCAATCGGCTATCTTGTTGTATGCCCATAATGTGTCGGAGCTCAAACAAGCTGAACTGGCTTTGGTTGAAAGCGAGGCCCTTCATCGCGAAATGCTGGATACCCTGCCCCAGATTATTTATGAAGCTGATGCAGAGGGAAATATTCTTTTTACCAATAAATTCGGCATCAAAGCCTTTGGCTATTCAGATGAGGATCTTGAAAGAAAAATTCATTTTATGAATTTTATCAGCCCTGAAGATGTGGAAAGGGCCACTGAAAATTTGGCCATGCTTTTTAGAAATGAACTTCCCGGCCCAAGGGAATACCGGTTGGTTCGAAAGGATGGGGGGCAATTTATCGGCTTGATTCACAGTAATCCGATTATTAAAAACAATAAAGTAGTGTGTGTGCGCGGTTTTATTATTGACATCAGCGAACAAAAAATTCGCGAAGTGGCCAAGCATCGAATTAACAAACTCGATTCTCTTGGAATCCTGGCTGGAGGACTGGCCCATGATTTTAATAATATCCTGACTATCCTGCAAAATGGCTTAGCCCTGGTAAAGATAAATGATCCTGACAATCAGGAAAACATTTCTTTACTTGGTGATCTGGAGATCGCCATTGACCGCGGCAAGGATATTACTCATCAGCTTCTAACTTTTTCAAAGGGCGGCGCGCCGTTAAAACAATTGACTAACATCAAGCAATTGATTAGCGAAACCTCGGCCTTTGTTTTGTCCGGGTCACCCGTGAAAGTGACTTTAAATATTGAGGAAAATCTCTGGATAGCCAATGTTGACCGCGGACAGATCAGCCAGGTGATCCAGAACCTGATGATCAATGCTTTACAGGCTATGGATAATAAAGGTGATATTTTTATCAATGGCCTTAACATTCAACTGGACTCCCTGAGTTCCTTGCCTTTGCCGCCTGGAAAATATTTGCGATTGCAAATCCGCGACACAGGGAAAGGCATCGATGAAAAAATTCAGCCCTATATTTTTGATCCCTTTTTTACTACGCGTTCCAATGGAAATGGTTTGGGACTGTCGACGGTGCATTCCATTGTTATGCGGCATAAAGGATACATCACTCTCGATTCCAGCCCCCATGGGGCATGTTTTACCATATATCTACCGGCAGAAGATTCAAGTCTTGAAACAGAATCCAAGAAAAGCCGCGACGGCTATTGCGAATCCATGCGTCTTTTAATCATGGATGACGAACTCACCATCCTGCATATCTTGAAAAGAATTCTTGAGCAGAGGGGTTTTGTGGTCTATACAGCTGAATCGGGTGAAAAGGCCATTGAATTATATAAAAAGGCCAAAGAGAATAACAATTCCTTTGATGTGATAATCATGGACCTGACCATTCCCGGCGGCCTGGGCGGTGAAGAAGTGATCAAAATCATCAAACAAATAGACCCGAAGGTGAAAGCCATTGTATCAAGTGGTTATTCCCATTCCAAAATCATGTCCGATTATCGACAATATGGCTTTGATGACGTCATCGCTAAACCCTACAGCTTCGATCAACTGATGCAAAAAATTCTTCTGTTATGTGAGGAGGATTAGCCTTTTTCTGATTTTTGGGCGTTGCCCGGAAACTCTGTCTCCCCCCATCAAGGCTTTGAATTAGCTTGCCAGGCGGCTTTTTTCATTGCTTTCAGGCCGGGTTTTTCAGGGCTATGACCAGCCAATCCCTAACGCGGGGGGTGTTGAATCGTCTTTGTTAGCTTATAAAAGGGATTTTTTATAACGATAAAAAAAAGCATATCTAAAAAATCCCGGTTGTGAAAGGGGTTTTCATTAAAATAGAAAAGATGGCTTTGGCAATGGCAGTCGCTTGAACCAAACCCTGGAACGAAATGGAGTGAAAGCTCATTCACTGAAGCAGCCAATTCGCATTCCCAGCTAAATTGGTTGCGTATTGCCAAAATTTTTTTTGTTTTGGCTTTTTCTCCAAGATAATCGATGTGCCAATGGAATTTTTTTCTCTTACTTAAATGCCGCCTGATTCTGGCATCCAGGTTTTTTCGCGCTGAGCCAGTGTAAACATACCAGCCCTTTTGAAAGCAGAACTTGCCCAGCTGGCCAATGTTCAATTCTGTTTCTTTATCCAATTCAAGAATGTATAAATAAACCCCGCCGTCAATCAGATGGGGCTTTAGTTTATCCCAGAAAATGGCTAATTCTCCTGGAATAAGCTGGCATTCTCCCTTTTGATCAGTGGAAACACGGAACACTTTGATATCAATTGTGTTTCTGTGTTGGTACAAAGCCCGGGCAAAATCAAAATCGGTGTGCCAATTGGGAACAAAATGTTCTGCTTCAGGGTTAAAAACAACAAAGATAATCATTCCCTTATATTCACGAGCATCTGCTTCGGCTAATTCAGAGAGATGACGGAGCCCACGGATTGTCGGCGCGTCAGGAAAAGAGGCGACGCCTTGCTCGATCAGGGTGCAGGCCTTTATTTCTATGAGTTTTTTTATTTGGCCATCATCTATCATGAAATCAAAGCGCGAATTTCCATGGGTAAACTCAGCTTTGACCTTGCTGCTTTCCGGAAAAAGCCGCGGTAAAATCAACTGGGCTGCCACTTTATTGGCCCGGCTTGAATAAAGGGGGATTGTCATATTACCGCGAATAGCCGCGGAAAGGGTGTATTTGGTGGCTGGGCCAGGGTTTAGTTCAAAAAGAAGGGGCGTGCCGGGGATAAGGAGCTCGATTAAACGCCCTGGGTTAGGGCAATAGCATTGTTCAATTTTGCCATTTATTTCAGCCATCACAATGAATCGGTTGGGCCTTTTAATGAAGGTTCCCTGAGCAACAGGATCAAACAATTTCATGAATTAATTGGATCGGGCTTTTCTGTCAATCACAATAACATCGGGAAGGCGCAATGAAGGCATTAGATCGTCCATAAGAAAATAGCGGTTTCGGCCAATCATGCTGACACCGTCGTCGTATCTCAGAGAATTGTTCAACCAGTCGCCTGGAATCGCGTCATAAACAATGGCATATTTTTTATCCAGAGAATAACCCTTAATTACAATATAATGGCCTGTTGAATCAGGATAATAGCGGCCGGTAAATACCTTGGTTTCATCACCTTCGGTGGGAGTGATAAGGCCGCAATGAAAAACGCTGATAATGATTTTCCCCTGGTCGATGATATCAAAAATATCCTGGGCCGAATCGATTTTCTTGATACTGGAATGTACGCCATGGTGCCTCATGTTGGATCGAAGATTATTGTAGTCCACACCGCCATTTTCATAGGGCATTCCGATTTCTTCACGAATGGTTTCAACTGAGTAGCTTTTGCCGGTGGCCCATTTTACAGCAATGGAATTGGATGCCGGACCGCAATTTCCATACATGCCTGTATCATACTGGGTAAAGTACCAGTCAAATTCCGGCTCCACGCTGTGTTTTGAAGGAAAGGGGCTTACGAACAAATAGAAGTGGTAGCTGTTTTCATTTTGCCGGATGGTGATGCTGGAATATCCTGTGTTTGTTGCCACAAAGCTGTCAGGACCGATTTGTCTGATCAGGGCCGGGTTTTGAATAATGTCAGCGCCTGGGTTGATTATCACAGGAAAGCCCCTTGAATCCAGCATGCGACCTTTAAGGTTAAGAAGGTCGCCCAGGCGGTCCAGAGTTAAAAAAGCCGGGCCGCTGTTGTCAGTCATGATAGGCGGTACATTGATGAAAATGGTGTTGGAGCTGAGTTGGTTAAAGTATCTGTCGTAGATGATGAGCCGGGCAGGGTATCGTCCGGCCCGGGTATAGAGAAAGTCTGGAGTTTTACTGAAACTGAAGCGGTTACATCCCATATCCCAGATATAAAAATAATCATCGAGTTCGGCATTAATGCATCTGAATTGAACTTTCAAAGGGGCTTCTCCCCACATTTTTGAGGCTGTGATGGTAAGGTGTTCTGGCAGGCCTTCAGCCTTGGTGGTATCGAATTCCTGTGGGGTCTTTTCGATGAGTTGTTTGGGTATGCTTAATTTTTGTCCTGTTTTTAAAGGATAGTAGCCATCCAAAGTGTTGTAAAGCAGAAGCGAATGTACGGGTATATCCAGTTCCTTGGCAATGTCGTAAATGCTTTGCCCTGCTTTGACAAAGTAATCAAATGGATGGTCAAGAGTCGGCTCTTGTGTAATCGAGGCTGTGGGCTTGGGTTTCACGATGGATGTCTTTAATTGGTCCCTGTTTGGGCTTTGGCCGCTAAAACTGAGAACCACAAATATCAGAAAGCCCAGGGCCGAGACTATGAGAAGAAATTTAATCAAAAATGGTTTATTAATTATAGTATTTGCCATGGCTTAATGACCGGGAATTCCATTAGTATGAAAATATAGAGAATCCTTTCTTGTGTCAACCCGATTAGAGGCTTGTTGATCAGTTGCATCACAGTTGGTTTTAAAATCGAGCTTGGTCCAAAAAAAATGCTAAGATCTGGACCTCGGGTACACTACTGTGTGCTTCTGCTTCCCAGATTCGGGTCAATAACTTATAATGATAATAAAATCTGTTTTTCCTGAACCAGATGGCAGAAAGACAGGGAACTGAAAAGAGATGAAAAGGTGAAAATCAAGGAAACCGATTTGTATGAGCCCCTGAAGCTGTATTTAGAGAAGCAGGGTTATTCTGTGTCCTCTGAGGTAAAAAACTGTGATATGGTGGCGTGTAAGGATGATGAAATGGTACTTATCGAGCTTAAGGTCCGTTTTTCCCTGGATTTGGTGTACCAGCTGATGGAGAGAATGGAAATGGCCGATTCAGTATACGCGGCAGTGGCTGTGGCGCCCGGGAAACGTGAAATCCCTCGCCTGGGAAATGTTAAAGCCTTGCTTCGGCGTTTAGGTGTTGGATTGGTGTTGGTACGTTTTTTAAAAAGCAAAACGCGAATCGAGGTGGCCCTTCATCCTGGAGATTATTCAGAAAAAAGGCAGCACAAGCGGCGATTGGCTATTCTCAGGGAAATAGATGCCCGTTATGCTGAGTTCAATAAGGCCGGTAGCGCGACCTCTGACGCGAGATTTTCAGCTTACCGGCAGCGTGCCCTTTATCTGGCTTGGCAATTGAAAAAGCTGGGGCCTTCTAGCCCCTCGCAATTGAAAAAATCCGGCGGGCCCTCCCAGTCTCAGGAAATTCTGGCTGCCAATTTTTATGGCTGGTTTGAAAAAATCAAGCGGGGTGTTTATGGCCTTTCTGAGGCTGGGCAGGTGGCTTTGAAGAATTACAAAAAGCAGCTTACTGAGATTGTGAAAGCCGCGGAAGAGAAAGCCTCAGACAGAGGTGTCCCGATTTCCTGAAACAAAAAACCGTGAAGGCCTGAAAAAAGCCCCTGAAACAGGGGCTTGCCATTTATTCTTCCAGTACAGCCCGGATACGTCTGACCCCGGCTGATGATGATTGCTCTTTACTGATTTTAAAGCGTCCCATTTCGCCGGTATTCTCGACATGGGGTCCTCCGCAAACTTCCTTGGAAAAGTCGCCAATGCTGTATACCTTCACCTTTTCTTCGTATTTGGCGTCGAACAAGGCAATGGAACCTTCGGCCCGGGCTTCTTCAAGGCTCATAACTTCCTGGGTAACAGCAAGCTTTTTTTGGATTTGTTCGTTGACAATATCCTCGACCCTCTGGATTTCCTCGGGTGACATCTTATCAGGATGGCAAAAGTCAAACCTGAGCCGTTCTGCCGTGATATTGGAGCCCTTTTGGGCTACGTGATCGCCCAGAACCATGCGCAGGGCTTTGTGCAGAAGGTGAGTGGCTGTGTGAAGCTGCCTGACCTTATCGGTGTGGTCTGCCAGGCCCCCCTTGAAAGACTTGTCAGCACCCATTTTTGATGCTTCCTGATGCTTTTCAAAAGCTGCTTCAAAACCTTCCCTGTCGACGATCATTCCATTTTCAGCGGCCAGTTCCTCGGTGATCTCTAATGGAAAACCAAAGGTATCGTAAAGGGTGAAAGCAAGACGGCCGGGAATGATTTTCTTTGGATTCTTTAAAAGATTGGGGAGGAGTTTTTCAAATTCCTTTTCGCCTTTTTGAAGGGTTGATGAGAATTTTTCCTCTTCCCGTTCCAGCTCTTCCACGATTTTATTTTGATTTTCGAGGAATTCGGGATAAGCATCTTTATAAATATCTATGACAACCCTGGCTAACTGGCCCAGGAACTTTCCTTCGGCCCCTAATTTGCGCAAATGCCGGATAGCCCGACGGATCAGGCGTCGCAGAATGTATCCCTGACCAAGATTGGAGGGGGTTACTCCTTTTTCGTCGCCCAGAATAAAGCTTGCAGCGCGGATGTGGTCGGCCACAATTCGTAGAGATTTGGTGACTGCCGCGTCGGTGCCATAGGATTTCTGAACCTTTTGTTCGATAGCGTAAATGATGGGCTGAAAAAGTTCTGTTTCGTAAACCGTTTCCTTGCCCTGAAGCATGGCTATGGTTCGTTCCACACCCATTCCTGTGTCCACGTTTTTCTGGGTCAAAGGCACATAGTTGCCCTCTTCGGTTTTATTGTACTGCATGAAAACATCGTTCCATACTTCAAAGTACTTGCCGCAGCTGCAGCCAGGACGGCAATTGTCACCGCAGGCTTCCTTGCCCATGTCGATGAACATTTCTGTGTCAGGACCGCAAGGGCCGGTTTGACCAGCTGGCCCCCACCAGTTATCTTTTCGCGGTAAAAAGTAGATGCGTTCCTCTGGTATGCCCAAGGACCGCCAGATTCCCGCTGATTCCTCGTCCCGCGGAACGCTTTCGTCTCCGGCAAAAACAGTGACGCTCAATAAATCCGGAGAAAAACCAAGCCATTTGGGATTGGTGAGAAATTCAAAGCTCATGGTTATGGCTTCTTTTTTAAAATAATTGCCAAGAGACCAGTTGCCCAGCATTTCAAAAAAAGTGCAATGGGTGGCATCGCCCACCTCGTCAATGTCGCCGGTTCGTATGCATTTCTGGAAATTAACCAAGCGGTTTCCCCCAGGATGAGGTTCGCCTAATAAATAGGGCACAAGGGGGTGCATGCCAGCTGTGGTAAAAAGCACGGTGGGATCGTTTTCAGGAATCAAGGATTTACCTGCTATATGATTATGGCCTTGGGACTTGAAAAATTCGATGTATTTGTCGCGTAATTCTTTTGCTTTCATGGTTTTAGAATACTCAGTTCAAGGCAGCTGTGTCAATAGTCGGAAGCGAGGGCTTTAGTTTGTGAATACAATTGGCCTATGCCAAATGAGATTCGTCGCCTTGCTCGGTATGACGGCGGGTGGCTGCGTTGAGTGACAAAACAGCTAAAAAAAATACGATTGTCCTGCTAAGGGTTTTGGTTTGTGTAATAAGATAGTTTAGGGCTTTAAAAAAAAGGACAGGGCCTGATTGGGGGAAGATTCTTTTGGAATTAACCTGGTTTTGGCAGGCAATGGCCAGGTATGTGACAGGTTTTTTATGAAGCTCGCGCAAGGGATCGGAGGAAAGGCCATTAAGTTTTTCAAAACTTGATGGCCTAAGCCTGGAGCCGCGATTTTTTCGCGGCGAAGCCTTCGGAGCGGAGCGGAGTTCCAAAGAGCCCGGCCTGTGTTTCCCCTTTTTCGGGAAACGCAGGTGTGCCAATAAACAATGTAATCTGCTTTTGTGAAATAATTCAGAAAAGTATTTGACAGCAGCCGCTTTGTACCGGTAAAATACTTATAGAGGAAAAAAAAATATTTCCAATGTCAGCACAAGGAGAGGCTAATGGCAGATAAAAAGATTCTCATTATCGATGATGATCCTGATATTATTGAACCCATGAAGGTTGTTCTTGAATCCAGGGGTTATAAAATCGAAACCGCCATGGATAGTAAAAAGGGGCTTGAAAAAGCTGATTCCTTTAGGCCGAATTTGATTATTCTTGATGTTATGATGGAGACAAATCAGGCCGGGTTTGAAGCCGCGCGGGTTTTAAAGCAGTCTGATTTACATAAAAACACGCCCATTATTATGCTTACAGCGGTAAAGGAAAAAACCGGGATTAATTTTAAGGATGCAGCAGGTGATGAGGCCTGGCTTCCTGTTGATGATTTTTGCGACAAGCCTTTGAAGCCAGATCAATTGCTGGATAAAGTTTCCCGCTTCATCGGCTGATGAGCTCTGTGTTTTTTTGGCGCCTTAAAGAAGGCCTTCATTAAATGACTTTACCGATTATAAACCAAGAAAGGGCTAATTTTTCTGGTTCATAAATATTTTTTGTCTTACAATTTTCCGCTTGGTAACTGTTGTTTTTATTGATTGTTTTTTTTATTTGTTTAGATGGTTCTACGTTGGGCGTTTCCTGCTTTCATTTCATTACAGCAGGCCAGGCTTTCCATAACTCCGCTTCGCTTCGAAATCCTTTGGTTGCATT
>JAFGWI010000165.1 GCA_016937215.1 Spirochaetales bacterium | reverse complement strand
TTATCCGCAGTCTCCTTTCTCCACTCTTTCAGCTTGCCGAACAATGCTTTTTCCGATTCGCTAAGAGCGTCTTCGATCGCCTTTGTATTCTCATGCGGCGAATGAACATTTTCGTAATCAAGAAAAATAGTCCAGTACGCCGCGCCGCCGCGTTGAAAAAACTCCGCCTTGTACGAATTGATCTTCTTGTTCACGATGAACTTATTCAGCTCATCTTCAGAAAAGTCCATCTTGTTCAGCTCAAACGGTATCGTAATTATCCTAAATCCCATAAATCCCTCAAAAAAATCGGGATCGGCTACGGCAGTTTCACGCCTGCCGATCCCTAAGTTTCCTGTCACTTCGTGACTACCAAAG
Source organism: Spirochaetales bacterium (assembly GCA_016937215.1). GTDB lineage: Bacteria > Spirochaetota > Spirochaetia > SZUA-6 > JAFGRV01 > JAFGWI01. Next base: position 3,214 of record JAFGWI010000165.1, on the reverse strand, counting down.
GTAAAAAGGTAAGAAGGCTAAAAGGTAACTTCCTCCACACCCCCCAAGTAAGTACCCGTGTGCATCAAGGCGTCCTCGAAAGCCGGAATCCGAAGAAGTAGCTGCAGACGTACGGGTTGAAGTAGTCGCGACCGGCAACCCGGCAGTAGCCGGCACTGTAGACCCAATTACCACCCCGCTCGACGCGGCCGGAACCCGTAGTTGGTCCCGTAGGATTAGTCTGAGCATCACTCGTATATGATCCATACCAGTCCCAACACCATTCCGACAAATTGCCGCTCATATCATATATCCCGAGTTCATTCGGATCTTTTGTTCCGACCGGATGCACCTTATCTCCACTATTTTCGCTCATCCAGGCAACTTTTAAATAATTCGATCCGCCTGAATATTTATAGCCTTGACTTATATTTCCGCCTCGTGCCGCGAATTCCCATTCAGCCTCTGTTGGTAATCTGTAGCCTTTTGCTGTAAAATCGCAGGTTACTTTTTCTCCATTTATTGTATACGCCTTCTGCAAGCCTTCTTTTTCGCTTTTCCAGTTACAGTATTCAACAGCGGAATACCAAATTATCTCATTTGCGGCGCAACTTGCATCATCAATGTACTTTGTTGACATCATCTGAAGGTTTCCGTCATTGTCGTAAACAACTGCAGATGTGGTAAACTTCTTTGCCTTTTCAAAATCCTTTTTGTCTAAGGCTGTTAAGAAATCATACCATTCCTGAACAGTGACTTCGTATCTTCCGATGTAAAAATCTGATACTGTTACATCGTGGATTGGCTTTTCGTTTGATTTTTCTTCACCACCCATTTTAAAAGTTCCGCCCTGCACAAGAACCATCGGATCGAGTTTCGAAACTTTTTGCACAGCTTTTTCAGCGGCTTTTGTAACTTCTACAGTTACTTCTTTTACAGTTTCCTCAGTTTTTTTTACTGCTTCTTCAGTTTTCTTGCTACACGCAGTCATCCCTGCCAAAAGTAATATAGCAAAGATTGACACCAACATTTTTTTCATTCGATACCTCCACTTTTTATTTTTTCTTATTTGGAAATGACTTTTTGTTAATTATAAGCATAATTATCGTAAGAATGCAGAATATCACAAGAAAAGCGAAAAAAAACAAAGAGATACTGTCTTCCGACTCAAATAAATTGTAAGCAAACCAGATGCCGTTTAGCACAGCTGACCATAAACCCCAGTCGTAACCCCAGTATTTTAATTTTAGAATTCCTATACCCACAGCTATAAATGCAATAGCAATAAAAAAATTCCATAAGAACAGAACACCTGTTTCTACTGATGCAGTAGATTCGAATATATATGCTTGCATAATTGAGATGACAAGCCAAATCAAGGCATATACAAAAGTCAGTACAGAAACGAATATCAGTCCCATCGGCAAATCTTTTCTCTCTACAATCCCCGACCTGTTGAAATTTATTTTACCTTCATGCACCTTATCAAGCCATTCGCCGCAATGCTTGCATTTGATAGCTTCGAAGGCTATATTTTCTGCGCAAAAGGGGCATTTTTTAGTTTCGTTCATAATCTATAAATCCTCAGCTTTAGTCCACTCCACTTTTATTAATTTTTGTAATGAAAGTACTAATTTTCTCATCCATCATCTCTAGATATTCAAGTCTCTTTCTGATCCTGGCTGGTTGCACATACTCACCAGGTTTGAAACCTATTTCGGTCTCAATCTGCATTTTTATATCTTTTTTATCTGAATGGTCATTTGTTTCATCTATTATTTTCTCATATTCAGAAATAATTCTTTTATAATAAAGCACTGATTTAAGAAGATTTATTTCTCTTTCGACGCCAAGTTTATATTTTAACATTCTTTTTGCCAGAAAATATGTAATTATTATCGCTATCACTGGGGTCAGAATATCACCAGTTGTCTGTATAATATGATTAATTATTGATGTTTCCATAGCTTATACCTTCATAATTCTACTCGAAAGTTCTATGAAAATAGTTTTTATCGGTTCTGAAAAAAAAGATGCACCGGGCACTAACGATGCCAATAAATTTACAGATGTAGCAATTCCTCCGTGAACTAGAGCTTTTTTTAGGCTGTTTTGATTTAGTCGATTAAGATCGTCTCTGCTAAGCCCTAAATCTTTTAATAAATCCTCATCTTTTGTTACTTTCGCCTTGATGCTTTTTATCAAACTTTCATATTTTTTATCCCTATCAGAACTCTCTCCATTTTTTACATCAATCAATATCATCAATTCAAGAAAATCATCTACTCTCAATCTGAATATTTTCGGATTTAATTGACTGTGTAGAACAATCTTTTGCTCATCGAGAATGCTCTCAATTTCATTTTTTACCGCTATTTCAAAAATTGGTACATCTATGTATTCATCCGTTATCTTCGCATTTTTGATTTTTTCTGTAAAATCATTTATAGCATCCTCGCGGTCAGTTATTATATATTTTACGCTGGTTTTTTCTTTAAGATTCCTGACTCGTTGTTGCGTTATCTGAAGATATTTACTTAACGCATGATCCGTCTGGAATTTTTGATCCGAATATTTCTGTAAAGCGGCAAATAAAATCAGATCCAGATCTGTTTTACTCAAAGCTCCGAAACCAGATTTGAAAGCATTTTCAAGTATAAAATCAAGTGCTTCTACTGCATTGTCATGTTTTATCGGTTTTTTTCCGCTATGTTGCTTTTTTTCTTCTCATTTCTCATTTTACCCTCTTTTTTTTACTTAATGTTTAACTATAGAACAAACATCAATAATTACTCGATCTGAGGCATTCATAGTGTTAGATATTTTTCGCGAATTTTTATTGCGGTATTGCGGTATTAATAATATTTTCCGGTTGGTCTAACAACTTTTCCTCTCGTTTTCAGGTTCACTTTGAAAATTCTTCTCGTACAGTAGAATAATAAAAAAGAGATTTCGCAAATGCAAGAAAAAAAATACTGGTATTAATTGTGGAATTTTATTAAAATTCATCGTTGTTTCCCTGAAAGGGGTTGAAATTACACGCAGCCGTTAACATGGGAAAAATGACACGGCGAGGGGAATGTTATTTGCCGCGCTTTTTTCCCTATCCGTTAGCCCTTATTAATTTTTCTTAAAACAATCCCTATGTGTCAATTTAAAGATATAAAAAGAGGTGGTTTTGAAGCCACCTCGTATAGAATAATAATTACATCTGTACTCAAACTACCGCAAATAC
>JAFGWI010000164.1 GCA_016937215.1 Spirochaetales bacterium | reverse complement strand
TCCTTTACTTTCGATAACTCCAAGCAAAGAACGTTATACCATCTACCGTAAATACTTTACAGCTTTATCATACTATTCCCTAACGCGAAAAACCCCGAAAAAACCAGGAGCTAAATCAAGCTGACCTTGTCAATTTCCTCAGGAACCCTGTCCACACCAAAGGCCTTTTTCAAAGCCGCGATTGTAGGAATATTCTCGGACACCTTGCTGTTGTAGACCACTCTCACCTTTTCACACATTGCATCGGATTTCTCATAAATCCCGTAAGCCAAAGCCGGCTTAAATAAATGATTTTCCAAAAGCTCGTCAAAAGAATTTTTGGAATATTGGGTTTTCAACACTCGATCAACAATTGCCGTACTGCCCTGGTACCCTAAAGTAAAAATAAAATCATCGCGCTTGATCATAAACAACACCTCCTCACAAAAAAATCGCGAAAAAACCGCTTCCCATGGCGGATAAAAAAACCAATTTGAATCCACAACAGAAAACAATGCCTATCACGGTAAAAAGAATCAATAGAAATATAAGCCAATCACAACATTAGCCACTTGCTGACTAATGAAAAAACAATAACATATTAAAGCTCATTACAAAAGCCCTCACTTTTACAATGAGCCTGTCAATATATCAATTAATAATCCATAAAAAAATGGTATAGCTAAAGAAACAAGATTTTCTCAATTGAAAAGCGCATTTTTTCTTGAAAATCAAGCCAAAATGAATGATATTTATAATGTGAACCCAAAAAAGATTTATCGACTTTTGTTTATAGGAGAAAAAGAAGAATTCAAACTACCTCAAAGCATAAATGGAAACGAAATTAAAGTAAAATTCTCCACAAACCTGAATACGGAATCTTTGAAAACAAACCCTCCAGACCTGATTCTGACAAGAGAAACAGCGGGAAATACAGAAGGTGAAGAAATCATCTTTGCCATTCAAAAAGAGATACCAGAAATACCAGTGGTCATGATCATGGCAGCAGAGTCTCGCCATTCCATGAAAAACATGATTAGCTCCGGAGCCTTCGATTATATCCATCAGGAAAATTTCAAGGAAGAATTTCCGGCTGTATTCATGAAATTTCTTATTAGCCGCGAAAAACAGAATGATCAAAGCATTCTTGTTCGCAGCCTCACTACCCTTGCCGGTCACCTTCAGGAAAAAAACACGGTTTTTTCAACAATACTCGACATACTTTCCCATGATACCAAAAATCTTTTTTTGAATATCAACAGCCTGATTCAGCAATTACCGCAAAACCCGGCCCAGGGAATGCTGAAAGCCACTTTTGAGGATCTCTACAATGGCGTTATGGAAGCCATTAATTACATGAACACCAAACCCCGCATCACCTCCCTTGTCCGTCTTATCAACGAGATACGGGTGGGTCCTCAAGCCATTCCCATAAGCGCCCATAAACGAATACAATTCCATTACTCTTCCAAAATCACCTCTTTTGTGGAAACTTCGTTTATGCTCAAAAACGCCATTACCAATATTATTGAAAACGCCCTTAAATTTTCACCCAATGACAAGCCTGTAATCATTAATTTGGCTGAAAAAGACAATCACATTGTGGTTTCAGTACAGGATTTTGGACCTGGCATTCCCGATAATGCTAAATCCGATGTTTTCAAACGCAATTTCAGAGCCAAGGCAACAGCCTATATTGAAGGCAGCGGCAAAGGCCTATGGATAACACAGAATATTATCAACAAGGAAAAAGGAGCCCTTCGAGTTGAGGATTCGCCAGCAGGAGGCTCAATTTTCATCATCACTTTGCCGGCCTTCAGGGTCGACAACTACCAAAAATCACTTGAAGAAATGCTTCGCTGGTATGACATGAGTCTCTCAGACCTTGGCGACAAGGAAAAATCCATCAGAACCCTATTGCAATTACAGGGTTTTGAAAACCATCCAGCCTTTGATTCCCTGGTTTTTGCCAATCTTCTAGAATTATTAAGGGAAGAAAAACAAAACCAGAATTACCAGCATTATTTCCGCAAACTCGAAGCTTTGAAACGACTGAATCCAGAGGGCAAATCCGTACTAATAGTAGACGATTCCATCCATGTCCATTATTACCTCGCCAATTATCTTACGGAAATGGGATACAAGGTGATCAATTATGCCAAGAACGGCCAGGAAGGATTAAGCTATTACCAGGTTTATCGTCCTGATATTGTCACCATGGATTTCACCATGCCCATCATGACTGGTCTTGAAGCCGCGCGGCAGATCTACCAGTTTGACAACAATGCCCGAATTCTTTTTTTATCGGGCCTGGGCGACCATCAATACTACAAAAACCAGGTTTACCGAAATTGGCCCGGGAATCAATACCGTATTATTACAAAACCTGTTAAGCGCGAACTTTTGCAGGAAACAATAAAGGACCTCATTGAATCATCCTCTTCATAACTTTTCCCTTATATTCTGGTTAATCCGATTTCGGGTTAAAAAAATATAAGAAACAGAAGCCATGGCTTGTCTGATCGTAAAGCTTCGTATCTGTGAATCACCCTCCTATAAACCTCCGGGGCTTTAGCATAAACAAATAGCCATTTTTCCTGAAGGTTTTTTACCCGAGAAGCAGCTTACAAATACCTATAAGCTGGACATTCAGAACCCCCTATGTTAAATTAGAACCATGATACAGGGAATTGCATTTTAGAAAGCTGGCTGTTCCCAAAAATAAGGGTTTGTTAATGACTGCCTTTGAACCGATAATGACAATAACAGCTCTGGTTCTTGAGGCTCTTGTAAAACTGAGGTTTTGCAAGAATCATTAAAATCGCGGATAAATTATTTTATTGCCGTATAAGCAGTTAATAATTTTTAACTGCCCGCTAATTGCTAATGGCAGAACTTTTGCGATTAGCTCTCTTATGTTCACATTTGGAACAGCGGCTAAAACAGCTCCAATTGGGGGCGAGGTTTGCACCCTTAAAAAAGAATTCCCTATTGCCAACAGGAAAGGATAAAAAAATGCCTATCAATCGTAATGTGAAATATTGTTCTTGTTTATTTATACTTTTCTTTTTTATTCTTTCCTGTGGTTCAAATTCTAAGGACAACTCGCAGGTTAATGAAACAAAATTCTCCGACACTTCATCACCACTTGTGTGCTGGGAGCAAATGGGGCCCGCGGGCTTTTCCAAGGGAATCGCCAGCTTTGTGAATTTATTTATTGACAATGGTCAGGTTTATGTCGCTTTTCAGGATGGAGGAGACGGCAGCCGCATTTCGGTCATGACCTATGACAAGGGCAAATGGACTCTTCTGGGTTCGAGAATCATATCTCCCGAACGCGCGGAATACCCCTCGCTTTATGTTGAAAATGGAATTGTGTATCTGGCTTTTCAGGACATTGCCAATGGCGGCAAGGCCTCTGTGGTCAAATACGAAAACAACAACTGGTCTTCCCTAGGTGAGCGAGGAATAAGTGAAGGAATCGCCGAGGTCATCAATCTTGAAGTAAAAGATGGCGTTCCCTATTTGGCTTTTCGTGATTCATCCAATGGCCAAATCGGCCTCACGGTCATGGCATTTCTGGACAAAAAATGGCAAATTCTGGGCCGGCCACAATTCTCAGATGGCCTTGTTTTTGATCTGGATATCGCGGTTGACAGCAAAGGCACTGTCTACGCAGTGTATTGCGATGACAATAAAGGCCGGAAAACAACGGCCAAGGCTTTTGTCAATGGAAGCTGGTCTTCCCTGGGAGAACCAGGGTTTTCAAAAGGCTCTATCCAGTACCTGAACCTGTCACTATCAGAAGATGTTCCCTATGTAGCCTATACAGACCAGGCTATTATGGGTAAAGCCGTGATTAAAGTGTACAACAAGCAAACCCAAAGCTGGGAGGCTTTCCTGGGCCTGGCCGATAGTTTGACAAGTGAACAAGTGGTGTTTCTCACCATGTATGTGGAAAAAGGCAAACCCTATCTTGGTTTTGTCGATAAACGATTCAACATGAAAGCTACTGTTATTCAATACCAGTCAGGACAGTTTATCCTTAAGGGCTCGCCTGGCTTCTCCGAAGGCCGTCTGGGTTATTTGAAGATTTTTGTATCACAGGGTGGTGTATACGCGGCTTTCAGCGACGGAACCCAACAGGGACGAATTACCGTATTTCGCTGCCTTGAAGATAGCTATTAATTGACAAAAAAGCTCAGGGTTAGTTAAGTGGACAGGAAAAACCTTTTCTGTTAAAGCTCCTGGAAATGAAATTCCAAAATCTCTGGTTTACTAAAAACTGATTTTGTATTTGGCCATAACCACAATCCACTATCTATATCAAGTGATTCCTGGTTCTCCCTATCGCATTTCCATTAAACCGCTCGTGACTTCAGAAATCAACTTTACAGACAAAAAAAAGGCTGCCCGCCTGGAGCAGCCCTGATATTACATCTTCCACATAAACATGGAGAACCATTAATTAGAGGGCATTATCAAAATCGGAATCTCGAAATTCTCAACACCATTTGCCGTGTTTACTTCAAGAAGGATTTTTGTGTCAACATCAATAGAAACATTGGATGTATCCAGCTTCATGAACACCTGATACAAGGAACCTGGCGCGCGTTCTTCTATTGTAAACTTGATATTAGCACCGAGTGATTTCACACTTTTAATGGAAATAGCTTTGCCGGAATTATCCTTAATCGTGATATTTCGATCAACACCAGGTGTTAATTGATTTTCGGAAATTTGAATGTACAAAGGCACCACTTCCAGATCGGGCTGCATATAATAAGCAACCGGCAGTGAAATACTGGGTTTATCTTTTCTGTCGGTTAATAAATTAATTTTCAAATTTTGATGACCAGAAGCAAAGGGAGGCTGAATGGAAATATTTACTTCAAAGATTTTACCTTCTTCAATAACCCTGTAATTGCTTGTTACATTATCATAATTATTTTCTATTCCGGTTACATTCAATGGCTCTTTATAGGTGCTTTTTACAATAATTGAACCAGCTTTGGCCGGATCATCCCTATTCACCTGGCCGAACCACAAAGAAGGAGGAGACAATTCAATATAGGTCACAACATGCCCTTCAATGGTTAAAATAATGGTTTCCTTGCCTGGAACATTGGTATCAACATTAACGGTTTTATAAATATCACCGGCGTAATGAGTCGTGTCAAAGGTCACAGGTATTTCACCCCACTGACCCGGCTGAATTTCATGATCCCAGTCATCTAAAACCGTACAGCCGCAAGTAGGACGCACATCAAGAATTTTTAAAACTTCAGTACCAATATTTTTAACCTTGTAGCTTATGTTGACTTTAATGCCCTCTTCCTTATCGCCAAAATCGATTTTTTCCTTTTCAAAACGCAAAGCAAAGCCTTCAACTTGCTGCTCTGAACAGGCCGGAACAAAAAAAATAAACAAAAACACCATGATTGTCAAAAAATATTTCATTTACTTATCCTTTACAATGAGTATTCCCCTGCTCAGAAAAATGAACAGGATTCCAAAGTGTTATTTTACTATCCTCTTTTATTTAAAACAAGCCAAAATATGAAAGATTACAATTGAAAAGTCACTTTTCATAAAAAAAATTAGGTTAAAACCTGCCATTATGGTACAACAGGGACATTAACCAAAGTGATAGAATCGCCCTCTCATTGCTTTCCTTACTTTGAGCAAGACCCTGATTTTCGATAGCTCATACCAGGCTTTGTTTTCGGCTTTGGGAGTTAAAAAACGGCAACTAGCATTAATAGTGAATATGTTTCAACTTGTTTCACTCGAACCAGACCAGGGCAAGTCGGCCTATAGAGGCCAAAAATGATGTTCCCCCATAGGCTTAAGCAGGGTCACTGCTGTTTACCGCGTTAGGGACTGAAAGGGGGCCCTGTCCATTTTTCAAAATGGGCAGGGCCAACAAAAAGGCGGCGATTAGCCGCCGCCTTTTTGGTCGGAGCACAAGCGGAGCCCGGCAAGGCCCGGCCTGCCATGCCCCCGGGCGGCAGGCAACGCCCGACAAAGCCAGCCCAAGCAAAAAAAGAACATCTTCACAGAGAAGAAATATTTTGCTACTCTAAAGGAGGTGTGGTTTCCGGCTTTTTACCGGCAGAAGGGAAAACAGAAATGCAATGGAAAAAAATATCAAATCCAAAGGGAAATAAAAAAACAGCCCCCATCCTGGCCATGGACCAGCTGCCAAGGGAAATCTGGAATCAAATTTTGGAAGAGGCGCGGGAAGAATCAAAAAAAGAGCCCTTGCTTTCCAGTTTTTTATACCAAACCATTTTGAATCATCAATTTATGGGGGATGCTCTTTCTTACCATCTTACTCACAAGCTGGAGAACCCCACTCTGCCGGGCCTGATGCTCAGGGAGATTATTGATTCTGCTTTCAGGCAGGCGCCGGACCTGCTCAATTCAGTTTCACTGGATTTAAAGGCCATTCGCCAACGCGACCCGGCTTCCTACAGCTATGCCACGGCTTTTTTGTATTTCAAGGGTTTTCATGCTCTGGAGTCCTATCGGGTGACCCATTGGTTATGGAAACAAGACCGGAAATCTTTGGCTCATTTGTTTCAAAGCCGAATCAGCGAGGTTTTCGGCGTGGATATTCATCCGGCAGCTCAAATTGGCTCAGGCATTCTAATGGATCATGCTAGCTCTATTGTTATTGGGGAAACAGCTGTTATCGAAGATAATGTTTCCATGCTTCATGAGGTGACCTTGGGAGGAACAGGCAAGGAAGAGGGCGATCGGCACCCGAAAATCCGGCAGGGTGTGTTGATCGGCGCTGGTGCCAAAATTCTGGGGAATATCGTTATCGGCGAGGGGGCCAAAATCGGGGCCGGTAGTGTTGTGCTTGCCGATGTTCCGCCCCACAGCACTGTTGCCGGTGTTCCAGCCAAAAAGGTCGGCAGCACCAGATATGAAAACCCGGCCCTTGAAATGGATCATCGTTTCTGTGAAGAGTCGTGATTCACGAAATCATGGGGATTTCCGATGGTCTTTCGGGTATGTCCCAAAAAATCTGTTTATTGAAACTAAAAAAATAAGAGAGGCTCTTGCAAAACCGGGGTTTTGCTAAAATCATAAAAATCGCGGATAGCTATTCTATTTACAGCGGCCTTCTCATCGCTGATGTCATGACTTTTACAATTTACTCCATTGTGTTTTTTTATTTAAAAATTCAGCAAAAAAACAGCAATTAAAGGTGTTCTTCCCCACATTCCAAAGTGAATTTAGGTAATTTCTTATATTATTAAAAGTTAAGAATTTGCGATTTGCGATTCACAAAATCGCCTTTTCTATTTCTCTATAATATAAAAAATTACTATTTTAGCGCGGAAAGTGGGTTCTTCATTTTTATTTGATTTTATTCTCCTCTTTAAAAAAACTTACATTGGGCTTTGTGCAATATCCATTCAGACCGCGAAATGGCAGGAAAATTATGCCAAAAAGAATGTGGATTCTTTTAAAAAATGGATTAAACTTCATAATGGTCATTTTTAAAACCCATAAAAATGGTTTTTAAAGGCTGTTTCTGATATAATCAGCAATTTTATACTTGAGCAACTTTATTTTATGAAATTTGAATTATTGCTGCGACTAGTTTGAAGCACAACAGAAAAATTTGGTTTTTATCGGTCGTGCCCGATTCAAGCTATTCCCCACAAGGGGCTGTTAGGAAAGAAAATACCCTGATGATGAATTTTCTTCTATATTATTTGAACAAAAGCCTTCGTCTCGACCCTAAAACCCTTTACTCCATTGGCCGGGACCCTCATAATAGCATTCAATTACAGGCTCCCAATGTATCGCGCCATCATTCCATGCTGTATTGGAAAAATCAGGGATTTACCATTGAAGACCTGAAAAGCACCAATGGCACCTGGGTTAATGGCGACAAAATAAGCAATCAGCAACTTGAAGATGGTGACAAGATCCAGATTGGTTCACATTACCTTGAATACAAGGTTCTAAGTGAATCCACTGAATCGCGCTACCAAAAAAGCGATACTCTGGTTATCGAGGAAAAAATTGAAGACATACTCGATGAAGTGAGCAATGCGCAAATTAAAAAACAGGTTATGGAGCTAAAGGAATATATTACCAAGAAAAAAGAGGAGTTAAAAGACCTCGCCTTTAAGGACAAACTGACCAATTTGTATAATCGCCGTTTTTTTGACGAGCGCATGGCAGAAGAATGGGAACGTGCCCATCGTTACAAGAGGGACCTCGCTCTGATCATGATTGATATTGATCACTTTAAGCAAATAAACGACCAATACGGGCACCAGGAAGGAGACCGGGCCCTTAAGACAGTAGCCAATCTGATTTTTCAGTCCATACGTAAAAATGATATTGCTTCCCGTTACGGTGGTGAAGAAATGGTTGTGATTCTGCCTGAAACAAGGGATATTACAGCCCTGAAAGCCGCTGAAAAAATCCGATTAAATATTGAATTAAAAGCCAAGGCTGTTCTTGGGTTTTCACTAACCATAAGCGCCGGTGTCGCGGGTAAAGGAGAGACTACAACAAAAAGCAATGATCTGATAGAATTGGCTGATCAGGCTCTTTATTATTCAAAGAAAAATGGACGCAACCGTGTCAGCTTATATAATCAAGCATATAAAGGGGATAATTATGGATGAAACAATCAATGAAGAAAGCCAATTAGGCCAGAGAATGAAAAAAATAAGAAAAAGCGAAGCACGCTACCTGGTCATCAATGGCAAAAAAATTCCTCTTGTTGCTAAAATAAGCATTGGACGGGACAAAACCAACCACATCGTTATCGACGATTTTATGACCTCCCGTCATCACGCGTTAATTCAAAAAATCAAAAATGCCTTTTTTATCACTGACCTCGGATCTACCAATGGCACCTTTATCAATGACGAAGCTGTACCTGAGGGAAAATATGTTCAAATTCATAAGGATGACTTGGTGCGTATTGGTCGCACTGATTTAAAAATAAGGTAAAAGGAGCCTAAAATGAATCAAAGCCTGGAAAATCTATCGGAAACCATCCGGACCCATCTTAAAAGCGTGACAGAAAGCTCAGGTCTTCCCAAAACGGAAGAGTCCTTTGAGCTGATCGCCCAAAACTGGATAAGCAAAAAAAAGCTTTTTGAAGAACAGACAGCCCTGCTGGGACTCAGGGAAATTGACCATTACGAAAAAGATAATCCCAAAGGCGCGCTTTTACTCACCTACTCCGGGTCTCTTTTAACCGTCAGCCCATTGATTTCAGGTAAACGCTGGATGGAATATGCCAGCATCAAGCTCCGAGCCGATGTTCCCAGCATTGCCTATATGGAAAACTGCTACCTTGGATCAGACATTAAAGTGGATTCTGAAGCGGAAATCGTCGATGGAAAAATAAAAAGGACCTCGGCGCTTTTGAAAATAACCACTTTTGAAGAGGATCTGAAGCCATCTGATCAGGAACAACGCCTCCGGGAAGCCAGCATATTCCTGACCAACCGCTTTACCAAGGAAAATCAGTCGATTTTGCTGGAGGCTGATCAGATTCCCAATCAATTCAACATGAAAGAGATGATCAACTTTATTGCCCAGAAAAACAACCTCACCCAAAAGGTAACAAAGCAATTAATTGATGATTATCTTTTATTGGTGGAATCCGGTGTATTACTCGGCGAACGGGTTTCACTCGGCCGACTTGGTAAAATGTTTTTGAAAAAACGACCAGCCCAAAAAGCACGTATGGGGGTAAACCCGGCCACCCAGGAAAAGATCATGATCAACGCCAAACCGGAAATGGCTGTTCCCCGCGTTTCCTGCAGCAAACACTTGAAAGACCGGGCTGCTTTAATCGACCCGCAAAAATTGGAGCCCGATAACATGGACTCTGATGAATAATGCTGTTAACTTATTTATGTAAGGCCAGCTCTAAAAATTCATTTTAAGTGATTTTTAGAGCTGCTAATATGATAAAAAAAAGGGGCTGCTCTTTTCAGAACAACCCCTATAATTTACGGTTTAAAAACCTTTTGACCCCGTAATTTTCCGCATTTTTTTCATCTGCTTGCGTTTTAGGGCCTTAAACTTTCGGCATTTAATGGTGGAAGGTTTTTCATAAAACTCTCGTTTTTTCCATTCTCGAATAATACCTTCTTTTTCAACTTGTCTCTTAAAACGTTTGATAGCTCGTTCTAATTCTTCTTCCGAGTCGATTCGAATATAAGCGATGGTGACTCACCTCCCTCCGGTTTTAGCAAAAACAGAGTAAAGATCGCACATTCTCTTAAAAAAGTCAATGCCACTTGGCCTAATTTCCAGGGCAATCGCATTATAATTTTTATAGTTGTTTTGTCACTCTGAGCTAGCACCCGCCGTCATTCTGAGCAAAGCGAAGAATCTCATTTGGCATCGACCAATTGTATTCACAAACAAAAGCTTCAAAGCAGGAGCGACTCTTTCCGGACGCATGGATATAATGAATCCCAATGAGGATTAATGCCAAATAGTGAATCCCAATGAGCATTCACGCCAAATAGTGAATGCCAATGAGGATTCACGCCAAATAGTGAATGCCAATGAGCATTCACGCCACCAAGCAGTAAACGCGGAGGGTTTACGACCAGGCCCGTCATTCCTTCTCAGAATGACCAGTGGTTGAAACATTATTCTTTTAATGCGATTGCCCTGGCCTGATTTCAATCAAATTCCAGCATCTTGATTTCCGGCACACCAGCGCCGGCTATACCCTTAACCGAAGCGTAAAACTGGGTAGTATTGATGAGCACCTTGTCGAGCTGCTTTTCCCGTTCTTTCCAGATTTTCTCCATGGCCAAACGTTCCTTGCTAAGAGACTGACGCATGGAATCAAAGCCTTCGAGTATGGCCTCGATCTGCATTTTAAATTCATTGCTGGTAAGAAAATCGTAGAGCAGCTGCATTTTGTCGTGGGAATTTTTTTGAACGTCCCTTGTCTGATGGACCTTTAGAAGGCCGTCGCGGAGAAGCAGCGAAAGGGGTTTGAGAAAGGAGAAGGAACAGACCCATACACCGTCGATAAGGGCGAGATTCTGTACCTCCTGAGGAAGGGTCTGGCTTACAAGCACGGCGATGTCAGCGTTTTCCTGGCGCTGGTCGTTTTTCAACTTGGAAAGCCAGGCAGGGCTAAAGTTCTTGGTGCGCTTGCTTTCATAGATGATTTTTCCCGCTTCCAGGCCCCTGGCATCACGCACCTGCAGGATGGAATCAGCGCCGCTTCGGCCTTTTGGCACTTCGATCACCAGGTCATCGGGAAAAAGGGCGCGGAGCTCTTCCTCGATGGCCATTTCCTGGACTTCACCCTGCAGCTGCATGGAGCCCTGCTCAGCCTTTTGCTTGAGTTCATCAATCTGCTTTTTCATAGCATCGATGGTTTTTTCTTTTTCCATAAGGCTGAGCTTGGCCTGCTCATCACGCTCCCGCTGCTGAATGGCCATTTTTTCTTCCAGCTCTTTTTTGGCTTCCTGCTGCGTGGTGAGTTTGGTTTTTTCCAGCTTCAGGGCAAAGTCCTCTTCCTGATTTTCCAGCCGCATCTTCATTTTCTGGTATTCCAGGTCCTTCAGTTCCATTTCGCGGATTTTTTTGGTCTGCTTCTGGATTTCCTCCTGAAAGGTTTTGAGCTTCAGGTCATAATCTGCCTGAAATTCCATGTCCAGTTTTTCTTTCAGGGCTTTTTCCTGTTTGACCAGATCCTGGGCCAGGCGCTCGTGATATTCTTTTTCCGCTTTTTCAACATTTTTTTCCTTTTGAAGCAGCTCCTGCATTTTTTGTTTATAGTGACCCTCCATTTCACCGCGCAGATCAGCTTCGATCTGTTTGGAAAGCAGGGTTTCCACATCGATGAGTGTGTCACAATTGGGGCATTTGATTTGCTTGGAATTCTGGCTCATGCTCTCTCCTTTAGGGGTTTACACTACACTATACTTGTTATCAAGGCCAAGGCTCAAGAGGGTTATGTTTATTCATCAGAAGGCAATTTTTTTGGCGGGGGGCGAAAAGTCATGATTTTCTGATAAGGGATAAAATAAAGCGAGCTGGTATCAAGATACACTCCCCTATCACCTTGAGCAGCTCTCGGCAGCTCTCGGCTCGCTGAATCTGACGGTTTTCTCTGCCCAGGAAGCTAATATTCTGTTTGCCCCGTTTCACTCCAAGCCCACGGCCCAGAACCTGGCCGGGCTTTAACCAGCCTGGGAATTTATTCTGGATTCCTTTTTCCATAATGAGCTTCCATCGTTTTGTGAGAAAAATAAAGACCACCCGGTGGGCAAAAATACGGTTCTTTACCGAGAACACGGCAATATCACCCAAATGAAGGTCCCCTGCTTTACAGGGCTGAATAATCAGGACATCCTCGGTTTGTATTAAAGGATGCATGCTTCCGGAGAGCACTGGCAAAGCAACAGGCTCGCGGCTTTTTGTCATGAGCAAAGTTTTCCAGGCTTTGGTGTAATCCGATTTATTCAAAATAAAGCCCCTTATTTTGCCGAAGCTGGCCATTTTTCATTTCTTAGGCACTTCTTTAATTCCAAAAATTCTTTTCAACAGGATGAATATATTGTTGAGCGGTAATAAAAAATAATAAAAAACGATAAAAGGATTTTCTTTTGACAAGCCGTATTTATCGATAATAAACCATCTGGAGGGCATAATCATCTTGCGTAAAAAATACAATTTTTCGAATACGCGCCCCCTGCCTCCCAGAATAAATATGCGCAATAATCTGTAAACCCAGGGATATATGGGGTGATAGTCTAACAGGTCCTTCATGCACCTCATATGAAGACGATACATGAACAGCTCCGAGGGTTTTAAAAAGCTTTTCCACTGTGATAAAAGATTTTCTGGAACAACATTTTTCATAAAACGATTTAATAATGCCAAAGCGGAAAAAACATGGTATTTCACCTGCAACCCCTCGGACAATTTTTCCAGCCTGGACCAATCAATGTTCCTGGAACAAAGGTTTTTCAAATCAGATAAATCACGCAAGGAAAAGGCTAATTTCGAAGGCGAACGCTTCACATTGATGATAACGGAAGTCTGTATCACCTGTATTTCAGAGGATAATACCTTGTAACGCAAGCCCGACTCTTCGACGAATTGAATATTTTCAAAAATCAGGGGACGATTGGCCCAAAGAGCTTCAAGATTTTCAGGATTCACCCTTGCGCGCGGAAAAAGATTTGTATGAAATTCCACAAGCAGTCCGGTTTTTTTTGAAAAAAAATGAAATTCATTATACCAGGAAAGGGTTGATAGCACATTTTTCCGCTCCCGCGGTGTAAAATGCCTGACAATTTCAGATGAAACAAATTTATAGCCCTCGTTTGCCATGATTTTGATTATTTTCGATAGCTGTGAAACATGAACAAGAATATCCAGATCACGGGTAACCCTGTCCTTACCCTCTTCAGCCAAGAGCTGACCTTTTAGAAACACAGCATCTATGGCATGTTCATTTAAAAGGGTAAAAATCCTTTTTCTCTGAATTTGTAAAATATGATTTTCCTTTAT
This sequence comes from Spirochaetales bacterium, assembly GCA_016937215.1. Taxonomy (GTDB): domain Bacteria; phylum Spirochaetota; class Spirochaetia; order SZUA-6; family JAFGRV01; genus JAFGWI01. Next base: position 4,479 of record JAFGWI010000164.1, on the reverse strand, counting down.
GATTTCAAAGGAATAATGCCGATGAAAAGACTGAAAAATGAGTTTTACTTGCCCCTCTGCCAATTGGTTTATAATTAGGGGCAGCAATTGAGGTGATAGTTTATTCTGTGTAAACGCATTTTCAAAAGCCGGCCAGTGCGCTATTTTTAGTTGATCCACAACAAGAGGATCTGCTTTTTCACTTAGAACAAGGTCGCGAATGATTTTTTTTACAATTTCCATTCCAGGTTTTCCAATTTTTTTAAAGTATAGATGCATAGCCGAATATTTTCAATCATAAAAAGAGGGTTGTTTTTTGTAAACACAATCCAACCACATTACAGAGAACCATGACTTCCATGATTTCCTAATAACTGTTGCCAATTATTAATAAAGCAACAACACAAAACAAGAATAACAGTTGCAGAATCCTTCAAAATGCTTTATCACTATATGGATGATGACCATGGAAAACGCCCTTGAGTTCCGGAATGTAAAAAAGATATTCAAAACACCCTCGATTCTTTTCTGGAAGAAATCCCAAAAAAAAGAGGCTTTGAACTCAGCGACTTTCAAATGCCCCCAAGGGCAGATTACCTGCCTTTTGGGCCCCAACGGAGCCGGAAAAACCACTATCATCAAGATTATAGCCGGGCTTGTTTCAGCTGATAAGGGCGATGTTGTAATGAAAGAGCTTAAAACAGGGGATATCGGGCTGGTGACACCCAACGACAGGTCCTTTTACTGGCGGCTAACAGGCTGGCAAAACCTGGATTTTTTTGCCGCTCTTCACGGGCTCAAAGGAAAAACTAAAAAAAACCGGGTCAGCGATGTTCTTAATGATGTCGGCATGTATGATGAAAAGGACAAGCCCTTTCGCCAATATTCATCGGGTATGAAACAAAAAATGATTTTAGCCAGGGCCTTGCTGGGCAATCCCAAACTGCTGCTTCTGGATGAGCCAACAGCTCATATTGATCCGCCATCGCGCAAACAGTTCTACCAGCTTGTTACAGAAAATTTCATCAAAAAACGAGGGGCCACGGTTTTGCTCTGCACCCATGATTTATTCGAAGCAACCGAACTGGCCCAGCACATCATCCTGCTGCACCAGGGAAAAGTCATTGAAGAAGGCGACCTGGAACACATCCAGAAGAAATTCACCTCTTCATATACTTTAGTGATTGATTTTCTCAGCCCGCCCCAGGAGCCCTTTGACAAAAAATACAAGGACAGGATAAAAACAAAATCCGCATCTTCCATGGAATTGGCTGTGGCGGAAAAATCCATGATTCCAGGCATCCTTGAAGACTTCCTAGCCATGAAAGGACAGCTCATGGGGGCTCGCACCAAAGAAGATTCTCTTTACGAATTATTTGACCTTATCGAAGAAAGGATTTCATGATGAAATTGCTGGCCTTTATAAAAAAAGACTTCCAGATCAACATGAGCTACCGTTTCTACTTCTTTCTTCAATTCGGTTTCATGTTTATTTCGCTTTTCATGTTTTATTTTATTGGCCGCACCTTTTCAGGCGCCATGTCACAGTATCTTTCAGCCTATGGAGGCGATTATTTTGCTTATGTTCTTATAGGCATCTCCATTACCAGCTTTGTTTCGGTCGGGCTCAACTCTCTTTCATCAGTAATCCGCGAATCTCAGGTACAAGGAACACTGGAAGCTCTTTTAAGCACACCTACAAGCATCTACACCATACTCATCGGCAGCTCCCTCTGGGCCTTTGTATCGTCGCTTGTCAGCTCCATTGGCATGCTCACTGTCGGGCTCATATACATCGGCCAAAATGTTCAACTCATTAACTCAATAGTCTCATTGGCTGTGCTTTTTTTGACTTTTACCTCTTTTTTGTCGGTTGGCATGCTTTCCGCTTCCTTCATCATGGTATTCAAACAAGGCAACCCCATTAATATGATTTTCGGCACATCCAGTTATTTCCTCGGCGGCATCTATTTTCCAGTGGACGTACTCCCCGAGTGGGTCCGCGGGCTTTCCAACCTTTTACCCATCACCCACGCGACCAAAGCACTAAGGACACTGCTCCTGACCAACCAGCCGGTTCAAAACGCTGTACCCATTATCATTAATTTGATTATTTTCATAGTCGTACTGCTCCCACTCAGCCTGGTCATTTTTAAAATTGCCGTGAAAAAGGCCAAGCGTGACGGTACTTTGATCCAGTATTGATTCTGGTTTTATTCTGGTTTTTAAGCCTTGCCTTAACTTGAATCAGTGATCATAAATATCTGCCTATGCAGGGTGTGATGTTTCTGAATCGTCTCATTGCCTCCAAACCCTAAGGCGAATCAGGACTCAAATTGGATTTTGGAAAAAAAGAACCCTATTGAAAACCAAAAACAACAGGCAAAACAAAACAGCCAACAATAGACCATCCCAAATAAACAATTAAATAACTGGTCAGAAACTTCTCCACAATTTTATAGCCTTGTTTATTGATAAAAAATAAAATATAACAAACAAAAAAGCCAATCAGATTTCCCAGCATGATGATATTTAAACCAAAGGACACCACTTTATTGATAGAATAACCGTACTGGCCAATACGGACCCCCATGGCAGCAAGAACAATCACATCCACCACAATCGCAACCGCTACCAGAACGAAATTCATCACATCAAAGGCATTAACACAATCTACCGGCTTACGTGCTGAAATAGTGTAAAAAATCAATGCCAGGGCAAAAACAGAAAATGAACTGGAAATTATCAGAATATCCCTGTTTGCAAAAATGGATTCACTCGAGGTAAAGAAAACCACCGTAAAAACCAGCATGGTCACTAAAAATAAGGGCGTGAAAATTTTTGCCAGAACCGGTGCCATATTTTCGATAACACTTTTCTTAGCATCAGCAAAAATAACAGCTATTACTGGTATGGCAAACACGAGAAAATAAAGTATTTCTCCGCTGAAAATCCGTGAAATATCAACTCTGATGGTTTGAAAAATAATATTGGTGAAAATCACCAGAGCAAAAACTCCGCAGGAAATCAAAACCCCGTAGATAAAGGTCTCGCCAGTTAATCGTACAAAGTCCATTCGTAAATCATGATTTTTCCAGTTACCAGAAACAAATAGGAAACCGGTTAGAAACCAGCAGTAGATAAACAAATGAGAGCTTATAATATAAGCGGAATGAAAGGGAGCCACACTGGGATAAAAATGGCTCACCAAAGCAGCAGTCCCGAAAAGCCCTGTCACAATAAAACTCATCACAGGCTTGAACCCCGCTTTATGCATAAAATAAAAAAGAATTGAAGGAAAAACAAAGAGGGGAACACTTTTCAAATAAGTTATCGCTCTAAGTGTTATGGACCATTTAAACAAAGGATCCGCAGGGGCCATTCCAAACCAGGATGGCAGTTTGGAAAAAATTCCAGCGCATAAAGCCAAAACCACCACCAATCCAAGATCAAACCAGGAACCGATGCTATTTGTTTTATCGGAATCCCATAATTCCAGATTTTTCCAGATTATATTCCGGTTGATTTTGGCAAATTCCTTTGAAAGCTGATAACTACTCCCTATTCGACGAACAGCAATGAAAAAAGCTTCATCAACTGAAAGCCCCACACTCCGGAGTTCATCCATTTCATCTTCCAGATGATGGGTGATTTCCAAAACCTGGTCTTCCTCCATTTTCCCTTTTACTCTTAGCTGATCAGCCCATGATTCTATTTGACGATTCAAATCAAACATCTTTGTCTCCTTTATCTATTGTGTCCAAGGACTTCTGAAGGGTCCTGTCAACAAGCTTCCATTGATTCATTAATTCCCGCAAATAGTCCTTACCTTCACTGGTAATTTGGTAATATTTCCGTTTGCGTCCGGTTTCTGCTATTCTCCAGAATGCCATAATATAATTCTGCTTTTCCAGGCGATGAAGCACAGGATAGAGCATTCCTTCTGTCCAGTTGATTTGGTTGTCAGATAATTCTTTTACCGCCTTAATGATCGCGTAACCGTAGTTTTCACTATGAGATAAAATTCTCAACAACATTGGGGTGGCAGAAGCAGCCATTAAATCCTTTGAAAATTCCATTATATACCTAATACTACTATGCATAGAATTACAAGGCATTGCAAGAGAAATAATTCCATTTTTTATTATTTTTTTTCCCGAACACATGATCAAGAACTAACTTTTTACAAACAGAAGAAGTATGATGGTTACCTAAGTACAGAATGGGGAATTTAAAGTACAGTCTATGATGGCACACACAATTTGACGCCACAGTCCTGGATGGCAGACCTTTGCTGCAAGCTGATCAGAAAACACATCTATTTTTGGCTAAAGAGCTAGTTATTTTCATATTGATTATCAAAAAGACAAATTTAAAATTCAAACGAAATATAGTATTTGTTTAGCTGGTTGATACGTTGGGCGTTTCCTGCTTTCATTTCATTACAGCAGGCCAGGCTTTCCATAACTCCGCTTCGCTTCGAAATCCTTTGGTTGCATT
>JAFGWI010000163.1 GCA_016937215.1 Spirochaetales bacterium | reverse complement strand
GGCCTGGTCATAAATGCTCCGCATTTATTGCTCGGCCATGCGTCCTGGCCTGGTCATAAATGCTCCGCGTTGCTGCTCGGTGACGTGAATGCTCATTGGCATTCACTTTATCCCTGCGTCCTAAAAGAATCTCGCCAGGGTTGGGGCTTTTGTTTGTGAATACAATTGGTCTATGCCAAATGAGATTCTTCGCTTTGCTCAGAATGACGGCGGGTGCCAGCTCAGGGTGACAAAACAACTATATAAATTATAATGCGATTGACCTGGATTTCAGTGCTTTTACCCTTGATCATGGGATATATTGGTTTATATAATGCATCAAAATCATTCACAGGAGTAATAAATGGGAACCCATATCATCGATGGCAGAATTATATCAGCTGATATTAAAGCTGGCCTGGAAAAAGAAATCAGGGCGATTAAGGAAAAACATGGAATAACTCCTGGTTTGGCTGTTGTTCTGGTTGGTAATGATCCGGCCAGCGAGGTCTATGTAAAAATGAAGGTACGGAGCTGCGAACAAATCGGGCTTTATTCCCGTAAAATCCTGATGGATGATAAGGCTGGCCAAAAAGAGCTTTTGGAAAAAATAGATGAATTGAACCAGGACCCTAAAATCCATGGTATTTTGGTTCAACACCCCATGCCCTCCCATATTGACGAAAACAAAATCTTTAGCCGCATCGACCCGGCAAAGGATGTGGACGGCTTTAACCCAATCAGCGCCGGCCAGCTGATGATAGGCATAGAAGGGCTGAAGCCCTGCACACCCTACGGTGTTCTTAAAATGCTTGAAGCAACGGGTATTGACCCGGCAGGGCAGCATGTGGTGGTTCTTGGCCGCTCCAATATAGTCGGAAAACCAGTGGCCATGATGCTGCTTCAAAAAGCAGCCGGCGCTGACGCCACAGTGACAATCTGCCACTCCCGCACCAGGAACCTGGCTGAAATAACTTCCCGGGCCGATATCCTCATCGCGGCCATTGGCCGTCCCGAGTTTGTGGGCCCTGAAATGGTAAAAAAGGGCGCGGTTGTGATTGATGTGGGCACCAACCGGGTGGATGACCCTTCCAGCGAAAAGGGGTATAAACTGGTGGGTGATGTGGATTTTGAGGCCGTGTCTCCCAAGTGCAAAGCCATTTCCCCGTCGCCCGGCGGAGTAGGCCCCATGACCATTGCCATGCTTCTGCATAATACAGTCACGGCCTGTAAGCGCATTCATGGTTTGGAGTAGCGATATTTTTAAAAAGGCTTTCTTATCATAAATTCTCAGAATTTGCTTAAAATTTTATTAATAAATTTGCCAAATAGAGTTTGGTCAATTATAGTTAATTCATAATTTATTTATGGAGGAAAAATGAAGATTAAATTAACCGTGTTATTAATTTTAGTGTTCCTAGTGATGTTTACTGCTTGTCCGCCACCTGCTGGTGATCCAACCCCAACGGCTCTGACTGCTGACCAGGTTCGGCATGCCTTTATTCAAATCGGCCGTTGTGATGATGTAGTACAAGCTATCAATGGTGGGGGGACAGTTGCTAATGTTTCTCTTGCAACATCTGGTAACACAACGACGGCAACATTCACAAACTTTGAGTATCTTACTGATGCCAGTACTGCGACAATTAGTGGAACCTATTCTGTGACTGATGATGGCACAACAGCAACTTACAACATGTCAGCAACATTAGCCAATGATCCAAATAGTATTACCACATTAGCTTTGGCATTTTCCGGTCCAAGTAATGACTATCCCAGTAGTGGCACTGTAACAATAAACGATGAGGTTCATACCTTAACTGAATATTTTACTTTTTATAATAGCTATCAAGTCGAAACAGTAGGCTTTTTGTATATGTTTATGGCTTTGCAAATTGCAGAAGGCGGCGTTAATGGTGCTGCGGTTTTTGATAATTCCGGAGACCCTTGGACATACACCTTTACAAGTTTTAATTTTGATACTGACTTGGGCATTGGCTATAATTTAATAATTAGCGGAACCTTTACTCAATCAGCGGCACAGGATGCCTATGGCGGAAGTGTTACTGTGGGTACAGATGACGCGGGTATGTTCACAGCATGGGCTCTGAATATGACTGCTACAGCAGGAGAACCTACAGGTGGTACATTTACTATTAATGGCACTGCTTATCCAACGCTCGAAGGAGTGGCTTTTATTGAATTTCAACAATTTATTGGAGAGCTATAATTTAATCAGCTAAATAATTATCTGCAAGTTATGCCGACTCTGTAATGGGTCGGCTTTTTTTATGATCGAAAAAATTTTGACTATTTCTATTGCCTTTAATTTTAAATATAAGTAATTTGCTCACATTTAAAGAGACGGAAAATAGAATGTGGTCGCTTTCCCGAACAACCGGAATTTAAAAAGGTTTGTTTGTGGTTTTAGGTATTTTTATCCTCTTATATATAGGTTTAAAAAAAACCGCCCTTATTTAGGCGGTTGAATGATCAAATAATGAATCCTGTTTGGCAAACAGGAAGAATATGCCTAGAGATATTCCTTGATTTTTGCTTCAAGCATATCCTTGGGAACAGCGCCGACTACTTGATCCACCATTTCCCCGTTTTTAAAAATACTCAGGGTTGGAATACTGCCGATTCGGTATTCCGAAGAAATTCCAGGAGCATCATCAACATTCATTTTGCAAACCTTAAGCTGCCCCTCGTAATCCTTGGAGATTTCTTCAACAATTGGCGCTATCATCCGGCAGGGCATGCACCAGGGGGCCCAAAAATCCACCAGCACAGGAAGCTCTGAATTTATCACTTCATCATTAAAATTGTCATCGGTTACCGTAATTTCCACAATCATCTCCTTTGTTATAAAAGTATGACATAATATATTCATAATCAATAAAATCATCAAGCCGGAATGAGGGTCATTTGAGATATTGCGGTGTGAATCTTTTTGATTTTTGGGCGTTGCCCGGAGATTTATTACCTGGCGGAATGCTTTTTCGGCTAAGCAAAGCGCTCTTTCACCCCTCGGCCGGGCCCGGGCTTTCCGCTGCAACTCCTCGCAGCCCCTTCCTTCTTTTTCTCCCTGTCAAAACCAGGGCTGCCGGGCTGCTCCGGGGTTTTCGCTGCAATCCCTAACGCGTAAGTGGCTCAAAGAAAAAATGAGCTAAAACAAGGAGCCTTTTCAGCAGGCTAAAGCTACAAGGCTCCTGTGAAATAGTCCGAAGCATCACAATATTTTGTGTATCCCTGAAGCTTGTTCATTCAGCGTGTTTTTTATGTGGCGCAACCAGCTTTGAACAAATACCCTGTTCCACTCATTATCCTAGTGTTCAATCTTGACCAGGTAAAAAATGATGTTATAATAGAAGTCATGAAATTGTGCCCTGTGTTTTTATCTGTGATTATTTTTAGCCTTATATCCTGCGCCAAGCCGCCTTTGGCCCATCATTTTGATTTTGATGTCATGCTGCCCATGGGCGGTGTCCGGATTAGCGAGATATTTCCCTATCAGATCAAAAAGATGCAGCAACGCTTGACCAAGCTGGATTTGCCGGAAAACATGTTTGGCATGAAGGCCTTTTACGGCAAGGATGAAAAAAGCGAAGAGATTACCATGGCTGTTATTCAGGCTAAAAAAGCGGAAGATGCTGAAGAATATTATGAATCCGAGATGGAGCCTTTGTTTCTGGATAAGAAATTCGTGAAATCCCCGGTTGACAATTGGGAAAAGTCGGTTTATTCCCGGGACGAAGATGGCCGTCAATATCTTGTGTGGAACAACCAGGCCTGGATAATCGAGCTTTCCGCTTCAGATGATGTTTATTTTCAAACTGTGGTACAAGCGTGCCGCTTTGTTGATTTAATTGATTAAACTATTTCGAGTTGTCAGCCTGCCTGTGTTGTGCTTTGGCTGCTTTGAATTTGTGAGATAATATAGTCGCGTATTTTCGCCTGGTCCTGAACGCTTAGCCCCCAGAATTGAAGGCCGGTTAATTTGTAACCATTGTCCAAATTCCTTTTCCAAATAACCTTTCCGTGGGTCGAAATAAAGTGATCCGGGGTCATCGCGAACTGGAGTGAAATATAGCTGCCCATGGGAAAATCCTCGGAGGTGATGATTTTCATACCCCCTTCGCTAATATCCCTGGCGATGGATTTGATTTCTTCGTTACAATTGACTTTTATATCTGCCGAAATACGGGCATATTGTCGTGTTATCATGGCTACTCGCTTTTCAACTAGATGATGTAACTCTCATCTGATAATAAGATCATACAATTTGTTATAAAAGTCAATTAAATAATGATTTTTTTTTATAAAAGCAATAATTTGATGTACAGTCGAACTTCCCTGGCTGCTCTTGAATTCCGGATGATCCCTGTTGACTTGGAAATGATCTCGACAGAGCCAAAAAAATGATTTATACTTTTTCTTTACGCAGCTGTTCTTGAAAACAGCCATTTTCATTCGATTGGTCATGATACAGCTTTGAATCAGCTGCTGATTTAATAATTAATACTCTAATATACAAATGTAAAGTTGTTGGTTTCCGGGAGGATTCTTTTGGGCTGTTGCGGGGTTTTTTGCCTCGCGATAGGATCTTTGGTAAACGGGGCTATCTGCAGCTTGTTTTTTTTGATTAACCTTGCCCCGCGGAAAGCAGGGGTGACAACTTTGGGAGGGTCGATGAATTCGAAAACCATGACGCTTTTCAAGAAAAAGGCCATCGCTGTTGCATCTGGAAAGGGTGGGGTTGGAAAAACCACCACAGCCGTGAATCTTGCCATTTATTTTGCCAGAAACAATCTGCGAGTCGGTCTTTTTGATCTTGATCCGCTCTCCGACGTAGCCATTCTTCTGGGCTTGTCCGAGAATATCGATGTTTTAAAGCGTTCTGTTTATGAAAGGCAAAAAAAGAGCTTAAAGGATTATGTGATCAAGGTTTTTGACCATCTTGATCTTCTTTTTCCCTTTCCCAAGCTGAAAAAGGATGATTCAGCTGATTTGCTCGCTAAAATTATCCAGAGTTTTCTGAAGCCCATTGTTGATCATTATGACGTGGTTATTCTGGATTTGCCTGCTGGTATTCGGGAAGAGGATAATTTGAATTATCTGCATTATGTCGGCCAGCTGGTGATGGTCACCAATTCGGAACCAACCAGTCATGTGTCTGCCGGCGGCTATATCAAGGCTGTGTTTGAGCGAATCCCGGGTTTACCTGTCCTTTTTTGGCATAATAAATATGAAACAGACCCTGGGAGCGAATTCAACAGCCAGGATGTTATTGGTAATTATAATAAAAACGTGACAGCTGAGGAGCGTATCCCCCTTCATTATCGCAAGCAGGTTCAGACTATCGCTCATATCCCCAAGGACCCGGCCCTTGATCTGCTTCAATCAAATCCTTCAATATCCTTGAATATTCAGCGTAACATGATCAATCTTCTTGATTTCATGGTGCAGGAACGTTTTCGTGATTTTTCCGAACAAGCTAAAATCCCCCCGCGTACCTTTGAACTCATAAAATATTTCCTTTTAAAAGACCATAATTACAAGGATAAAAAGGATTTTCTTGTTCAATTGGGGAATTATATCGGCAACATCATTCGCTATTTTCCGGAAATACGCAAAAAACACCTTGAGATCCGGGCCAATATCCCCAAAGGGATCTCTATTTTTACCGATGAACAAGTACGCTCTTTGACTTTTTTTTACGGCCGCATGAAAAATGACGGTGTCAAAAACGCCCTTCGCCGAATTGTTCCCATTCTTGAGTATCAGATTGCCACAGAGGAAAATAAAAAACGCCTCTTTTTTGTGGGGAATGCCGCTGCCGAGAGTCCGGTCATAGACCGTGAAATCAGTTCTCTTCTTATTTCCTTGGAAAAGCTGGCTTTGGATCACAGGCCTGCCCTGAAGAATGCCGTTGGCTTGTTGACATTTTATTACGCCCTTTTTAAGGTTTTTCAGTCGACTAGTGTGGTTAATCTGGTGAACAGCTTTGTTCCTGTGAGCAAAAGCAAGCAAGGAAAAAGTTATCGTGATAAATATCTTCAAATTAAAAACCTGATCGGAAAAAATAATATCTATAGAAAGCGTTATTTTCAATTGATAAAAACCCTTTTTCCAGTGGTTTTTAAAACCCTTCAAGACCTGGCACAGGCCCTGGGAATTTCCCGGCTGCTTTATAAAACCCGAAATGGCGAAATCAACCGTGAAGCCTATGTAAAGCTTTTTTCTCACTTTATTCACGAAGTGATTCATAGCGGCCTTGGCGTGATTATCGGTTTTCCCTTTCGCCCGGCATCCAAAGCCTTTGAGCAAAGTGCTTCCCGGCTTCAGAAGCTCATGATTTCCTTGCCGCTTAAGGCAGTGAAGGCGGTTTGAGCTGATTTATTTGGGACAGAGTATTCAAGGCTGTCGAACGCTGAAAGGCCTTTCTTGTTTGCTATAGAAAAAGCCACTTGTTATACAGGTGGTGGTTGGCTCTTTTGATAGGAGAAATATTGCCTTTGGCCGGATGCCACTGTTTTTTTACCATACTTCATGTTTTGTTGTGAAGTGAAGTAGCCCTCCTTTGTGCTGCTTTGAATAAACATGGGGGATTGATGAAATCCCGATGAACAGGTGCTTGACACGTAGCTATGGCTTATTTAACATCACTTCATGAAATTCAACACAAAAACCATGCCAGCATTTGTTGGTTTTTTGATCGCGGGCCTGTTTTTAGGCTCTCTTGCCTGGGAAGTGGTGGAACGGATACTGCATTTGATACCTGCCCTGGAAAATTTTTCCTTCACCATGGAGGAGCCAATCCAGGTCTTTGATTTCTATGTTCTGTCTTTGTCATTCAGGGCCAATCCTGGTACTTTTATGGGCCTGGTCGGCAGCGTGGTTATGTTTTTTGCTTTATGAATAAAGCGAAATTGATCCTGGCTTCCGGTTCACCCCGTCGAAAGGAGATTCTCGAGAATCTTCATTTTGATTTTGATATCATGATTCCCGATACAATTGAAGACTTGTCCCGTAATTTGCCCCCAGGGCAGCTTGCCATGGCTCTTGCCCGTGAAAAAGCAGTTGCCGTGAGAAAGGCTGTGTGTGGTTCAGATGCCAGTAAATGGATCGCGGCTTTTGACACCATTGTGGTTTGCGGTAAAAAGGTGTTGGGAAAGCCCTTTGATCAAGGGGCTGCCAGGGCAATGCTGGAGCAGCTCTCAGGGCGGGATCATGATGTGATTACTGCCGTGGCTTTGTCTTGCCCTGGCAAGCCGCGGATTGTTGAAAGAACGGTAAAAACCCGGGTGAGGTTTAAGGCTTTGAGCAATGCTGAAATTGATTTTTATCTTGGAACAAAAGAATGGATAGGGGTGGCTGGTGCTTATCGTATTCAGGAAAGAGGTGGTTTTTTTATAAAATCAATTTTTGGCTGTTATTTTAATGTTGTGGGCTTGCCTATTTCTGCTTTTTATGACATGCTCTGTGAAAATAAATACTCTTTCTTCTGAAGAGGGGGTAGAAGTCTCTTGCTATTTTTGATATAACTCTGAATGTACTCGGCCATAATTATTCAGATGTAAAGACCAAGGCGCTTTGAATTGTGTCTTGCTATATTATTATCTGATGCAAGGGGCTGGCTATCATATTTTTTTGGCATTTGCACCAATAGTTTATTGGTTTATATAGTCTCCTGCCCTAATGTTGGCAGGATAGAAGGATTCGGAAGAAATCCTGTTTAGGAGGCATCTCGTGGCAGTAGTTACCATGAAAAACCTGTTGGAATCAGGTGTGCATTTCGGTCACCAGACAAAGCGCTGGGACCCAAGAATGAAGAAGTATATTTTTGCTGAAAGAAATGGTATTCATATCATCGATTTGCAGAAAACCATCACTTCAATCAAGGCAGCTTATGAAGTTGTGCGAAAAACTGTTTTAAGCGGAAAATCGGTTTTGTTTGTGGGGACAAAAAAACAAGCCCAGGCAGCTGTTGAACGCGACGCTTCCCGATGCGGAATGTTTTATGTTAATAATCGCTGGTTGGGCGGAATGTTAACCAATTTCTCTACTATAAAAAAATCCTTGCTCAGGCTTAAAAAAATCGAGAAAATGGAAATCGACGGTACCTTTGAAAGTTTGACCAAAAAAGAGGTTTCCCGGCTTGTAAAAGAAAAAAGCCGAATGGAAAAAAACCTTAAAGGTATCAAGGAAATGAAGGAACCGCCTGGAATCGTTTTTGTGATAGATACTCGCAAAGAAGCGATTGCAGTTGCTGAAGCCCGCCGCCTGAATATTCCGATTATCGCGGTTGTTGACACCAATTGTAATCCTGAAGGAATTGATTTCCCCATACCAGGTAATGATGACGCGATTCGGGCTATCACTCTTTTTACCCAGATTATCGCAAACGCGGTTGTGGAAGCGGAAAACGAAGTCGGCCTGGAGGTAATTGAAACTCTCCAAGAGGAAGACAAAGACGAAGCAGATTTAGCAACGATCATTTCCAAGACTGCTATTAAGGATAAAGATAGTGAAGAAGAGGAAGAGGATCTTGTAAAAGCTCCTTTGGCTGTAGCGATTGGCAAAGCTGACGACACACAGGATTCATTTACTGATAAGGATTATTCCAATTTTTCAGGTGAAGATGTTAAGGCCAACCAGAATGAAATTAATCTGGAGCAGGCACCGGCCAAGTCTACTGAAATTGATAAAAACGAAGTAGATGAAGATAAATTATACGAGGAATAGGAGTCGATAAAATGGAGATAAAAGCTCAAGATGTAAAATCTTTACGCGAAAAAACCGGCGCTGGCATGATGGATTGTAAAAAGGCCCTGGTAGAAACTCAGGGGAATTTTGCTGCAGCTGAAAAAAGACTCAAGGAAATGGGGCTAGCGGCTGCTGCTAAGCGCGACAGTAAAGCAGCTAATGAAGGCCGGGTTTATAGCAAAGTTGGCGGCGATAAATGCGTTCTTCTTGAAATTGGCAGCGAAACCGACTTTGTTGCCAAAAACGATGATTTTATTAAATTAGGCGAAACCCTGATTGATAAAGTATATAACGAGAATATCACAAGCGCAACCGAGGCGATGACATCAATGGTTGATGATATTCGGGCTAAGATCAAGGAAAATATTCAGCTTAAGCGATTTGAATTGATCAAGCTGGAGGCTAATGAAATTGCCAAGGATTATATTCATGGTGAAGGGCGTATCGGTGTTATCGTTAAACTAAAAGCCGAAGATGCTTCCAAGAAAAATGATCCCAAAATTTCTGAATTGGCTTTTGATTTGGCGATGCATATCGCGGCCTTTGCGCCGCTTTATCTTGATGAAGCTGCTGTTGACCCAACTTATTTAAAAGAACAGGAAGAAATTTTTAATAAACAGGCAGAAAATCTTGGCAAACCTGCCAATGTACTCAAGGGAATTGTTCAGGGAAAAATTAAAAAGCATTTGGCAGAAATCTGTTTTGTTGATCAAAAATTTGTAAAAGATGATAAATTGACCGTTGCCCAAGTTGTGAGCAATCTAGGAAAAGAGCTTGGTACAACTTTAAGCATTTCAGGCTATACCTATTATAAACTTGGGGCTGAATAAATTTTAAGGAGATGCCCATGGATCAAGTAAACAAAAACGCTGAAAGCAAAATGAAAAAGGCCATTGCCGCGATGCAGGAAGATTTTCAGTCCATTCGCACAGGCCGTGCTTCGAGTGCTTTGTTTGAAAAAATTTTGGTTGATTATTATGGAACAAAAACGCCATTAAAACAAATGGCCAATATTTCCATACCTGAAGCTCGCTTAGTTGTCATTCAGCCATTTGACCGAACAGCCCTTGGTGAAATTGAAAAAGCTATTCAGAAATCTGAATTATCTGTAAATCCCAATAATGACGGCAAGGTTATTAGAATAGCTATTCCGCCATTAACTGAGGATCGTCGAAAGGAATTGGTTAAACTAACCAAGACCAAAGCTGAGAATGCGCGTGTATCGATTCGAAATATCCGACGTGATGCAAATGAAGAATTGAAAAAGATGCAAAAGAACAGTGAAATCAGCGAAGATGATTCCAAACGTGGAATTGATGAAGTTCAGAAATTAACGGATAAGTATATAGAAGAAGTAAATAAGCTTCTTGAAGCCAAGGAAGCTGAAATTCTTGAAGTTTAACGGGGCTTTGCGGTGTCCCATGAATCAAAGTTAACCGCAGGTTTGGACCCTGCCCGTTTACCAAAACATGTTGGAATTATCATGGATGGAAACGGGCGATGGGCTCTTAACCACCATCAGCCCAGAACTTTTGGCCATAATGAAGGGCTAAAAGCAGCTAAACGGGTTGTGAGAGCAGCGGCAGAAATCGATATTCCCTTTGTTACTCTTTACACCTTTTCAACGGAAAACTGGAAAAGAGCCCAGGAGGAAGTGTCTTTTTTAATGAATTTGCTTATTAAGCATTTGCGACGGGAATTCGATTTTTACAGAGAGTATAAAATTCGGGTTGTGATTAGCGGCTTGGTTGAAGATCTTCCTTTAAAGGTCCAGGAGGAGATAAGGGAAGTACAGGCTGATACCAAGGACTTTGATCATATGACAGTGAATTTGGCTATTAACTACGGCGGAAAAAATGAAATCGTCCGATCGGTGAACCGTTGGCTTGACAAGCGCTGTGGTTCAGAACTAATTACCGAGTCGGATATTGCAGCAAATCTGGACCATGCTGAGATTCCTGAAGTTGATCTGGTGATTCGTTCGGCCGGAGAAATGCGAATCAGTAATTTTTTTATTTGGCAAAGCGCTTATGCGGAGTATTATTTCAGTTCTAAATTGTGGCCCGATTGGGACGCGCGGGATCTGCTCATGGCGGTCAAAGAATATCAAGACAGAGATAGAAAATTTGGTGCCATCCTATGAACAAATTGTTAAAACGTCTGCTGCTTGTGGCAATCATCTTTCCCACAATTTATTTATGCCTTTTTGTGTTTACCTTCCAATCGCATCTCTTGTTTAATGTGCTCATAGCGGTTTTTGCCTTTGGCAGTGCCTTTGAAATGGCCGGTATTTTAAAAAAGGCGCAATTTGAGGTGATGCAATGGCTATCACCGGTTTTGTCAGCCTTATTACCAATTATTGCCTATGTAAATTATGCTTTCTATCCAGATCTGGATCTGGTTCATTTGTTTTTAATCTTATCGTTTATTATTGTTTTTTTGAAAATCCTATTTCCTTTAAACAACAAGGATTTTTCTAAAACCATCAAATCACTGGCATCATCTGTACTGGTGATTGTGTATCCGGGTTATTTTTTTACCTACATGGTAAAGATTTTATCCCTGGAATCCCCTCATTGGAGTTTTCTTCTTTATTTATTGATTGTTTTTGCCAATGAAATTTTTGCCTATCTTATCGGGAATTTTATGGGGCGGAAATCCAAACTTAATCTGCCGGTGAGCCCCAATAAAAGCATAGCCGGGTTTGTGGGCGGCTCTGTGGCCGCGATTGTTTTTCCTCTTGTTTTTTATGTAATACCAGGGTTTCTGACAATCGAACCATGGGTTTTTGTTTTGTTTTGTCTTTTTCTGTCTGTTATCGCGAACCTGGGTGATTTAATTGAGTCTGCCATTAAGCGATCGGCCGCTATAAAGGATTCCGGCAATTCCCTTGCTGGGCGAGGCGGTTTTTTTGATTCAGTTGACGGTCTTCTTTTATCCGCTCCCTTTTATTATTGGCTATTTCAATTTTTGAAAGGTTGAGATGAAAAAAAAGATTATTCTTCTGGGAAGTACAGGTTCCATTGGTACAAATACCCTGGATGTAATCAGTAAGCATCGGCATTTGTTTGAGGTTGTCGGGCTTAGCTGCGGTACTCAGGTGGATTTGCTGGCAAAACAATGCCGCGAATTTGATGTTCCCCATGCTGTTGTGAGCAATTTAGTAAAAACACCCCATGATTTTCCATGCAGATTGTTTACAGGGAAAAATGCCCTCGAAGAATTGATAAAAGAGACCAAGGCGGATTTGCTGGTGAATGCCATAGCAGGCTCTTCTGGTCTTTTGCCATCGGTTTGGGCTTTGGAACATTCAATGGATTTGGCCCTGGCGAACAAGGAGACCATTGTTATGGCCGGAAACCTTGTCAAAAAGATGGCAGACAAAAAAGCCTGTAAGATTATTCCCATCGATTCCGAACATTCAGCCATTTTTCAGCTTCTTAAGAAAATCGAGAGCAAGACTCTTGATGAGATTATTCTGACAGCTTCGGGGGGCGCTTTTCGTAAGTATTCCTATGAAGAAATGAAGGCTGTGACCCCTGAACAAGCTCTGAAGCATCCGACATGGAATATGGGGCCTAAAATCACAATTGATTCAGCGAGCATGGCCAATAAAGGGCTCGAAATTATTGAGGCTTCTTATCTGTTTAATCTGGCTGTTGATAAAATCAAGGTTGTCATTCATCCCCAAAGTTTGGTTCATTCTATGGTCAGGACCATAGATGGGGAGATTTACGCTCAATTGTCCTATCCGGATATGCGTTTACCCATTCATACGGCTTTGTTTTATCCAGAGACAGTAAAAAATGAATTGGGAAAACTGGATTTTGGCTCTGTTGTGATGGAATTTTATCCTCCTGAACCGAAAAAATTTCCCATGCTGAAATTAGCCTATGAAGCGGCTTCGCGGGGGGAGGAATACACCATTTGCTATAACGCGGCTAATGAGATGGCTGTTTCCGCCTTTGTCGATAGGCTGATCGGTTTTCTGGATATTCCTGCTTTGGTGGAAAAAGCACTTGATAATGATTGGAAAAATTCTGTAAATTCAATTGATGATATACTTGAAGCAGATACCAGGGCCCGTAAGATGGTATTGCAATGGATTAATAAAAGGTGAGGTGACAAATTGTTAGATATTCTTGGAATTGTTTTTTTTGGACTTATGGGTTTGAGCATCATGGTTTTTATACATGAGCTTGGGCATTTTATAGCAGCTAAATCCTGTGGCGTGGGCGTGGAAATTTTTTCCTTGGGATGGGGAAACAAGCTGATTGGTTTTGAACGAAAGGGGACTGTTTATCAGATTTCCTGGTTTCCCTTTGGAGGGTTCTGCAAAATGAAGGGCGAGCTCATGAAGGAAAACTGGAGTGATGAGGATTTTCAAAAGGCCAAGAGTGAAGATGGAACCTATTTGGGTTCAGCTTGGTGGAAAAAAATGATTATTTCCATTTCTGGACCTTTGGGAAATGTTCTTTTGGCATTGGTGGTGTTTTCAATAATGGCGCTCATTGGGAATGATATCAAAACATCGAGCAATAAAATTCTTCTGATGTCTGATATTTCCTCGAATCAGGGCGAATTGCGCCCGGCTGACAAGGCTGGTTTGCAATCAGGTGACAGGATTCTGGCAATAGATGACGAAGAGGTTACTACATTTTATGAAATAACCAGTGCCATAACCGATCGAGGCGGAGTTGAAATGGTTTTAAAGGTAGACAGAGAGGGTGATATTTTTGAGCTCACCATTAAGCCCCAATACGATGAAGAAGCCAAGCGTTATCTTGTTGGAATTACGGAATTCATTGAACCGGTCGTGGATAAGGTTATGCATGGAAAACCAGCTGAAGCCCTGGGGATTCAACCTGGCGACCGAATTGTTGAGATAAATGACCATGAAATAAACTACGCAGGGGATATTAATAAGGAATTGTTTCAGCAGGACACGTTGATAATTACTGTGTTGCGAAATGGCCAGACCACTGAATTGGTGCAGCCGAATCTTAAATTCGACCCTGAAACTCAGGAGCTGGGTATCCGATTCAATTCCATTGTGCAACGTACCCAAGCTTTGAATCCTGTTGAAGCGGTGATGATGGGTTTTACGCGTACTACAAACACCTTCCGATTAATTATTCAAAGTTTTGCTCTTCTTTTTTCAGGAGGGGTGAAAAATCCCACTGATGTGATTGCAGGTCCTATTCGCATGACGCAAATGATCGGATCTGAAACAGTCAGTTATTTTTCACTCAGTTTTGGCGAGGGAATATCCTTTTTCTTTGAGCTTATTTGTATTTTGAGCATTTTTATAGGTGTCATGAATCTTTTACCCATACCAGCTCTGGATGGCGGGCAGATTGTTCTGGCAGCTATACTGGCCTTAGGGAAAGAGAAAATTGGACTAAAATTCCTTTACCGTTATCAAATGGTAGGTTTTTCGATTGTGGTTATTCTGCTTTTTTTCGCGGTTTTTAGCGATATCTTTCATTTTTTCACTTGATCCACAAAACGATTTAAATTGAGGATTGTGGATTTAAAATTTTAGTATATGTTCAGCTAATGAATTGGGGGCGTTGCCTGCTTTCATTTCATTTTAGCAGGCCGGGCTTTTAGCTTGCATGGACATAGTGAATCCTGATAAGGATTCACGCCACCGAACAGCAAATCGAAGATTTGTGACCAGGCCAGGACGCATGGCTGAGCAATAAATACTTCGTATTTATTGCTCGCTGTCGTGAATGCTCATTGGCATTCATTATTTACCATGAATGCTCATTGGCATTCATTATTTACCTGCAAGCTGTCTGGAAATTATCCAGAGGAAAACGCTTTGCAGGACCATTTTTGAAAAAATGGTCCTGCATGGCTCCAATCCCTAACGCTTTTAACACGGCCGCAGCTGTTTGCTAGACAAATAGGAATTTTATTATATTTAAAATCCGCTTTGTCTAAAAAAATTGCTGAGAATCTGGTTGTCCGTAAGACATATTTTGGATATACTGCCAGAATATCAGGAGGAAACCATGAAAAAAGAATTAGTCTGTTATTGCGAGTATAAATTTGAGGCAGATTTTCCCGAAGAGGTTGATTTGGCGGAAAATGCCAAGGCCGTGCAGGAGATTCTATCTGGACAGTTTATGGTGGCCCAATGTCCTTCCTGCGGC
The DNA here is from genome assembly GCA_016937215.1 of Spirochaetales bacterium. GTDB lineage: Bacteria > Spirochaetota > Spirochaetia > SZUA-6 > JAFGRV01 > JAFGWI01. The sequence goes on along the minus strand of JAFGWI010000163.1, from coordinate 13,390 downwards.
AAGGAGCTGAAACCTGAATTTCCTTTTCATCTTTTGAATTTTAATGATGGTTCTGATTTGTATTTTATTCCTGAATTGGACCGTTTCAAATATATCATGGGTAAATACGATCTTCCGGTTAAGGATCCCTATCGAGTGGTTATTGGTTATTCTGAATTGGTTGAAAAAATCACTATTTTCCGTGATGAACTCCAGGATCAGGTTATTGAATTGGTGAAATATTATTTGCTCAATAAAGCCCTTGAAGAGGTTGATGATGACAGTGAAGTGGAAATTATTTTTCATGGCATGGAAAATGAAAAGTTGATTTTTCACATCAGCGGTTTGAAACCTGATCAGCTTGCTGTAACCGAAATCAAACTGTCAATGTATGAAAAACTTCTGGGCGAGCTGCCCAAGCGTCTGACGGAACAGCCCTTTCGTGATTTTCTCTCGCCCCCCTATGTTTCCATCAGCAGGATGTTCTTTGACGACTAGTCGGGTTCCTTAACCAGTTTTTCTGTTTGGCTATGTTTTTTTATATAATTTACCGGGGTTTTGATGGAGATTGCTGAAACCCGGAGCCTGCTTTATTAGCAGGCGAGGATTTCGAAGCAAAGCGGAGTCGCGTAAAGCCCGGCCAGATAAGCCCTTGGCTTATCTGGCAACGCCCAAAAATAACAGTGCTCGAATAGTAGTTTCCTTTGTTTGGTGAAAGTTTCTTTTTTGCTTCTGAGCTGATGAATTACTATGGTTGTGGCAAAACAAAAAAATGGTGTTGACCACTTCGCGGATAGTATAATATCATGGCTTTGTTTCCTGGTATCAATGCTCAAACAGGGAATTACAGTGACAAGGCCAGGTCAAGCCCCCGAAAATTTTCAGATGAACCAATTGCTTATACTATTTCCGCTAACCAGAGCGGAAAAGGGCAGGCGCAGAGAATACTCACTTGAAATTATATCGGACCATCGCGTAAATCCAGACCTTTACTTGCTGTGAAAATTATACTATGATTGTTTCGGGCAGAAAGCGATTCATCTGCTTTTGGGATTTAAGGAGCTAATATGAAAATGATCAAGATACTCTTTTCAACTGCAATTTTTTTGGTTTTATTCCTTATTCCTGTATGGGGTGATAATTATGTAGTGCAGAGCGGACATTTCAGCTTGATCAACGACTTCAAATGGCTAAAAAGTGATCAGCTTTTTTTTAGTGCTGATTCTGATGGCCAGGTTAAGATTTGGGATGTTCTCACCTCGCGTCTGATCAAAAACCTGCGTGTTTCTCATTATTCTGTTGAAGCCATTGAAGTGCATCCGAAAAAATCCATTCTCGTTGTGTTGGTGCGCTTACGCAAAGGCTTTGAGCTGAAAGCCATTGACTGGAAAACCGGCAAGGAGCTTTATTCAAGGATATTGAACGAAAGGCCTTTGGATTTCAAGTTTTCGCCTCGAGGGAGTTTTCTGGTTTTGACTCAGACTGACATCCAAAGCCTGTTGGTGTTTGATGCCGAGGATGGAACCGAACTGGGGTACCTTAAAAAGGCATATGGAATTGTATCTTATTTTTCTGTTTCCTCTTCTGAGAAGACGATTATGGTGTATAGCCCTTCAGGAAAACTTTCCTACATCGATTTTAAAACAGGCAAAGAAAAACTGGAAAAACCATTGCTTGTGCCATTGAATTTGGCCCATCTTCAGATTTCCGGAAATCAGCTGTTTCTCGCGGCAACTGAGGGGAGCAAGTTGATGCTCCTCGATTTATTGACCGGAGCTCTGATTTGCGATTATGAACTTCCCAATATTTCCGATATCAAAATTTCCGAGGATGATAAGGAAATTGCCGTAATATCCAACAGCGGGCGTAAGGATAGGGTGTTTTTTTTCAAGTTTGATGGAAAAAGCCTGCTTCTGAAGGATGAGAAAATTGAAAAGATCCAGATATCATCCCTTTTGTACGCTAATCGGCGTGTTTATTTTACTGATGATATGAATAGAATTCTTTATACTGATGTGTTTCTTAAGGAAAATGTTTTCTCTCAAAACCACTTAGTGGCTATTTCGGATTTAGCTATAGGTGGTGACAGGATCGCGGTCGGTAATTCTGAGCAAATAATCATTTTTCCTATTGCCTTGATTGGTCCTTCCGGCACAACTGTTACCGCCGCTTCAGATATCAAGTATGAAGTTTTTGATAATCCCCTTAAGGTGGCAGTGGGCCTGGAATTTTTGCGGTCAAATCATTTGTTAATCTGGAGCCGCGATTCCCTGGTTCACCGCTTTGTTGATTTGAATCTCCAAAAAGGTGAAATCGCGAATGACTATGATGAGTTTCAATCGCCATTAATACAACTTGAAGTTCTTGATTCCAAAATATTGACGCTTCAGAAAAACGGGACTTGCAAGATCCTGGATTCCGCAAGCTTGGAAACCGATTTTCAGTATAACGCCCCTGGTATGCATAAAATCAACTTTGTTTCGAATACAACATTGATTGGCGCTCGAAGCCAGTTAAGCCAGCTGGGCAGTCCCTTGCTCATGATAAATCCTCAAACCGGCGAAACCTTTTCCATTTCAGATAACAGTCTATTATGTTATGATATTGCCTATGATAAATTTTCCAGAAGGCTGTATTCCTTGAGCGCCCAGGAAAAACAAGGGCGAACCGAGACAGTGCTGCGCCGTCATTATGGTCGTAATTTTGAAAGTGAAACCATTATTTACAGCTATGACGGGGAGGACCTGAATTCCAGCTTGACCCTTGACGACGCGGGGCGATATCTTTTCACATCCATAGGTTATGATATTCTTGAATGGAACGGGATTAAAATCATTCCCTATGCTCATTCTGAACACATTCCCCGAAGTTTATATTTATCCAAAGATGTGATTCTGTCATTAAACCGTGATTTGTCCATTTCGGTTTGGAACCGAAAGACACGAACCAAAAGTATAGATTTGTACTTTTTTGAGGACCATTCCTGGCTGGCGATTACAGCTGATAATCGTGTTTACGCCTCTGAAAAGGGTGAGAATTATCTGTTTAAAACAGATTATTAAGGCCCTGTTTTTTTTCGATGATATAGCACAAGCCTTTTTGTTCCACTATCTTGAAGCTGCGATTTTGCTGGCCCAGGTTATGGATTTTATCCTGACATGGATTTTCAAAAGAGCAGCAGTCTTCATCCAGGCTGTTTAGGGAAAAACAGAAGCGACTAATGAAGAGAGTGGGGGAAAAGGATGCTTCAATGAGCTTAAAGGGATATTGGGGATAGGACCGGATAAATTCCATGCTCTGTGATTGTGTGTCTTCGATCCAGTAATATATCCACAGTAATTTTGGTATGGAATTCATGAGCATCCGCGCTGTCCAGGTATTGGCTGTGTAAAAAAGATAATCGCAGAAGAAAAAGCAGTTTTTCAACAGAAAAAGCGGTTTGAAAGCCTCAATTTGATAATAATGATTCAAGCCAATAAGGATATTGGAATCTTCATGTTTTTTGGCAAAGACCTCAATCGATTGAGGAGTGAGGTCGCCGCACAGTGAAAGAGGGGAAAGGGGGATGAAAATCCAGTTTTCCTGCATTGCCAATGTATCAAGATTCAAGTCGCTGGTTCTGCTGACAAAAGGGAGATTTGCGCGCGGGCTGAGTTCGCCGCGTTTTATGGTATTTAAAAAATGCGGCAGATTGAATTGGGGCGTTTTCGGCCCTGGTGTTGTAAATGAAGTCATTTTTTCGTGTGATAAGTGATTGTGTTTTTTGATAAAGCCATCAAGGGCATTATAAAAGGCGATACGTAAGTGTTTAAGCTCCTTCATGGGGATATAGATTTTGTCATCCTGCCAGGGGCATTGGTTTTTCCATAAAATTTTTTCAGGGAGGAAAAGAACCTGGTCGGATTGGCGGAAAACCCTTTGCAATATGGGTAAAAGATCGCAGTTTTTTCGGGCCTCCTGGCAAGATATTCCCAGGGATATTTGAAAAGAGGGAATCCATTTTTCAAGACCCGGAAAAGTGGCTTTTAGATCCAGGCGCTCCTGATAAACTTCGATTTGCAAAGTAAAACCGGTTTTGGCCATGGGATATTCCAGCTGCCTTTGACTTTTCCAGTTTGAATCATGAGCTGATATTTTGTAAATCTGTGCCCCTGGAGGAATCATTAAGGGCGCGCAAATCCAGACTTCGCTTTCTTTGGCTGCTTCGGTAATCCTTTGCTTGCCCTTGAATAAACCGCTCAGGGCCCATTTCAGAGGCTTTTGGATTTCACCTGGCATAAGATACATTAAGCCATCGCGAATAGCCAGTGTGCTTTTCAGTTTGATTCTGAAGCGGTCTTTCTTGGATTCAAGAACGCGGCCAAGTTCCAGGCCAAGGTGCGAGGCGTAGCTTCTGTAAATCTTCCTGTTATTAACACCCTCTATAAACCCTTTGGTCCTTTTACGTGAAAAAAGCAGTTGAAGCCTTTCAGCTACTTGGTCTTTTTCAGGTGAGGAATCATTTTCAAGGCATTTTCGGTAATAAGATGATGCCAGGCCCGCGTATTCCGGCGATTTCATACGTCCTTCTATTTTTAAAGCATGGATTCCAACATCCACCAGCTTGCGTACATCCTCTTCAAGGGCCAGATCTTTTGTTGATAAATAATAGCCCTTTCCCTTGGGTCCTTGAAACCAGGTGCGGCAGATTTGTCCACAGCTGCCTCTATTACCTGAGCGGCCCAATAGAATTCCCGATGCCAGGCACATGCCGCTAAAACCGAAACACAGAGCTCCGTGAATAAAGACCTCGAATTCCATTTCCGGGTGCGCGGAAACAAGGGCCTTGATTTCAGACAAGGTCATTTCACGGGGCAGAACAACACGGGAAAGGCCCTGTTTTTGTAAAAATTCAATGCTTGAGTGATTGTGGGCCGCCATTTGGGTAGAACCATGGAGTCTGAAAAAGGGAAAGTTCCGGCGAATATATGAAATGAGCCCAAGGTCCTGAAGGATAAGGCCTTCTACACCGATCAGGGATAGTTCCACCAGGTTCTGATGAATCCGGGGCCATTCCTCTTCTTTGATAATCGTGTTCAAGGCCACATAAATTTTTTTGTGCTTTGCAAGGCTGTAGCTTCGAAGCCGGCGGAGTTCTTCAAAAGTAAAATTGACCGCGGCCGTTCTTGCTGAAAAGGCTTTTAATCCAATATAGACTGCATCAGCTCCCAGTTCCATTGCGTAAAGGGCGCTGTCAAATGAGCCTCCAGGCCCCAGGAGTTCAACTAGCTTCACTTTCTAATTCTTTAAGGTGTAATGTCGCATAATGAATTTATAGAGAAGTTCCATGGCAGGATGGCTGGCCTTGGCAACAGCGCTGTCAATAAGAATATCCTGGCGGTTTCTGGCCAACCATTTGTACAAACGGAGAATTCCTTCCCCCGAACCATCGGCCCCATGGGAAATCTTCACAAGGCTGCGCATTTCCTCAAGATCAAGAAATTTACGGGCGCCATTAAAGATAAGAATGAAATTCTTTTTACCTGTGTCTTCGATCGATACAATGGCTTCGGCATTTTGTTTTTTACTTTTGGTTTGACCGGATTTCACGGCCTTGTTGTCGCGTTTTTTTTCTTCGTATTCGACAATTTCACGATTGATTTTATCAATTTGTTGATTATGAACCAGCACCTGTGCTTGTTTGAGCAAAAAAATCAAGCCTTCCTCGTCGATTTGGGGCAACAGGCCCTGGAGTTCCTTGAGAAGTCGTTTTTGCTGAACAGATTGTTTTGGCACGGTCGATTTCTTGGGGCTGCTTTTGGTTTTGGCCGCGGTTTTTTTTGTTGAAGTTGTCTCGTTTTTTTTGCCTGCCATAATCACTCCCTGGATAATAATGAGCCTTTGAATAAGGCTGTTATTCAAAATTGATATTTGTTCAGTTGATTGCTGCCACTGGATTCTATCAGGTTAGGGATCGGAACCATGGGAAAGCATTTTTTCAAAAATGCTTTCCCAAAGCGTTTTTTTTCGGATAGATTCCGGAAAAAAACCTTCGAAGGCCATAGCCGAAGTGGTGCAGAGCCCGGCCTGAGCCCCTTCAGGGCTGAGGCAACCCCCGGTAAATTACGCTTAGCAATACTTTTTTATTTTATCCCTGGAAATGGGAATAATCAAGGTCTTTCTGTGTTTTTGATTTGGGCTTGGGCAATTATGGAGAAAAGCTTGCCCAAATAATGTGTTTTTTGGATATCAAAGCGCCTGTGTTGTCACGGTTTTTCTTGAGCTGGCCGGCATTTTGGGGCCTTGCCGCGTGGATGAAAATCCCCTATAGTAAGAAAAAGAGCCCTGTATGCTGTTTTGATGTCCTGAAAATGACCCATGGAGTATCTATGATTAATAAAGCTGGTGTTTTTTTCGCACTGTTTTTGACTGTATTCTTTTTTTCCTGTGCCAAACAAAAAACTGAAGTTTTTGGGACAGCTATAAGCTTGGCTGTTCTTCCGGTTCTCGATGCCTTGCCTCTTTATGTTGGCCAGGAGGAGGGTTTTTTTCTAGAGCAAGGTCTTGACCTGGAGATCCTGCAGGTGGCCAGCCCGTTTGAGAGAGACCAGCTTTTGCAGACCGGTTCTGCCCAAGCCATGCTCAACGAATTGTCAGGGTTGATGTTTTTTAATCAGGAAAAGATTCTCCTTCAGGCTGTGCTGACATCCAGAAAAGCTGAATCAAATAAAGCGGTGTTTCAAATTTTATCTGCCCCTGAATCGGCCATTATAAAACCTTCAGATTTGGCTGGTGTTCCTGTGGCTGTTTCTGAAAAAACGGTTATTGAATATATTACCACCCGTATTCTGCAGAAATCCGGGCTTTCGGACAAGCAAATCATTTTTCAGAATGTTCCGGTTATTCCCGAGCGCTTTGGACTTTTAATGGCAGGCAAAATAAGGGCAGCAACCTTACCGGCTCCATTGTCCCTGGTTGCTCTTCAATCTGGCGCTCATCTGGTTGTTGATGATACTGTTGTGCCGGAACTCAGCCTTAGTGTTATTTCTTTTCAAAAGAAATTCATCGATCAACATCCCTTGGCGGTTAAAGCCTTTGTCAAAGCCTGGAACATGGCGGTTGTCCAATTAAACAGCCACAAATCGGATTACAGGCCTCTGTTGGCAAAACATATTCCGGTGCCTGATGCCCTGGATGCTGTTTATGAACTTCCCGATTTCCCGACAAAGGAATATCCTGATTCAAAGCAATGGGAGGATACGGCAAAATGGATGAAGGACCGTGTTTTGATCAACAAGGTTCCTTCTTATTTCGACTCCATAAACCCGTTTTTCATGGAATAGCCTGTTGTGAAAGCCTTTGTTGAAATCAGGGATCTTGATTTTTCCTATGCACCGGGGGAAAAGCTTTTTGAATCATTCAGTTTCAAGCTGAGTAAAGGTGAAAACTGGGTGATACTCGGGCCTTCGGGTTCAGGGAAATCGACTCTTCTATTATTGATGGCAGGTTTACGAAAGCCTGATAAAGGAATTGTCAAAATAAATTCCATTGAACTTAAGCGGCCACGGCCTGAAACAGGTTTGGTGCTTCAGGATTATGGACTTCTTCCCTGGGAAAATCTGAGGCAAAATATTCGTTTGGGTTTTCGCCTCAGGGGTTTTTACGGGCCTGATGGGAAACATAGCCCCAAAGGATCTTCAGCTAACAAGGCCGAGCAGGACAAGCGTGTGGACCAGTGGACCCATTGTCTGGGAATGAGTGATCTCCTCGACCGCTTTCCGCACCAGGTTTCGGGTGGGCAGAGAAGGCGGGCCGCTCTTCTCAGGACTTTGGTGATGAATCCTGATCTGGTTCTTATGGATGAACCCTTTGGGTCTTTGGATTTTTTCATGCGAAATGATTTATACGCTTTGATTCTGAAATTGCATAAGCAGAATGCCTTTACTTCTGTGATTGTGACTCATCACATTGAAGAAGCCCTTATTCTCGGCAGAAATATTCTTGTGCTGAAACAGGCTGTAAACCGGGAAGCTGTTGTTTTTGAAAATCCCCATTATGGCCAGATTGATTTTTATAAAGTACCGGGAAGTGAATTTAAAATGTGTCTTGAAAAGCAACTTAAAACAAGGGGGAAAGATGAAGGTGTTTAGAAAACTGGCTAGCCAGGTTGGTTTTCAGCGGCTCCTTGCCTTTTTGGGGCTTTTGGTTTTATGGCAAATCGGGGCCATGGTTTTTGCTATACCCATATTCCCCCAAGCGCTGGATGTTCTTCCGCTTTTTGTTCAAAAAGCACCGGTTCTTTTGGAGCATACTGCTTTCACTCTCGGCCGAATTCTGATTGCGCTGTTGATTTCCGCTTTTTTGGCTGTGCCCCTGGGCATATCATTGGCATTGTTTAAATCGCTGAACCGTTTTTTTGATCCTCTTATTTCGCTGATTTACCCGATTCCAAAAATTGTTTTTCTGCCCATATTTTATATGCTTCTTGGTATCACTGAATGGAGCAAGATTCTTTTGCTGTCTTTGGTTTTGTTTTTTCAAATCATGGTAGTGGTTAGAGACAGTGCTCTTACTATTTCTGAGGAACTGATACTTTCGGTGCGTTCTTTAGGGGCCGGACGACTGGCTTTACTTCGATTTATTTATCTGCCCGCGAGTGTGCCGGCGCTCTTGACTTCACTGCGTGTTTCAATTGGTACAGCGGTGGCGGTATTATTTATCGCGGAGCAATCTTTAACTCAAAAAGGTCTTGGCTATTATATTGTGGTCTATTCCTATCAATCCTTAAATTACAAGGAAATGTATGCTGGTATAATGTGTGTTTCACTCATCGGGTTTGTGTTGTATTCTGTTATTAGTTATTTTGAAAAAAAACTCTTATCCTATCAAAGTACGAGAACATCATGAGAATTAATTTTCCCTTATTCACTAAACCATGGATTTTGGCAGCCAGGCCCAAGACTCTCTTGGCTGCTCTTTCCCCTGTTTTATTGGGTGGAGCCTTTGCCTTGGCTGATGAGCTTTTTTCACCGATTCCCTTTGTTCTGGCTCTGCTATGTTCGCTCTTGTTTCAGATATTGGCGAATTTTGCCAATGATTATTTTGACGGAGTGAAAAAGATAGATCAGGAGGACCGGCTCGGCCCGCCGCGCATGGTGGCCATGGGGATGATACAGCCCCGAAGCATGATAATCGCCATCGCTTTGTTGATTTGTCTGCTTGTTGTTCTGGGTGTGCTACTTTTTTTGAACAGCGGCTGGCCTGTGGTGGTTATTGGTTTGGCTGCCATTCTTTCAGCCATTTTTTATTCTGGAGGCCCCTTGCCCTATGCTTCCCGGGCTTTGGGTGATGTCTTTGCCTTTGTTTTTTTTGGGCCAGTGGCTGTTTTGGGCAGCTATTTTGTACAGGCCCACAATCTGAATGCTTCGGCTGGCTTGGCTTCCCTTGGCACAGGCCTCTGGATTACCGCTATTTTGGTTGTGAATAATTACCGGGACCGTAAAGGTGATAAACAGGTCGGTAAATATACTATGGCCGTTATTTTAGGGGAAAAAAAGAGCCGTTGTTATTTTTATTTATTGCTTGGACTTTCCTTTCTTGTTCCTCCTGGCCTGTTGCTCAGAGGGCATTCGTTGTTTGTTTTTTTGCCCTATATTATTTTACCATTAGCAGTGAAATTGGCAAAGGATTTCCGTGAAACCAGGGGCCGCGGTTTAAACTTGATTCTGGCCCGAACTTCTTTTTTGGGTTTTGTTTATACAACCCTTCTTGCTTTAGCTGTTTTGTTTGAACATTTTTCGCGATAATTTTGGTTTTCTGCTTCTGGGGGAATAATATCCTGAATGCCAATGAGCATTTACTGTACACTTTCAAGCCAGACCTCCTGTCCCTAACGCATTTCTGGCCAAATTGAAATTTAGCTGAACAAGTACAGATTATAAAAATAAACAGTGGTAACCTTGCGATAAGAATAACGGCAAGGGCAGAGGAACCTATGTGATCCTGAGGAGGAACGACAAAGGATCTTGTCGGTGTTTAAAGGCGTTGTTTGTTAAAACAGTCGCTTCAAATCCACCAAGATTCTTCACTCCGCTTTGCTGCGATTAAAATATAACCACAACTCACTTGCTGAACAGTTACGATAATTTTCAATAAAAAAAGCCGCCCTAAGAAGGGCGGCTGATGGTTTAACCAAAATACCAGCGCGGCAGCCATTGGAGGAATTGTTTCACATAGAATTTGTTTGTCACAGTGCCTGCGATTATGGGATAGAACATGAAGAACAGTACCACGAGAGTGATGAAATAGCCAAGCAGTAAAGTGGCTTGGGATGTGAGAAAGGCCGGGTACAGGGTTGGTTTGTTTTTTTCATAATAGGGTGTCAGGAATTCCCGGCTGTATTTGATGAAATACACAATGGCAAAGATGATAAAGGGTACGACAGGGAAGAAGTGATAAATAAAGGTGAGTGTTCGGGCCGAGACTATCCAGGGTAGATAGGTGGTGAGCATACCGATGATGATGATTGTGGCCGCAGGGTCTCGCACGCGGTTTTTATAGTGGCCCTTCATGAGGTTTCTGAAGGCTCGGGCTATAACCAGGATAATCAGGCCCAGTCCGGCAATGCTGCCTATCCACCATACAGCCGGCGAACCCATTGCCCAGAGCCTCTGGTTTAATCCTGATGGCAGATTCCCCTCGCCATTGTGGTACCACATTGGTTTGAGTATAAGGGGCCATTCGGGCCAGGTTGAGGAATAACTGTGAGTTACCTTGGTACCCGCGTGATAATTATACATATAGGTTTGCTGTTTCCAGACATAATCCAGACTAAAGTCATAACCTCTTTCCTTTACCATCATGAGGGGCGTGTAGGAAAAGAAATAAATAAGAGAAGGAATGACGATGAAAAAAACGAGGCATAAAGCGATGGTTATTATTATGGCCCGGTTAAAACCCGCGAGTTTTTGACCAATTAGCAGACGGTCCTTTTCCTGGCGGCGTATTTCTGATGATTGGTAAATCTCATTGTATTCTTTACGCTCCCGCCATCGTTTACCAAGGCAGATGGCAAAAAAGATTGCCAACCCCGGGAAGGCGTAAATTACGGTCCATTTACTGGCAGCGCCCAGTCCGCAAGCGATTCCAGACATGAGCAATGGGACCAAGGTTTTGCTGAATTTGGCCTTAAAAAAATCCATATTGTAATAGCGCATCATAAAATAAAACATTAACATGATGAAGAACACACCATAGGTGTCAATCGTGGCAATACGGCTTTGAGTGAAATGCATAAAATCAAAACTCATAAAAAAGGCTGAAATCAGGGCGTATTCCCGCTTTTTAAAAATCTCCCGACCCAGTAAATAGGTCAAAGGCACCATAAGGATACCGAAGAAATTACCGGCAAAACGCCATCCAAAGGGAGTCATACCAAAAATCAGAACACCCAGGGATATAAAAAGTTTTCCCAGGGGCGGATGTGTGGTTTCATAATGGCGCCAGAAATGGATGTGTTCCCAGGCTGTGCGTGCGTGATATTGTTCGTCAAAGCCCGGTGACATGCCGTTCAGGTGATTGGGGCGCTCGGCTAATGTGCCGGGTTCATCAAAGAGATTTTCCATTTTGCCATAGCGGGTAGGCAAACGTTTTTCAACTATCACTTTTTTAACTTCAATAGGAGTTTTTCTGTCGGAACCGATAAATACAATTTCATTGGTAATGGTACCGGCAAACTCAACTTTGACGCGCACATAACGGGCCGTGAAGCCGGTATTGAAATAATACCAGTAGCCCATGGTTTTGGGCTGGATGTTAATGGCATTAGTCCAGTTTATGGTATCATCGGAGTATTCAATGGCGAACTCACCATGCTTGGTTGGGTTTGTCGGAAGACCTTCCCAAATAGCAACACGCTTAACTTCCTGAGGGGAGCCGAAATCCACATAACAGCTTTCACCCTTGGCTGTGGCAAACCATCCGGTTTGAGGCGCTTTCATGGAACCAAGGTTGGGAAAAGCAATAAGGGAATAAACCAGTGTAAGGACACCCATTATGAGCCAGTCCTTTTTGTTAAGCCCTTCTTCTTTATGGTTCCAGAGGGCAATGCCCTTTAGAGGGTTATGGTATGGATCATTCAAAAGGCCATTCAGAAAACCCGGCTTGAGCTTTTGAATAATCAGAACAATCACAAAAGCAATAATCATGATGCCCAGAAAAATAAGGCCAAAGGCAGCTATGGCGGGCATTATTGGTTCTTGCAGAGCAATAGCCCTTACAACACTATCATCGGCTGCGGTGGATTTCGACTTTTCTACACGGAAATCATCAAAGGATGCTGTGCCTTTTACATCGCCGCCAAAAAAACCAAGGCGAATAGCAATGGTCAAGGTGTTTTGTTCTGGTCCGGTGGTCACATACATTTCGCAATATTTCCATTCGCCATTGGTGTCGTAAAATTCATTGCTTTTTGTGTTAATGCTTGCGTCCATAACAGAGATATTCGCGCCGGCGCGGTCCTTGTCCTTGATTTCAGCTTTGATCCAGCAGGACAGCATGTACTCTGTATTCGGTTTGACCGCAATGACCTGAACAAGCCGCGCATCATTGGAGTTGATATTCTCTATGGTCACATAATAGCTTCCTGATTTGGGTTTATCCGATTCCATGTAGATCTTGCTGTTTTCCTGGCCCATCTTCCAGGCTTCCATTCTCCAGGAGGAAGGCATATCATTGACGATATCTTCAAAATCGCCGTTTCTGACTAGATTAGCCTGCGCGCCCAGAAACGGAGCTGTCAGGAACATTAAAATGCACATGAAGGCAAGTCTGTTTATGATTCTGCTCATGATTCTACCTCATTATCAGTTTTAATTGGGTTTTTTGTATCATAATTGAAAAGTGGATTTCAATCAAATAGAAAAAACCGGTATCCCTCAGCTTGCTGCTCTATCTGAAAGGAGAAATTACTCCTCTATCGGAAGCGAGATAGAGATAGTGTTCATCGGAGGATAAAGCGGCTCAACGGGCTTACAGCTGTCTTTTAAGCGCGAAGCTCGGTTTTCTCAGCTACCAAGGAATGGCCGTGACTAAAAATGGTAATCACCCTGGGTTTATCAAAAAAAGCAGCGCATCCTGACTGAACCATTATGGGCTGTCAGGGGCACGATTGCTTTCTTTTCATGGGTGGAATATATAGCCTGAATTTAAAACAATAAACCCACTTTCCGCACACTCGAATAATTCACGAAAGGTACACCAGTTGGTCACAGGAGCGACATAATGCACCTGTAAACTGATCTATAATGAAAATAATTTTTTTGTGAACAATTTATATTTGTTTGGATTACATGCTTTCTGGACGTTACCCGCCTCCGGCAGGTCGGGCTATCCGGCACTTCGCTGTCGCTCCGAAGGTTTTCTGCCGGAAATT
>JAFGWI010000162.1 GCA_016937215.1 Spirochaetales bacterium | reverse complement strand
CTTTTTTAAAAAGATTTTAATGGCTAACACGTTCATAGTTTTTATTAATGTGCTGTAAAAGTAATAATTATTTTTAATCAAAAAGACACATGAAATTGAAACATGGGGGCAGAAACGTTTGATTTTAAGACTATATGCTGAACTTATGATAAAAACCTGAAAGTATTTTTTTATTCATTTGTACGCATTTATGCTTCCAAACCCTGAAAATATAAGACCTTTAAATATTTTTTTCACACCATCTTTAAGACAGAATTTTTGATGATACTTTTTAGCCTGCCAAACAAAAAATGAAATCCGATTTTTATCCCTGCTTTTTTATGGGAAAAAGAATTCATTTTATATCTTGCGACGGTTTTTGAGTAATTTATTTACTCGTTAAGATTATAAAAATGTCTTGAAAGTTATAGTTTGCTGTAACCGAGGAGGCGGAGCTGTAGCTATTTATAACACTTTCCTTGCCCGTTGACATTAAAAATATCAGCAAGAATCCCCATTTTATTGTTATTCCTTCATAAACAGAATGGTCTGGTTTTATCAAACTGAATATTATTGACTTGCCCCCCCGTAGTTTGTCAGAAAATTATACTTTTGTGGCTTCGAACAATTCGCAAACATATAATAAATGGGTCAATAAGTTAGTTTTTAATATATTACTATTTTGAAAAATAGAAAATGCAGAAAACAGTCATTTTAATACTTTTGTTTTTATTCGGGTTGTCGGTTACCGGGCAGGAGGTTAGATCGGTGAATGTAAACGAATTGTCTGATGATGAAATCAACCGCATCAGAAAAGAAATACAGGAATCGGGCCTGACCGAACAGGAAGCCATAAACCTGGCACGGCAAAGAGGTGCAACAGAAATACAAATCAGAGATTTTCAGCAACGCTTGCGCGAAGGTTTTGGCCCTGCCGACAGTTTGCAGGCAAACCCTTTTCAGGAAGACAGCCTCGAAACACAATGGGATAAGGACTGGTCGGTAAGAAAAGACTCTTTCGAAACCGAAACCGAAACCGGGATAGATATTTTCGGCTACTATCTTTTTAACAATAAAAGCCTCACCTTTGAACCCGGTCTTAATTTTCAGACACCCAAAAATTATGAAGTTGGAATTGGCGACCAAATCATCATCAATATCTGGGGAAATTCGCAAAACAACTACCAGTTAACTGTGAATCCAAGCGGCCAAATCATTATCCCCGATGTGGGGCCGGTTTATATTGCAGGAATGAAATTTACCGATGCTGAAAACAAAATCAAACAAAGGCTTACCTCTATTTATGCCGACATGGCAGGGAATAATCCGCAAACCTTTGCTCAGATTAACATCGGCGAACTGCGGTCGATAAAAGTAAGCCTGGTGGGCGAGGTAACCACTCCCGGAACATATACGCTCCCGGCAACGGCAACGGTTTTTAACGCCTTGTATCTCTCCGGCGGACCCGATACCATTGGTTCATTCCGCAACATCAAAATTATCCGGAACAACGAATTGTATTCCACCGTCGACATCTATAAATTTCTGATTCATGCCGATCCTTCCGACAATATTGTTCTGAACGACGGGGATATTATTTTTATTCCCCCCCTGGAAAAACAGGTGGAAGTAGACGGAGAGTTCAGAAGAAAGGGACGTTTCGAAATTAAAGAAGGGGAAACTCTGGAGGACCTGTTTCAGTTTGCAGGTGGATTCACCGGAGAAGCCTACAGAGGGCAGGTGCAGGTGTACCGGAAAACCCAGATGGGAACACGTATTATTGATGTGTTGCAGGAAGAATCTGCGATTACCACCCTGAACGACGGAGACAAAGTGGTTGGCCGCCCAATCAGGGATGAATTTGAAAACCGGGTCATCATCAGTGGCGCGGTTTACAAACCCGGTGAGTACCAGTGGAAAGAGGGCCTGGTTTTATCAGAACTGATTCAAAAAGCAGAAGGCCTTCAAAAAGATGCGTTTATGAACCGAGGTACCATTACCCGCGAAAATCCGGATAAAACCAAATCCAGTATCCCTTTTGTTGTGGAAGATGTGATAAATCACCGTTCGGATATTGTTTTGCAACCGGAAGACAGTGTGCTCGTTAAATCAATTTTCGACCTGCAGGAGGAGCAGTATATTATGGTTTCGGGAGAGGTGATTAGCCCCGGGGAATTTGCTTTCTCCGAAGGGATGACACTGGGTGATGCTATTTTTCTTTCCGACGGATTTACCGAAGGCGCCGACAGTACCTTTATTGAAGTGGCACGCCGACTTTCCTATAAAGAAGCTGCTGAAATAAACGACCAGCTGGTTCATATTTATACCTTTGAACTCGACCGCAACCTTCGTCTCCAGTCAAAGGACTCGCGGTTTGTCCTGCAGCCTTTTGACCAGATTTCGGTGCGGCAGGCGCCCGGGTTCAGAAATGTGGGAAAAGTGACTGTAAAAGGCGAAGTAAAATACGCCGGTCAGTACGCCATCAGCCGGAAGGGGCAACGGATCTCCGATCTCCTTGAAATGGCCGGAGGACTCACACAGTTTGCCTTTGCTGAAGGAGCTACTTTTGAGCGTTCGAATGTGATTTTGGGAACTGAAAATGTAGCCATCGATTTACCTTCCATCCTCAGCACCCCCGGGAGCCAGAACGACCTTCTTCTGCACCACGGCGATGTGCTGTTTATTCCTGAATATATTCAAACCGTAAAGGTGAGCGGCAGTGTGCAAAATCCATTTTCCTTAACCTACGAAAAGGGAGTGGGATTTAAAACCTATATCGAACGGAGTGGCGGTTTTGATGCCAAAGCCCTGCGCAGGAGAGCCTACATAAAATACGCCAACGGGGCCACAGCCTCAACAAGAGGGTTTATTATAAAACGATACCCCAAAGTGCTTCCGGGCAGCGAAATTATTGTTCCTGAAAAGCCGGAGAAAGAAAATGGAAATGTCAATCAGTGGCTGGCCATTGCCAGTACATTTTCGTCGATTGCAGTGGCAATAGCAGCCATTATGAGATAAATAAACAAACATAAAAAACCGAATTGTTTTTTTTAAAAATTGCTTTGGGAAAAAAACAGTACAAGAACCAAAAATAAAAAAATGAAACGCAACCTTTTGCAGAGCAAAACATCTTTACCTTATGTGCGTTTATAAATTAGATTTATGAGAGATAATTATAAGGAAAACAAAACAACTCATAGCGATGATGAAATTGATTTGATTGAATTGCTGAAAAAAGTTTGGGACGGACGAAAAATGATTCTGCGTACATTGATCATTTTTACCCTCGCAGGTCTGGCAATTGCCATTCTTTCACCCAAACAGTTTACCGCGTCCACCACACTGGTGCCGCAAACCTCAAACGGTTCATCAAATCTGGGGGGATTATCATCACTGGCTTCCATGGCGGGGTTCAACCTG
>JAFGWI010000161.1 GCA_016937215.1 Spirochaetales bacterium | reverse complement strand
TTTTCTGTTTCAATTAATATTGATTTTCAAAATTTTATGAGAAAAAGGTAAAAAATAGTTGAAACAAATCGATTGCAAAAAAAAATATAATATTTCTTGGAAAACTGAAATTATTCAACAATGAAAAACCATGATAAAGAAATGTAAAAAATAAGGGATTCCAAATTTAGAAAATCATACTTGGAAAACATATTTGAAAAAACTTAAAATGGTATTTTTAAAAGTAATTTCTTTAGCAAAAAAACTCATAGAATAAATAAAAATTTTTGAAAGATTATTAAAAATATGCCAACCCAAAAATTCGATATAACGTTTCAGGAATATGAGAAGTTGCCGTCGGGAGCCTGCGACCAGAGGCAATTTGGGTGAAGCCGAAGGCGTAACCTCATATTCCTTGTTATGGGCTGTACCGCACCATCTTCAGGTTCCAGTTTCTTTAAATCCCCGCGCCTCACCGCCGAAGTACAGGACGTACGAAGGCGATTTTCTTATTTATAGCATATTTTTACCGAAATATCTTGACATCTAGGTTACTAAGTAGTACTTTATAGTTGTAGTAAGTAATACAGATTATCAGTGTTACAGAATAGTAAGGAGGTGATTGTGCTGGTAAACCTAACGGAAATGCTCAAAGGCGTGCTTGAGGGCTGCGTCCTTGAAATCATAAACCGCAAAGAAACCTATGGCTATGAAATCACGAGGCAGCTGAACGCCCTCGGTTTCACGGATGTTGTGGATGGAACAGTCTATACTATCCTAATACGCCTAGAAAAAAACAAATTGGTAGAGATTACCAAGAAGCCCTCGGATAAGGGACCACCGCGCAAGTTTTTTAAGCTCAACGAAGAGGGGCGTAAGGAGCTGCAGAGGTTCTGGGAAAAATGGGAGTTTGTATCATCAAAAATTCACGAGCTAAAGGAGCAAGTACAATGAAATTTTGGGATAAAATTACAGGCAGGGACATGACCAAAGAAATGAAAAATTTTGAATCGCGAGCCAAAAAGCTGCCGCGTGAGTATCAAACGGCATGGGAAGAAATTAAGGCTAATCTTTGGCCAAATTCTGATTTAACCGGTCGTAATCTCATGCCTATTTTTGACGGTGTACTCGGCTTGCTCGAAGAAACGTCGGCAGAAGGTCAAAGTGTCCAAGAGGTTTTAGGTGACGATATCAAAGGTTTCTGTTCAGCACTAGCCGGCGAAGAAGGAGCTATGTCCTTTCGTGACAAGTGGCGCAGGCAACTCAATAACAATATCGCAAAGAAGCTAGGCAGATAGGAGGAAGATATGAGCATACAAGACATCATCGAAGGGAAAAAGCAGTGGCGAAGTCATATGGCGCGCGTCAAAGCGCTCCCGGGCGATTATCAAATAGTGTATAAAGAGATCCAGAAATACCTCTTTAAGGTCGGACCCGTCGAACTCACCGAGGGGACGGGCTTACTCTCCGGGATTGTCGATCTGTTTGAAGAAGGCGCTGCATCGGGGAAAGATATTCTCAAGGTAACGGGCAACGACGTAGCGGCTTTCTGTGACGATTTGATCAAAGATTTGAAAACTTACGCTGATCTCTGTCAAGAATCCGTCGGCCAAGAAGTTGCTAAGTCAATGAAGAAGCATACAGATAAAGCAAAGTGAAAGAGGTATTGTGATGGAAAATGCAATTCTAGTAACAGGGCTGACAAAGTCCTATAAGAAGCTTCCTGTACTAAAAGGCGTGGATTTTGAGGTGAAAAAGGGCACTATTTTTGCGCTGCTTGGTTCCAATGGCGCGGGTAAAACGACAATTGTCAAAATTCTCACTACGCTTCTCAAACAAGATAGTGGAACCGCTATCGTCAACGGCTTCGATGTCAGGGTAAAACCCGCCCATGTAAGACAGGCGATCAGCCTTACCGGGCAATTTGCCGCTGTAGATGAGATATTGACTGGGCGGGAGAACCTGATCTTGATAGCCAAGCTGCGGCATCTCGAAAGTCTGCGTCAAGTAGCGGATGATTTACTTCAGCGTTTCGGTCTAAGCGACGCAGCCGACCGCAGAGTTTCCACCTATTCCGGTGGTATGCGCCGCAGGCTCGATATTGCCATGAGTCTTGTGGGAAAACCGGAGCTCATCTTTCTCGATGAGCCCACCACTGGACTTGACCCTGAGGCACGCATCGAGGTTTGGGCTAACGTTAAAAAGCTCGCTGATAGTGGGGTGACAGTGTTTCTGACAACCCAGTATCTGGAAGAGGCCGAAAAGCTTGCTGAACGCATCGCCATTTTGCATGAAGGGACCATCATTGCACAAGGCACACTCGACGAGCTGAAAAAAATGTTCCCGCCTTCAAAACTGGAGTATGTGGAAAAACAGCCGACATTGGAGGAGATATTCCTTGCTATCATCGGCAAAAAAAGGGGAGAGACAAATGAAAACCAGCAATAACTACTTCTTTAGTGATATGAGCGTAATGCTCGGACGCTCCATGCGTCATATTCTCCGCAGCATGGACACCATTATCACAGTGACCATCACGCCGATCGTGATGATGCTGCTTTTCGTTTATGTTCTTGGCGGTGCTATTCAAGCCGGAACTGATAACTATGTGAACTACCTGCTACCTGGAATGCTGCTCATTTCAATTGCAAGCGGGACTGCTTATATTGCCTATCGTTTGTTTATGGATATGCAAAGAGGCATTTTTGAACGGTTTAGCTCCATGCCGATTGCACGTTCTTCAGCGCTCTGGGGGCATGTGCTAACCGCACTGGTTTCAAATGCAATTTCCGTTATTGTCATAATACTTGTGGCGCTCATTATGGGATTCCGCTCATCGGCGGGGATACTGTCATGGCTATCCGTTGCTGGTATACTCGCATTGTTTACTTTGGCGTTGACCTGGCTCGCTGTAATTGCAGGGCTGTCTGCGAAATCTGTGGACGGCGCTGGTGCCTTCTCTTATCCATTAATCTTCTTGCCGTTTATCAGTTCGGCGTTTGTACCTACCGAATCAATGCCAACAGTAGTTCGCATTTTTGCCGAAAATCAACCAGTAACATCGATTGTAAACACCATCCGTGCACTATTGTCTGAATCTCCAATCGAAAACGAAATTTGGGTTGCTCTGGCATGGTGCTTAATCACTCTGGTTATAACATATCTATTCGCAATACGTATTTACAAACGAAAAGTAGGTTAATGTTACAGGATGTTGTATAATTTTCTCTATTATTAGCCCGGCATGGACGCCGGGCTTCTTGAGGTGCGGGGATTTTAAGACCGCTTATTCTTTATTTATATTAGTTTTTTAACCAGCTTGGCGCGGTATTGCCTATAACGGCCAAAAAGTTTACGCAGTTTTTGCCCAGTATTTATCCAAAGTAGTTCTTTTCAAATAAATTTTTCATTAAAATAATAAACCAATTTGTTGCTAAATACAAGGGCGAAAATTGGGCGGAGCCCGGAGCGAAGCGGAGCGTTTAAACTTTTAGTTATGTTCAGTACTTGACTTTATAGTCTTAAGCTTTTTCATAGTACATGGATGTGCTTTGAAAACTGTTTATTATTCAATCAGCTTAGAACTACCAATTATAATCATTTCGGCTATAAAACGTACTAAAGGTATTTCAGGCAATAGATCTTTATCATCAAAAAATGGTTTATATCTTGATTTATCACCATCTTTACTGTGAACTAATGCATTTCTTGTTTTATAAATTCTATCTGCAATTGATTTATAAATTCTATTTTCTTCATGTTCTTCAAAATTAATTCGTGATCCGTTTGAAAAAGGAACTAAAGTTGTTTTATAATAATTTATCAAAGTAGGTTCGTAATCATTTAATGAAATTTGAATTTCAGATAATTTTACAAATTTCATAAGTGTTAATTTCAAAGCTTCATTTTCATTAAAAATCATTTTTTCATTTCTAAACTGAATAGCTTTTGATATTGATTTAATTAATCCATTAATATCCCTTTTTCTTCTATAAGAAAATCCAGGAGATGTTAAATCATTTTTAATTTTTAAAATTAATTCATCGCTAAAAACAGATTCAAAAAAATGCTCTGCAACATGAAAAAATGATATATATTCTAAAAAAGGATTATTAGATGATAAGGCCATTTGATAATGATATATTAAATCTGTTGAATAAAATCTTCTTGGTGAATCGATTTCATTCAAAGGACATCGTTTTTTTGTCCTTGGATTTCTAAAACGAAAAATATCATCAATATACCTTTGTGGAACAATTGTATACTCTGAATTATAACTTAAATTAAATATAAATGACATAGAATGCTTTTTTAATTGTTCAAAATTTAAATTGTTGTTTGAATAAATTTTTAAAGTCGGATATCTAAATAAATGCATTTTTACTACGTCAAAAATATCAGCATTTTCACCTAATTCTTCTATTTTTACCCAAAAAAAATTTACAGGTGTATATATTTTAAGGAATTTTTTATCTGAATTTATTTCATTTATTTTATTTAATAAAAATATTAAATATTCATTTGAAGGTGATGATAGTTCATATTTTATACCATTATCATGATCATTTTGAATTAATGGCTCATTTTTATGTCGCAAACCAAAAGAAAATCGTGATTCTTCTCTAACAAGTATTTCATAATAATTTGAATTATATAAAATAATATCATCTGAAGTCTGATACTCTTGTAATTTATGGATTATATTTAAAAATTCCGATTTTGTTAACTTAAATTCTTTAAACTTATCTTGTTTAGTTATTTTAAAAATTATTTCATCATTTTTTTCTTTAGATTCTGAACGAAGTATTGAATCAAACCCACTTTCCGCACCTATTTTCATCATTTTTTTATTTAAATCCCTTATAAAACAGTTGAAAACCCCTAGACTGCTTCTAAATATT
>JAFGWI010000160.1 GCA_016937215.1 Spirochaetales bacterium | reverse complement strand
TTTGGGTTCAGCACCGACTATTTTTCGGAGTGTTTGAAATCGTTCCGGAAATTCACCTATACCGATGCGCTGGAGAAACACTTTTCGCTCGGTTCGCACCTGAAACAACGCGATACCAAACCTGTCCGCAAAACGGTATCGGGATTCATAAAACTGATGCACCCCGATGGAAATTTCACCAAAAAGGATGTAAAAGAATACCTGGAACTGGCCATGGAAATGCGCCGCAGGGTAAAGGAGCAACTGAAAAGAATCGGCGGGATGGAATTCTGGGATACCAATTTTTCTTACATCGATAAGGAAACACAAGAGGAATTTTTTGTTGGTCTGCCCGAGGAAAAAGGCTCGCATATTATTGAAAATACACCTTTACAACCGGGCGTTTGCTATACCAGTACCAGCGACGGCGAGCACGGGGCTTTGGTAAAAGTTGAAGCCATCACATCGCCCGGTTCTGGAAAACTGTTTATTTCAGGCGTTGGCAGCAATCCGGTAAAGGAAAACATTAAAAACACCTACCAATACATTAAAGCCAATGAAAAAACCATTATGAACCAGCAACATTCATTAAGCAATTTTGATATTACCATTCAGGTTTCAACGTTGCTGGGAGCGCAGGTATCCACCGGAATCGGCTCGGCAGTTTACCTCGCCATTATTTCATCCATCTACAAAAAGAACCTGAAACCCGGTCTGGCCGTTTTGGGAAACATTTCGGTGGGTGGAGCGGTTGAGCGTGCCATTAACTTTGCCGATAAAATCACCATGCTGTCAGAAAACGGCGCCAAAACCGTCATCGTTCCCTTGGACAATCTGCCCGAACTAACCAACGTTCCGGCAACCATCCTCGGCAATACCGATGTACCATTTTACGCCAACAATCAAATGTTGATGCAGAAGGCGTTGTTGCTGGAGTGAAAATGCGATTCTGAAAATACAATTCAATTTTATGAAACTTTCTATTATATGATGGCTATTCAGCTATCTAATTTAGAAAAATGTTATGAATCTGTTAAAAGACTATCACGTCTTTCATCATCCCTTACATTTGTAAATTCTTCATCCCAAAATTTCACTGTTTTCAAATCATCATTATTCCCCCACACAAAATATTTTCTTGATCTTCGGACATGAAAATCATTTGGCAGTGCGTCATTTAAGGGGTTTTTTTCTTTAAAAATTGTAACAAACCAAACAAGACAATATCCTTCTACTTCGATGGCTGTATCAAATATTTCTTTATCAACTAAAACCATTTCTTGATTATCCTTATGGAATCCCATTGATAGCTTATGAATAAATGCGATGGTTTCTTGATTAGTGTTTTTTAATTCTTCTCCAGCTATTTCATACGAACCAATCATTTCCCTAATTCCTTTTGATGGCAATACAAAAAAATCTTCTCCTTCGGTGGTATTTCTTACTACTTTTGTCAAAGTAACTTTTAACTCTTTTTCTTGTCCAGATATATCGATATCAAATGCATAAGAATTCCCATCTTCCTCAATCCATGACATCCAAACAATATCTGTAGGATTACAGTATATATTCGTTCGGGGAGTGGCGATAAGACTATCCATGTTAAAAGTTAGTTTCAATTCGTCTGGTTCTTTGGTCATAATAGCTATTAATTTTTTTAAATTCTTATTGTGTACTAAACAAGCTTTTGAATCTAAAAATGTATAGCCTATTTCTTTGGAGTCATGGAGACTGGTGTGGTTGTACAATGCAATCCATTTCGACGTTCTATCTTTGATTTCAAAATCTTCGGAATCGAAGATTAGCCATTTTTTAAAATCTAAAGCAGGTTCTTCATTGACCCAATTGGCGAGATTTTCCTTTATTTCAATTTCTGTTTCCAATTCTTTTGAAAGCATTTCTTTAATTATCCAGGCTTTTGATTTGAATGATTGCTCTTCAGTTTTTTTCAAGTCAATAATGAACTCAGCAGGATTAGGTATATCGGTAATTTGAGTATAGTCAGTTACAAATTCACGATTATCTGACCATTGTTTCATTGGAATATAATCAGAAAGATAACCTTGAAGATAATGAACCGCTAACCATGTATATTTTTCCTCGTAAGTAAAAGTTTCACTTTTGCTGCCGTGAGTTGCATCAGTAAACCCATTCCCTTTAAATCTGGTTAACCCGAGCGATTTTATATACCCAATTGCTGCAGCCATTGCCCAACCATGTGCATATAATCCTTTAATTTTGTATTCTTTCCAGTATTTCTGGATAAGATTTTGAGCTTCTTTACAATCATTATTTTTTGTTTTACCTGATATTGACGACGGGTATTCTAAAAAATCGTCGTATGATTTTTTAATTACATACCAGGCAAGATCGTGAACAATAGGATAAAATTCTTCTTTAGGTAATTTTAAATACTCAATGTCTAAAGGGATAAGTGCGATATTGCCCATCGGTTTAGGCCTACAAATATCAACCTCTTCCTTACTTATTGTACCATATTGAAAAGCTCTTTCAACAATTGTTCGAAATCCTTGCCTAACAACAACGTTTCGTTGAGTTTCGAGATTTGAAAAGATATTGGTTAATGCCCATTCTGCAAAGGCTTTTGTTTTCTTTTTCTTCTTTAACCGACTGGCAACTCCCAGCATCACAGATGATAGATCTTCCTGTATTTGTGGGTCGTTACAAAAGAAAATCTTGTCTAAAAGCAATAAATATTCAGAAGGATTCTGAATAGCCCACTCTGTAAGTGCTATTCGCAATTTACTTCTTAATTTTTGATC
>JAFGWI010000016.1 GCA_016937215.1 Spirochaetales bacterium | reverse complement strand
TCATAAATGCTACGCATTTATTGCTCGCGAATGCAACCAAAGGATTTCGAAGCGAAGCGGAGTTATGGAAAGCCTGGCCTGCTGTAAAGAAATGAAAGCAGGAAACGCCCAACGTAACAACCAGCTAAACAAATACATTTAATCAAGAATGGTTCACATTAATGTGCTTGAGGAACAAGCTGGAAATGTTGTATAAATGTTATATGTCAGTATTGATTACAAAGGATTGATATCCAAGGATAATAATTTCTTGATTATCAGTTATGGTGTAAACAGGTCCGAATTCATATTGCAATCAATTGATTAACGGCAATAATTAAATCTGAATAAATTGAGAGAGAAATAATGAAATACATATTTAGTTTTTTATTTTTATTTACCCTTTTTTTATCGTGTAGCACGGCTTCGTTCCATGATGCCCATTTAAACCAGCAAACAACGGCCCAGGTGACTGAAACTAATCTCCCATTTTATATTCATTTGAAAAATGGAGCCTCCGATGTCAATGGGTTAACAATAGACCTTTTAAAGCATGATGGTTCTGATTATGTTCTGGACATATCCTCTGTCAGTGATTCTAACGGAATGGTTTATTATGATTTATCCGCACTTGAAATAGGTGCTAAGTATTTTATAAGTATAGGCAAGAATGATCAAGGTTTTTATGCAGGAAAAAGCATTGGTTTTACTTTCTCCGATTATTATGCAAATAAAGGATATACAATTTTTCTGGCAAAGAAATTGGATATTAAATATCCTGATAATCGATATTTGGTTCCACTAGATCAAACCACCTTCAAATGGAAAGCTCTGGAAGGAGTTGATTATTATTCCATAAAGATATATTGGGCTTTTGAGAAAAGCAATCCAATTAACTATGCTATTGGGTATGCTGGAACCACAGTCAATATACCAAAATCTATATCCAAGGATTTGTTCAAAATTCCTAATCTGGAAAAGAAAATTTATTTTGATGAACCTGTTTTTGTATCTGAGAAAATATTTGTTAATGAATATACAATACCTCTTATGCTTCAATCCAATGGTTTATATTATTTTGCAATCGATGCCTATGATTCTGGTGACAACTTGGTCGCTTCGAATGGTTATTCCTCAATGAATACTTCGCGACATTATCTATTTTACCGTAATCCTAAAACCGATGAAATAACCCTGGATAGAGAAAAATATTGGGCCATTGCTTTATCCGGAATATTAAATGAAAGCAATAGCGGGAGGCATGATACTCTGGAGCCTCATGCCTTCTGTCGGAATGTAAAAATAACAAGCCTTAATATTCTGAAAGATGGTTGGAGTACAACTAGCCGCGAAGAATTTTTTGATACCATCGCCCGGGTCAGGGAAGGGGGGCATTCGGAATCCTATAATGAAATTTTGGAATTAATGAAAAGCCATCCTGAATCATCAATACCTGATCTGGCATATGATAATGGTTATTCCTATTATTCAGTTAAAAAATTTTATTTGGCAGCTCATACGGAAGCTATTACACAAGGGCGCAGTTTACGAGCATGGGATTTGGCACGATGTATTAATGTAACTCGGTGGGCTTATCAAGTTAACTTTATTACTGAGGATGAAGCCTGGGAAATAATTCTGCCGGTTGCAAAAGAAATTCAGCAGCTTTACACTTCCTGGAGGGAGTTCGCTATTAATTATGTTGCGGGAAGGATGTTCTGGGCTGCATCCTCATTAACTGAAAATGAAAAAAGGGATGAGGCCATTGAAGCTTATTACCGAATTTTAGCACAGACAGATCTTCCCTGGCGAAAGGGCTGGGATGGTAATGATGAGATTGTTGATGATACTGAGCTCTACATCAATGATGAGCTTGATTTTATTAAACCAGATGAAGAAAAAGCCTTTGATTTGTTTCTTTCGGGGCTTCAGAATTATGTAAATAAAAAAATAATTGAAGCCATGGTAGCCTTTGAAAAATCAATTGAACTTTATTCGGGTCATGCCTATGTTTATTATTTTCTTGGTAATATCAATTATAACAAACAGGATTATTCAAAAGCCATCGATTATCTTGAAAAAGCGATAGATATAAAAAATGATATTTCATCCTTTTATTTTTTATTATCCGATTGTTATGAAAAAAGCGATTTTAACAGAGCCGTGGAAATCCTAAACAATGCATTGGACCATTGCGATGATATAAATAACCTTCAATTAAAATTTGCTCATCTCTATTATTTCAAGAATGATTTTGATAAAGTTATTTCGATTGTGCAAGATCTTTTGGCTAAAGATATTCTTGAGGAAAAAACCCTTGCTGATTCTCATATTCTTCTGGCTCATACCTATTTTTCAATAAAAGATTATGATGACAGTCTTGAAAATATTTTTTTGGCTGAAAATCATGTTCAAGAGAAATCCTATATTTATTACTTTGCAGGTTTATGTTATTTGAATAAGGGGAATGATTACGCAGATAAGGCTTACGAATATCTGAAAAAAGCCGAAGTCGAGGGGTTTGAGATCCCGGAACAGGTTTCTGCCATTATGCGGAACCTGGAAAAAAACAGGCAAATCGATTGAGGAGATTAAGCATGGGGAAATTTTATCTTACCCTGTTTGTTGGTTTGGTTATGAGTCTCATGGCCTTTTCACAGGAGCCGGAATTGATCATTCAAAATGGAGATTTCAATGGAGTAAAATGCGTTGACGTGAGTCCTGATAATGAATATATACTAACAGGCAGCAGCTCAGGCAATTCTATTAAAATATGGGAAAGAAAAACCGGTTTTTTGTTAACCACCTTGCGTTGTGCTGCAAAAAATGATTATTCTTTTTCGCTTGTATCTGTTAAATTTACCGAAGATAGCAAGTATATCGTGTCAGCTGGTTCAGATGGAACCATTGAAATTCATGAGACCAGAACAGGAGCTTTGTTCAGAAGTATAAACTCGGGATCGGTAAACAAATTGATATTGACAAAAGATGGTTCCCTCATAATTCATGCCGATAAACAGGGCAAATTGTTGCTCTGGAGTATCAAGAGCGGAGAACTTGTTAAAACAATTTCAGCTCATGAAAAAACCATCAATTCCTTGATTTTTTCCCGGGATGGAAAACTTCTTGTGACAGGTTCTGATGATAAAAAAATCAAGGTTTGGACGATTCCCGAATTCAATCTGCTGAAGGAAATTGATAATACTTATTCGGTTGAGTCTGTTTCGATCAGTATTGATGGTAAATATATTTTTTCGGGCGATGCCAATGGTAGAATACACCTTTGGGATTTTGATTCCGGAAAGCATTTACGAGTTTTAAATATTCATACTAAAAGTGTTGATTCAATTGAATGTACTTCTGATAACAAGTTTTTCATTTCCGGCAGTTCCGATGGTTCTGTTATCATATGGAATTTATTGAATTTTAGAATGGTTCACAGGTTTTTTCATAAGGGAGAAGCTGCTTCGGGTCATGCCATGGTTTTAAGCCATGATGATTCATATATCGTGTCAGCTGTCAATAAAGAACTCAGCCTTTATCATCTTCCAACACAGAAGGAGATATTCTCTATCGGCAATAATATTAATGTACCGCTGCGGATGACAATGCATCCCGCGGGCAGGTATCTGATTACTGCGAATATTG
The DNA here is from genome assembly GCA_016937215.1 of Spirochaetales bacterium. Lineage (GTDB taxonomy): Bacteria > Spirochaetota > Spirochaetia > SZUA-6 > JAFGRV01 > JAFGWI01. The sequence continues at coordinate 33,461 of JAFGWI010000016.1, read as the reverse complement.
ATCAAAATATCAGGATCTGGGACATGACTGAAGGGGCATTAAAAAATGTTCTCCATGGGCATGATTCCGTTATCTTTACATTAACGATGACTGCTGATGGAAATAAAATTGTATCCTCAAGCGGAGATGGCAGCATAAAAACCTGGGATTTTGAATTAAAAGAAAATTTGCAAAGTTTTAAAGGGAATTATGAATTATCTGGATCTTCTATAATAAGCTTTGATGACAAATATTTATTTACCAGCTACAAGAATTACATGAAAGTATGGGATTTGCAAGCTGGAAAATTTTTGAAACATATTACAGGACAAACGGGAAGCATATATGATATTGCCGTTAGCCCTGACGGAAAATCTTTGGCTTCTGCCGGGGAAAGCGGTGAAATTCTTATTCGTGATATCCCGGCATTTGACCTTGTTAGGACAATTGATACTCAAGCAGGACCGGTTTCACAGATTTCTTTCAGTCCTGACAGCAGGTTTCTGGCTTCCGGCAACTACGACCACAATATTAATGTCTGGAATGTTGAAACCGAAGAAAACATAAAGACTTTAAATGAACAAGGATCCAGAATCAATTCGCTCATGTTCAGTAAGAAAAATCCATGGATCATATCATCAAGGAATGATGGAATCATAAATATCTGGGATTTTTCTTCAGGTGAAAGAATTTGCAAAATGGGAGATCCCCTTCATCCCCTCCGAAGTGTTATTCAGAATCCCCTTGACAGTAGAATCTATGCCATCACTGGCGATGCTATTATTATTTGGGACCCTGTTGAAGAAAAAAGAATAGCCACAATCCTTAGCCTGAATACAGATGATTATATTATTTACACTGATGATAATTATTATGCTTGCTCCGAAGGGGCCGTGAAATATATATCATTTCGGAGTGGAAATGGATTTCTGAAAAGGGATGATTATGAATCCAGATTCAGAAAGCCGGAGCTTATACGGCAAAGGCTTTTGAAAGATAAGCTACCGTAATAGTGATTTCTTTTAACCGGTTATTCCTGAACTTGGCTTATATTCAGCTAACACTGTTGATTACATGGTTTTTGGAATTCTGGACTGCTGTTTAGTACATTAAATCGAGGCTCTTGCAAAACTGAGGTTATGCCTGAAGCATAAAATTGCCGAGTGGTGATCTTATTGCCGGATAATCAGTTATTAATTTACAGCTGCCCATAGTGTTTTAAAAAGGCAGCTCCTGCTGTCCCGGCATCTGTTCATTATGTCTTTTTTTAGCGGTAGCTGAGCCTTTTTTTGTTTTTTGTGGTTGCGGAGGTGCTTTCCATTTTTCGATCATGCTCTGATAATATTCTTTTTGATTTTTCCAGTAATTTATTTCCGAGTTTATTTGTTTTGAAATGGATTTTTTCAATTTGCCCTTGTCCTTGCGTTTTGTAAAATTCCATGAAATTATTTCTTTGTATTCACGATGAATTTGCCGCAGAAGTCTTAATTGAAATTTGTGTTCCTCGTGGAGCTCAAGAATTTCGGAAACTGAATGTTTTTCGGAAAATCCCTCTTCATGGTAACCATGGAGGGCGCGTATTTTTTCTAATTCTTTCAGATTATTGTTCTGATAGGCTTCCTGAACCTGATACCATAATTCCTTGTTTATTTCGCTTTGCGTGCCATTATCAGGATGAAGTTTAAAGGCCAAGGTCCTGTATAGGCTTTTCAGCCGGTTTTGATAATCAGCTTCAATTTTGTTTTTTTCTTCAAAATCTTCTTCATCAAACTCGTCCTCATAGTCATCATCGCCATTAAAATCATCATCACTAAAATCATCGGGATACAGGGTCGCGATGAATTCCCTGAACATGGAACGATATAACTCAGGATCATTCAAAACAGCTTCTTCATCTTTTTTTCCAAAGCTTGCCAGCAAATTCCTGAATTGCTCGTGCAGTTCTTCCATGGATGGCGGAGCACAGTCATCATCATCATCGTCATCATCGTCATCATCATCGTCATCATAGGGCTCATCATAGTCATCATAGAGAAAGCTAAAGCGTTTTTTTTGAAGCTTTTCCAGCTCTTCATTAAGTTTTTCAGGATTTTTTTGCAGTTCCACCACCAGTTGAAAGGCCTTATGATAACTGAGGTTTTTTAAATGTCTGAATTTGTTAACCAAGGTAACGAATTCTTGTAACTTATGAAAGTCCTCCTTTAATTCCCGTAGACTGGATATTTCAGCGCCAAAGGTTGAATTCAGCCACTTTGTATAGGCAGGTGTGTCCTCTGACTCAAAATAATTGATTTCCTGTTTTACTGTGTAAAAATTCTTGAGAATATTCTTGCATTTTGAAATGGCTTTTCTTCGAATAGGCTTGTTATCGATTACCATCAAGGCTCTGGATGTGAGCACTCGGACTTTTTTTTCAGAACCAGTGCTTCTTTGCTTTTGTTTGCGGGTTTTTCTTTTTTTGCCAGACATAATAGGATAAAAACTTTTTTTACAAGAATTGTCAAGCTAGGCCAAGGGCAATGGAGAGATAATTTTTATAGTTCTTTTATCACTCTGAGCAACCACCCACCGTCATTCTGAGCAACCACCCACCGTCATTCTGAGCAACCATCCACCGTCATTCTGAGCGGAGCGAAGAATCTCATTTGGCAGAGGCCAATTGTATTCACAAACAAAAGCCCCAAACCTGGCAAGATTCTTCAAGGTAGGAGGAACACAGTGAATGCCAATGAGGATTCACGTCAAATAGTGAATGCCAATGAGGATTCACGTCAAATAGTGAATGCCAATGAGGATTCACGTCAAATAGTGAATGCCAATGAGCATTCACGCCAAATAGTGAATGCCAATGAGCATTCACGCCAAATAGTGAATGCCAATGAGCATTCACGCCACCGAGCAATAAACGCGGAGCATTTATGACCAGGCCCCCATCGTTCCTTATCAGAATGACAAGTGGTTGAAACAATATTCTTTTAATGCGATTGCCCTGAAGCTAGGCCTTTTTTTTTGACTGAAATTCTGTGATTTATTGCCTGGCCTTTGAGGCGCGTTGTATTCACCTGGAGTTTGCAGGCTAGCTGGATTTTACGACTTGGCTGAGATGTTCATTTTCGGGAAAGATATGCAGAGGCTATAGGGCTAAAGGCCCTATAGCCAGATGATTTTGACCGGTGATTTTAATAAATTGACAGGATAGGTGAACCAAGAAACGATAACACTCCTCAGCCCATTTCCTTGTGAAAGGTCCTGGCCAGCACCTCTTCCTGCTGCTCCCGTGAAAGCTTGTTAAAATGAACCGCGTAGCCGCTTACGCGAATGGTCAGCTGGGGATATTTTTCAGGATGGTCCATGGCGTCTTTCAGCATGGAAGGCTCAATCACATTCACGTTCAAGTGGTGCCCGCCTTTTATAAAATATCCATCCAGCAGGGCTATCAGGTTTTTTGAGCGCTCAGTTGCTTCACTGCCGAGTATGGAGGGCAGAACAGAAAAGGTATTGGATATACCGTCCAGGCAGTTTTGATAGGGAAGTTTGGCTACTGAATTAAGTGAGGCCAAAGCGCCGTTTTCATCGCGGCCGTGCATGGGGTTGGCGCCAGGAGCAAAGGGCTGGCCCTTTTTTCGGCCATCCGGGGTCGCGCCTGTTTTCTTTCCGTACATCACATTGCTGGTAATAGTGAGAATCGAAAGAGTAGGTGTGGCGTTCCTGTAAATCGTATGCTTTTTCAGTTCTTCTGAAAAAAAACGGATCAAGTCTATGGCCCGGCCATCGGCCCGGTCATCATCGTTTCCATATTTGGGAAAGTCACCTTCAATTTCAAAATCCACGGCAATGCCGCGTTGGTCGCGAAGGGGTGTTACTTTGGCATAACGGATGGCAGACATGGAGTCGGTTGCGACCGATAAACCGGCAATGCCGAATGCCATGTTCCGCTGCACAAAGGTATCCAGCAGGGCCATTTGCAGGCGTTCGTAATAATAGCGGTCGTGTTTGGCATGGATGATATTCATGGTCTCGACATAGAGCTTGATCAGCCATTTCAGTACTTTCTGCAGCCGTGAACTCACTTCCTCGATTTTTAAGGGCCCTGGAGAAAGGGCTTCGATACCATCGAGCATTTTTTCACCTGTCATTTCATCGCGGCCTTCGTTAATGGCCAGCAGTAAAGTTTTAGGCAAGTTACAACGAGCGCCGAAAAACTGCATGCTTTTGCCCATTTGCTGAAGGGAAACACAGCAGGCTATTCCATAATCATCAGTGCCAAGGGGGCGCATTAATTCATCGTTTTCAAACTGAATGCTGCTGGATTCTATGGCCATTTTCGTGGCATATCTCTTGAAATTTTCCGGCAGCCGGGGAGACCATAAAACCGTGAGATTGGGTTCAGGAGAAGGGCCCAAGGTTTTAAGTGTGTGCAGCATTCGATAGGCTGTTTTGGTGATTTTGTGCCGGCCATCATCAAGCATACCGCCAATCGCTTCGGTGACCCAGGTGGGATCGCCGGCGAAAATATCATTATAGGCCTGGGGGCGCAGGTGTCGCACCAGGCGCAGTTTGATCACAAAATCATCGATAAGCTCCTGGGCCTCTTCTTCGCTGAGAAGTCCGCGCTTCATGTCCCTTTCAATATAGATGTCAAAAAAACTGCTCACATTACCAAGACTCATGGCCGCGCCGTCCTGTTCCTTCACCGCGCCTAAAAAAGCGAAATAGGTGTATTGAATGGCTTCTTTGGCTGTTTCAGCATGATTACTCACGTTAAAACCATAGAGAGCTGCCATTTCCTTGAGCAGCCGCAAGGCGGAAATCTGGTCGCTCACTTCTTCGCGAAGTTTTACAATTTCTTCATTAAAAGGATATTCTTCCAGGGTCCGTAAATCATCCTCTTTTTGCTGAATCAAAAAGTCAGCGCCGTATAGAGCCAGGCGTCTATAATCACCGATAATGCGGCCGCGGGCATAGGTGTCGGGCAAGCCTGTAATATACCCGGCTTTTCTGGCAGCCTTAATCTGTTCAGTATAGGACTGAAACACCGCGTCGTTATGGGTTTTTCTGAAAGTGGTAAAAAGTTCGACAATAGCAGGTGAGAGGGTATAACCGAATTCGCTCAAGGCTTTTTCGACAACGCGCACCCCGCCAAAGGGCTTTATTCCCCTGCGAAGCGGGGCGCTAGTTTGAAGGCCCACAATAATTTCATTGTCCCTGTCAATATAGGCGGCAGGATGGGAGGTAAGGGTTGATATGATATCCTCATCAGCGTCGAGCACGCCTTGTTTCATTTGTTCATCTTTTAAAAGCTCAAGAACCCTGTTCCAGAGGGCCTTGGTCCGCGGGGTCGCGTCGGACAAAAAGGATTCATCACCATCATAGGGGCTTATATTGCGGTCAACAAAATCCTTTAGATCAATGGTTTTATCCCAGCGTCCTCGAAAAAAGGTTTGGGAATGGGTTAAAGGGGAATGTTCACGTAAAAGATTGCTCATTGCGTGCTCCTTTTTAAAAGAATAAGCACCCAGGCGAGCGGCTGAAAAGGGCTATGCTCCCTGATGGTTATTCCATCGATTCGCCAGTCACATAGCTTGTTTGAATTTACTATTTCATGGAAAAATAGTCAATATTATGATACGAGCTTGACAGGGCAATCGCGCTAAAAGAATACTGTTTCAACCACTTGTCATTCCGAGGAGGAACGACGGGGGCCTGGTCATAAATGCTCCGCATTTATTGCTCGGCCATGCAGCCTGCCTGGTCACAACGCTCCGCGTTGCTGCTCGGTGACGTGAATCCTCATTGGGATTCACTTTATGGCGTGAATCCTCATTGGGATTCACTTTATTCCTGCGTCCTAAAAGAATCTCGCTTGGTTTGGGGTTTTTGTTTGTGAATACAATTAGCCTCTGCCAAATGAGATTCTTCGCTTTGCTCAGAATGACGGCGGGTGGCAGCTTGGAATGACGTTGTGTGGTTACTCGGAGTGACGGCGGGTGGTTGCTCAGAGTGACAAAACAATTATAAAAATGAGTATTTGTTTAGCAAACAGGCGCGGCTGTGTTAAAAGCGTTAGGGATTGGAGCCATGGTTTGCAATTTTATCAAAAATTGCAAAGCAAAACGTTTTTTGCCGGATAATTTCCGGATAGGCTGTATGTATATAGTGAATCCTCATTGGGATTCACTATGTGGCGTGAATGCTAATTGGCATTCACTATTTGACGTGAATCCTCATTGGGATTCACTATTTGACGTGAATGCTCATTGGCATTCACTGTATCCATGCGTTCTAAAAGCCCGGCCTGCTGGAATGGAATGAAAGCAGGCAACGCTCAAAATTCATCAGCTGAACATATACAAAAATTATAAGGCTATTGCCCTGAGGTGCTTGATTGGTATGAAGAGTAATCTGCCACTTAATTTTTTTTAAACAGCTCCGGGTTAAATCACCAGGGGCTTAAGAAATCCTGTATCTCCCTGGCCCTTTTCGGGTCAAAGGGCTTCATATCCCCAAGGGGGTAATCCATGTTCAATTCCCTCCACTTGTGGACCCCCAGAGTATGATAGGGTAAAACATCAATTTTTTTTAGGTAATGACATTTGTCCAGTATTTCCTTAAGACCTGAAATATCATCCTCGCTATCGTTGATTCCCTGCAAGATGGTGTAACGTATCCAGTAGTTCTTTCCGCTTTCTTCAAGATAGCGGTGAAATTCCTTTACAACCCTATTGGAGCGGCCTGTCAGAATTTTGTGTTTCTCCTCATCTGTGTGTTTATAATCGAGTAGCACAAGGTCAGTGACATCCAGCAGCTTTTTGACGCTGTTATTCAGAATGTAACCGGCAGTGTCCAGGCAGGTGGTTAATGAAAGACCCTTCACCTCCCTGAACAGGGGAACCAAGGACTCGGCTTGTTCCAGAGGTTCGCCTCCTGACGCGGTTATCCCCCCGCTGTTCGCTTTCAGGTATCCGGCGTTTCTTCTGACTTCCCAGATAATATCAGAATGGGACAGCTCTTTACCCTGGTCAAAGGCCCGCGTGTCAATATTATGACAATAGTGGCAGCGAAAAGAACAGCCCTGAAGGAAAATGACATAGCGAATACCCGGCCCGTCGAGAGTGGAAAAACTTTCGATTGAATGGACTTTTAAAATGGACATAAGTTAATATAGCATTTTCGTTCTGAAAGATCATCAGGGTTGATTATTTTTTTTTGGGTGTTCCCCTTCGGGTCGGGCTCTCCGCTTAAACTCCTCGTCCGAAAAACAGTCAACAGGAGCAACCGGGAAATCCAAAGCAAGAACCTTGGATTCCCTGCCGCGGACTGCGGGGTAACGCTTCGATCCCTAACACCTAGTGCCCTGGGGTATTCTGACCGTCCCCGCGTATATAATTTGGTTCATTAGAGAATGTTCAAATTCCCTCAAGGGTAATAAATACTATCCAGTTCCTTTATCCTGTCCACAATAAAGCTTTTTTCCTGCCCATCGATGGTGTAAATAATCAGGGCGCCGCCATTGTATTCAGGACCCTCTTCCTTGGGGGGCTCTTCCTTGGGGGGCTCTTCCTTGGGAAGGATTCCGATTTCCGGAATGTTCGGTGTCCAACGGTATTTGCAGGTGATTTCCACCTCATCGCCTCTTGATAAAACAGTTGAATCCGGATTGGTCAGATTTTTCACCCCAGGCTGATAATATCGATTATCAATCCATATACCTCTAACAGAATCTATACGAACGGCAAGTACGCTTAGCCGGCCTTTGTAATCGGTTCCTCCCCCGGAACCCGCCACGCCGCCATACCATTTTTGGGAAGTGAATTCCGTGACCTTGAAGGCTTGTTCAACACTTACGGGGAAGGCGTCGATCAAACCTATATAATACTGGGCGATGAGAAGAGCGTCGATAATATCGATTCTGCCGCTTTTGTTTACGTCGCCTGCTTCAACATGGAAATTTTCGAAAATCACTCCCACATAATATTGAGCCACCATAAGGGCATCGACAATATTGATGACCCCATCGCCTGAAACATCACCCAAAATCAATGGTGTGGGTGTTAATTGGGGTATGGGGGTTATATTAGGAGCGTATATCCCTGATTTGTCCCAGATACCCAAGTTGTGTATTCGGTGAGTTACAATTAATTCCCCCCTGAATCCTCTGTAGGCATTTGTTTGAATGGTTTCTTCAATTTGCTGGCCGGGAACAAGGGTTATCCAGTTACCCTCAAGATTAAACCTGACCGTTCCGTTGGTATCTGCTTCAAAAAGATCAGCCACTGATAAATTGTCGTAGCATTTTAAACCTGTTGACGCGCCGCTCCCGACACTGCCGGATAAGCCTAGGCCGGAGCCGTAAATGATTTGTGTTGTGTCGCTCAGCTCCAGTGTTGTCTGGTAGTTTAATGTTTTTTGATCAGCATTAAAATGATACATCGGGAAATCGATAAACATCATTTCGTCTTCGCTTGTTCCGGAAACCATGGTAAATAGCTCAAAGAAGATGTATTTATCCCGCGGCAAAATCTGTGCTTGGGCTTGAATCATGGAAACAAAGGAGAAAAGCATCAGAGTAATGATAACTAAACTTTTTAACTTTCTGTTTTTCATGGGATTAGCTCCTATTTTGATATTTGTCCCTGTTGAAAATTGTAGGGAAACCATAATGATTATTCTGTAATTTTATGCAATAATTGTGCCAGGCGACCATTCGCGCAGGGCTTATAACAACAAGCAACAACAGCTCCATTCGGCTCTATTTCAGAAAAATGGTAAAGAAAAAGTTTGCCCTTTCAAGGAATAACATGGCTTAAAGGCCTTGTGGGCCTTGAATTATGCTATTGGTCATTTTCATTATTCTAGAAAAACATGATATTCTTTACTAGCTTATCCGCTTGCCTTGTTCCCAGATATGATACCACAATTTTTGATTTTTTAGAACAGGAGGTCCCTTGATTTTGTTTGCATTATTGCAAGAATCCCTTTTGTTTTGCATTTGTAATTTGTATATACAGAATCACACCTACCCGGTACATTCAAGCCTGCGGGTTTTCCGGCTTTTTTGTTTTTGTCCAATTTATGGATGGGTGTAAAGGTGCTGGTCTCTTGCCCTGATAAAGACTTCCTGTTAAAGTGGTTCATGGCTAAAAATTCCCCTGGTTCAAGGGACTCAAGAAATATTAATTTCATTAATATTCTTTCCATATTTTTTGTGCTCCTTCTTATAAGTCTGGCTTTGGCTGTGATTATCAATTTTATCCATGGAAAATTTTCATGGCCATTGATCAAAATCGCGGCCCTCAATTCGATCGCCCTTGGAGCCAGTGTTCTGCTGAATATTTTTATTTGCTCTATTCTTGTTTCAAAAATCAGACTGTTTTTTCTCTATGCGGTATCCATTGTATTGATGTCTGCCATTTGCATTTCGGGCTTTATTTATATATTAATACTGGAACCTTTTTTCCTTTTATATGGGGCAGATCGGCTTTGGTCCTATTTTCTCATTAATTTTCTTTTTGCATTGTCACTTATCATCATTTCCAATGGATTTTTGATTTATCAGGATGCTTTTGAAAGAAAGAATCGTGTTCTTTTTCAAGAACGACTTTTAAGGCGGCAAATGGAGGAGCAGCTTTACCATTCAAAAATCAATCCTCATTTTTTGTTTAATTCCCTGAATCTCCTTGTCACGCTTTTGCCCGATACGCAAAAAGCTGAGGAAGCCTTAATCACGCTCTCGGAATTGCTGCGTTTTCATCTTTCCCAGTTTGACCATAGTTTGATTTCCTTGTCCCTTGAACTTGAGAATGTTGAAAAATACATCTATTTGCAAAAACTCAGGTTTCAAAAACGATTAAATTATCAATTCACAGGAACGATGCAGGGGGATATTCCGCCTTTAATCATACAACCATTGGTTGAAAATTCCATCAAGCATAATATCCGGAATGTGGAGAGCCTAAGAATTGATATTGAAACCAGCTTGAGTGATGAAAAACTTGTGTTGGTGGTCAGGGATTCCTGCCTTTGTTTACAGGACGGGATGATAGGAAAGGGAAGTGGTTTGAGTGTCACCAGAAAACGCATAGAACTGGCAGGAGGTGAAATGAAAATATTAAATGGTTATATCATTCTAATCATACCTCAATCATTAAATAAAGAAATCGGTACAGAGATATGATTCGTGTATTAATTGCTGATGATGAAGAACATGGCAGGCAAAGACTTTTAACTCTTCTGAAGGAATATTCCGATTTCGAGGTGGTCAGAACAGTAGATAATGGTAATGAGCTGGTCCCGGCCTTGATTACCTATGAGCTCGATGCGGCCTTTCTTGATATCAATATGCCCGGGCTTGGGGTTTTTAAGAGCCTTTCATCCCTGAAGAAACTACCTCTGATTGTTTTTCAGACAGCCTATTCTGAATATGCTGTAAAGGCTTTTGAAGTGGAGGCACTGGATTATATTATGAAACCTGTGAGCAGGGAAAGGTTTTCAGCTTGTGTCTTGAAAATCCGTAAGGCTCTGGATCAAAGCACGGCCATAAATAATATTTCTGGTGAAATTCAGGAACAACATGATGAGTCAAAGGTCAGACAGATTTCAATCAAAACCGGCAATAAAGCAAAGGTAATAAAGGTTGATCATATCATCAAGATAGAAGTGGAGGAGGGGCTTTCCTTTGTTTATACCAATGAAGGTCGTTTTCTGACAGATAAATCACTCAATTATTTTATGGATTTGCTTCCCGATGATGTTTTTTTTCGTGTCAGTAGAACGGCCATCATTAATATGGGATGCATCAAGCATCTTCATCCCATGTTCAAGGGGAGCTATGTTGTGGAATTACACAATCAAATGAAGCTTCCCCTTTCCCGCCGCAGAATGAAGGCCTTTAAAGAGAGGATTACTTTTCTTTAAATTCAGACAAAATTGGTTTTTGCTTGGGCCCTTAAGCGGTTGATAATGTGCCGTTTATCCCCTGATATGGACCGTTCATTGTAATGAATCAACCGCTTAAAGGAATTTTATTGTGACTTCCGGTAAAAGGGTTAATATTAGAGTTAATTGCAAAAGTCCTGACATTAGCAATTAGCTGGCAACTCGAATTTTCTAACTTGTTGGCCGTTAATAAGATAACTTATTCGCAATTTTTATAAGCCTTGCAAAACCTCAGTTTTGGAAGAGCCTCATTAAGAATAAAATATAATTAAAAGGAGATTTTTATATGAAATCGAAATTACTGTTCCTTATCATTCTTTGGTGTTTATTCAGTTTTTCCCTTTTCTCACTGGAAATGAAATTCACCGATAAACCGGAAAGCGAAACACGGCTTCTTACAGAGGATTACCTCTTTTGCGGTGATCAGCTGGATTTTGACGGACAGGCTGAAGACCTTTTTTTCTTTGGCAAAAGGTTGAACATGAAAGGAGACATGACAAGCGGATTGTTGGCATTTGGTGAGAATATACTCATCCATGGAAATGTGGCCAATGATATGATAGGCGGAGCCAATAAAATTATCATCAATGGCCAAGTCCTGGGAACCCTTTTTCTGGCTGGATCGGAAATACACCTTAATGAAGAATCCTTGGTTAGGGGTAGTCTTTTTGCGGCAAGCGGGAATTTGAGACTCGAGGGCACCCTGGAAGGAGACTTGTTTGCCGGAAGCGGTGTTTTGTATTTTGACGGAGTCATCAATGGCGATGTGATTGTTTATGCCCGAGAAATGGTTTTTTCTGATAGAGCAGTCATAAATGGTAATTTAACCTATCATTCCGACAATGCCCTGTCTGAAAAGGAACAAAGCCATGTAAAAGGTACTGTTGTATACAAGCAGGAGATGCCCTTTAATTGGGGCTCTGATTTCGGAAAAGAAGCTTTTCTATGGATAAATATTTTTCTTACGGTTCTATGGTTTTTATCATTTGTTGTTATCGGTCTATTGATTCTTCTTTTTCCGGTTAACCGAAAGATTAATTATGTCAAATCCAACAAGCATTTCTGGAGTTACCTGCTTTGGGGTCTTATTCCCTTCCTGATTTATCCTGTGGCAGTCGTCCTCTTCATGGTTTTGGTCATTACCCTTCCTGTGGGATTCATGCTCCTCCTGGCCTATCTTCCTTTACTGGTTTTCACAGCAATATACGGAACAGTGGTGTTGGGCGAATATCTTTTTCGGGTGTTTGGCTTTAGAAGTCAGAATCCCTTTTTGTATTTCCTGTTCGGGGCTGCCATATTTATCCTGTTGAGTTTAATCCCCTTTATAAAAGTGATTATCATGGTATTTGTTTCAAGTCTGGGTTGGGGTATTTTAATTGAAAAGATATTTAAGCGCAAATTGGTGGCTTCCGGTAATGAGGAGGCGGAACCGGATTATTCGGAAAATCTGGATTGATGTTCAAATGTTTGTTTCCATTATTGGCGTGTTGGGTCTTGCCTGATACGCCAATGAATTTGTCAGGCCAGGCAATAGTACGCTCCGCTTAGGTTTCGAAGCTTTTCGTTTGGAAATTATCTGCGCTAAAACAGCATTGACTGGTCGATTTAAAAAAATGACCAGTCGTTCTTACTATGTTTACCGGGAGGTAGCGCTAAATTGAATTAGGAAAATTCACTACAGAATGTGGTTATAAAAAGGCCAAAAGACGAGCTATACTTTTTTATAGTTTTTTAATCGGTATGGTGCTTGCGTTTTTATGTTGTGTAAAAAAAAGGAGTTTTCGATCTTTGTAGAAGGAAAACTCCCGGTGATTATAAATGATGATAGAATATAATTATTTAAATCTTACGGCATTACCTTCAATTTCAAACACATAAGCTATGGTACCGAGATTTTCATGTAAATAGCTTCCCCCAAAAAGAAGTAAGCCTGTTCCAGTAATAGCAAGACTAACTTTAAGTTGTTCTTGTGACATTTCGGGTTGTTTAAAAATTGAAGGCGCAAGAATCCAGGCTGCGCATCCTCCTGTAATTACCAAACCTGAATATCTTTCTATATTTATCCAATCGAGTGCGTCGGTGTTAATATTCGTGACGGTTATTTTGAGCCCTGAAATACCATCGGCACCGGCAAGTTCAATTTGATTGTCCAGTTCCTTGGCAATATTTAACCGCATTTCACGTTCAGTAATCTTCATTGAATAGACTTTTTTGAATTTGAATTGATTAACAATTTCCACATCGGAATCATAGATTATCTGATCCTGATAAAAAATTGAAGAGGATGCTGATATCGGATAATCACGGTCGATAGGGGCGATGGATAGTTTATGATCGATGCTTGCGCATGAGCTCATGATGAGTCCTGTAATAAAAATTAACAGAATTGGCCAATAAAATCTTTCCTTTAATTTTTGGATCATATTTAGTCTCCTTATTCATTCGACATTGGTACTTCAATATTTAAAACGAGTAAATATTGAACCTTTGAACTATTGATCGTTTTGAATACATTTGCGTACAAAAAAAGATCAGAGACCGATATCCAGGCAGGATTCTGAACAAATGTATTGTGTAGCTGAAAATTGAGGGGTTTATTAATATTGGTTGATGCTATGGCTGTAACAGAAACTGATACGGATTGCCCATTATATCTACTGGAAGAAGAAGTAGTAGCCGAAGCACTTGCGTATCCCGATTCAAATTCAAATATTTTGGTGGGCTCTGAAGATGAATTTGTATTAAGCATGACAGGAATTGTTTCTTTTGTTAGGTCCAGCGTTAATTGATCACTTGGAAATGAAGCACATCCGCCAAGTATAATTATAACAAGAAATATAAATAGATAGTTTTGTTGCATTTAATCCTCCATATTTAGGATTTTATTGAAAAAAGAGCGATTATACAAGTCCTGCAAAGTAGTAATTTATTTCTATGAATAAAAAATATATTCATGAATAAACAAGGCAGATGGATGTCAAAAATCACTTTATTTAGAACAGGCATTCATGCTTCAGACGCATAACCAGTTTTTTGCATAATCGGATAATTATTGGATAAATGTTTTGAACCCTCTAAACCTCGGCAACATACCAGGGCTTTCTATCTATCATTTATTTTGCAATTGAATTTATCGTTTTTAACGCCTTAGGGATTGGAGTGGCGGTAAACCCTTTTTTCAAAAAGGGTTTACCGAAGCCCGCAGCCTGCTTAAATGGCAGGCGAGGACTTTGGAACCGCGCAAAGCCCGGCCCCATGGAGCGGAGCGGAAGGGGGCAAGGCCCGAATCATGCAAACATCTAACAGGTTATGCGCTATGTTTCGCTATCACCATGGGTGAAAAATCACGCCCTTTTCAATCAGGCTTTCCTTGATTTTTTCCACGAGAATATCCTTTTCCTCAAGGCCCGCGTACTGGTAGTCAAAGCTAATGTCTGTGGTCACTTCTTCGCCCAGCCAAATGACTTCGGTGAAGGCCGGGTCCACAACGGTTTTGATGATTTCAAGATCATCCTGGGCCAGTTCAACGGCTGTGACGATGAGTATGACTCCGGCATCCATGAGGATGTGGGCCACTTCGGCCAAGCGACGTATATGTTCAGGCCGGTTTTTTTCTTTTGCTCCTTTGTCCTTGATGTCCGCGTCAAGGCCGTAAAGCAGATTGCCTATGCCCAGGAAATAAACGAACTTTCCTTCATGAAACAGATCCTCTTCCAGCTTTTTGGCTACTTCCTTTTTGCCAATGTCCTTGAGCCCGGTGATGAGAATCAGGGTTGATTTTTGATTATAGCGGCGGGCCCGGGTGTGGGGTGAAATAAAGCTTTTTTCCCACTTGAAGTTTCTCAGGAAAACCTTGTTCCTGATGTCCGATTGGGCGTCCTTGATTTCTTCCCTGATGATTCCGCCTCCGGCTATTTCGTATTCATCAACAATCACAAAACGGCTTGTCTGGGCGATTTCTTCAGCCAGATCAAAGGCCAGGGGTTTTTTCAGTTTCAGCACGCATTCGGCTACATCGTGTCGGTCGATTTGATCCTTGTCATTCAGGGGGTTCAGTGTGGAAGCATCGATAACCCGGATGATTTTATCGATGCGGCAGGCAATTTTTGCCGTGCCTGACTTGAGGTGGTATTCCCGGCCCTTGGTCATGGGTGTCCGGCTCAGCCAGAAAAGATTGACTTTGATGCTTGAGCTTACTGCTGGTTGTTTTTCATTTTCCAGAACTGCCATTTCTCCCCGGGTAATGTAGATCTGGTCCTCCATGGTGAGGCCGCAGGCATGGCCGGCAGATACTTCGGTTTTTCTCTGGCTGTTGAAGCTTTCGATGGTTTTCACTCTGGTTTTTTTTCCAGAGGGATAAAACAGGATTTTGTCGCCAAGTTTGACCCGGCCGCTTTCAATGGTGCCGACAATCACTCGGCGGGAATCGCCAAACTTGGTGAATTTGTATATGTCCTGCACGGGCATTCGGAAGGCTTTGTTGCTTCTGTCTGCTTCAAGGCTAAACTGGTCCAGGGCTTGGAGGAGGCTAGGCCCTTGGTACCAGGGCATGTTATGGCCTAAATTAGCCACAGAGTCGCCCTTCATTCCGCTCAGGGGGATGAAGCCTTCAGGAGTGAGTTTTATCTCTTTTAAAAAGCTTGAATATTCCGTTGTGATTTTATCAAAAATTTCCTGTTTGTATGCCACAAGGTCCATTTTGTTCACCACTACCAATAGTTGTCTGATTCTCAGCATCGAAATCATGTAGCCGTGGCGTTTGGAGTTTTCCTTTACTCCTTCTTCAGCATCGATAACAAGAATGGCCGCTTCAGCACGGGAAGCGCCGGTGACCATGTTTTTCAGGAATTCAATGTGCCCCGGAGCGTCGATAATAACATAATTCCGTTTTTCGGTTTTGAAAAAAACACGGGCCGCGTCGATAGTGATACCCTGGGATTGTTCATCCTTGAGGGCGTCAATTAAAAAAGCATATTCAAAGGGCTTTGAATTGCGATGGCAGTTTTGCTTTATGGCTTCCAGTTTTCCTTCGGGCAGGGAATGGGTATCTGCCAGGAGCCTTCCCACAACTGTGCTTTTGCCATGGTCAACATGGCCCGCGAAAACGATATTCATCTGTTCCTGTTTGTTTTCACTCATTTTGAATCTCCTTACATGTATCCATTTCTGCGCAGGGTTTCCAGGCCGCCATCTTCTTTGTCCTGGGCCCGGCCTGAACGTTCCGCTATGTTTTTCAGTTTGCCCGACTGAAGTTCTTCAATTATCTCATCCACATTACGGGAATTGGATTCAATGGGAAAGGTGCAGGGGTAACAGCCTAAGGAGCGGTAGCGTTTTCCCTCTCCCTGATCGTAGTATAAAGATACAGTTGGAATATTTTCCCGCTTTATGTATTCCCATATATTCAATTCTGTCCAATCCAAAAGGGGGTGAATGCGCAGATGGGTACCTGGAGCAAAATCGGTTTTGTACTGGCTCCAGAATTCCGGCGGCTGGTTACCCACATCCCATTCATTGGAACGGTCACGTGGTGAAAAATAGCGTTCCTTTGATCGTGAGCCTTCTTCATCGGAACGAACGCCTACAATCACTCCGGTAAAGGGTTCGGTGTTTTTATCCACCTCATATTTCCCCTTTTCGTGATTAAAGCGGTAGCGTTTTCCCTGGCCGCTTAATGTGTTTTTCAATGCTGTTGTTTTAAGGTTTTTGCAGCAGCTAATGCGGTCGACATTTCCGTCGGGAAAGGTCTGTTTTGCGGCAATGGCCTCTTCGTTGGTGCCGTATAGCATGTTTAAATTCCATTCCGCTGCCAGACGGTCGCGGTATTCGATCATTTCGGGGATTTTATAGCGTGTGTCCACATGGACCAGGGGAAAAGGCACATGGCCAAGAAAGGCTTTTCTGGCCAGCCATAAAAGGACAGTGCTGTCCTTTCCAATAGACCAGAGCATACAAAGGTTTTTGAAATTGGCATAGGCTTCCCTGAAAATGTGAACACTGATATTTTCCAGTTGATCAAGATGATCCATAGGGGGTCTCCTTTTCTGATTTAAGTAACTTGAATGACTATATAATGTTTAAATAGTCTTGAAAAGATAATCATTACTTTTTTTGTCGTAATTAATTTAATTTTCTAAAAAACTAACTGCTAAAGTTCTGATATTCGCAATTAGCTATTAGCTGACAGCTGTAAAATAATAATGCAATATTCGGTCATAGCATAACTATCCGCGATTTTTTATTATTCTTGCAAAACCTTATTTTTGCAAGTGCGTCAAAAGGATTTCCGAAAAAAATGAGTTTTTCTTTCCATTTTTCTGACCGAAATAGCTTCTGTGGGGCAAACTCGAAGGCATTTTCCGCAGCGAATACATTCATCGCTGTCAATAAAAATATAAGTCGCTTCATGTTCTTTGTCTGTCTCAATATAAGTTTTAAGGGAACCATCGGCATGATAGAAAATTCTGGAAACGGCTTTGATGCAGTTTCTGGGCGCCACATCTATGCACCAGTTACAGTGAATGCATTTGTCCTGATCAATCTCGAATTTATGCTGGCATAAATAGCAGCGTGTGGAAATTTTATTTATTTCCTGAGGCGTAAAACCAGTTTCAACTTCCATATTTTCCGATCGTTTGAGGATGGGTAGGGTATGCATGGCTCTCTGGGGCTGAAGATCATGGTGACGAGTCCTGTGGGTTACATCATCCTCTTTGAGAAGTTCCACCTGGATCGCAATATCACACCGTTTTTTTCCCATAAGAAACTGATCTACTTTCATCGCCACATCTTTACCCTGAGCAACAGCATGGACCACATCCAAGCCGCCTGTGCAAAAATCACCGGCTGTAAAAACCTTGGCCAGGGATGTTCTCTGGTTTGTGTTGATTTCAATTCCATCGGTCAAGCTGTAATCCTGTTCCTGCCCGATGGCGTAAATCACTGTTGAGCCATTCAGGGTGAATTCCCCGTCTTCGATTGGTATCATTTTCGGCTTATCTGAGTCTTTATTTTTTTCAAGACGGTTTTGCTGGAAGCTTACACCAGTGAGGGTGTTGCCGTGGTATTCGAAGCGTATAGGGCTGCAAAGAGTGCGAATAACAATATTTTCTTCACGAATTTCTTCCAATTCCTCTAATTCAGCACTCATAAAATGCTCTGATCGGCGGTAAACAATGGTGACATCATTCTTGGATCCGAGAATTTTTCTTGCAGCCCTTGCGCATGAACGCGCGCAGTCTACTGCTGTAAATCCTCCGCCAATAACCACAACATTGCCTTCAAGATTGCGGATTTTTCCTTGATTATAATTTTTCATAAAACTTAATCCATCGATAATATTAGGAATATCCTTTTGATTTTTCAGATTTATGTTTCGGGGCAGGCTAGTGCCTGTGGCGATAATGACCGCATCATATTCATCGATGATTTGTTTGAGTTTGTCTTTATCAATAAACTGATTTGTTTTTATATTGATTCCTGTGCCAAGGATCAAATCAATTTCCTTGTTCAAAACTGACCGAGGCAATCTGAATTCGGGAATTCCATCTTTGAGCATGCCGCCTGGTTCTGCTTCTTTTTCATACAAACTTATCTGATGGCCAAAACGCCGGCATTGACGAGCTGTTGTTAATCCCGCTGGTCCGCCTCCGATGACCGCGACTTTGAAACCTGATTCCTCAAACAAGCTGGCTGGGGCTTCAATATTGTCATTTGTCTGATCAGCCGCGTAACGTTTTAAGTGGCAGATCTGGACAGGTTTTTCTGTGTTGGTCCAATTATAGCGGCAAGCTTTTTCACAGGGGCGTGTACAGATTCGGCCCAGGACTCCTGGAAACACATTGTCTTCAAGATTAATGTGATAAGCTTTGTTATAATCACCTTCGGATATGGCTTGTATATAATGAGGAACATTGGTGCTTGCCGGGCAAGCTTCCTGACAGGGAATATCCTTTTGATAGGTCTTAAAATCTTTTTCTTCCTGTAAATAACCTTCAAAGGCGGAAAGTTCCTGAGCTTGGGGAGCTTTTTTATATTGAATATCCATAAATTTTCTCCTTAAAATATTCTATTCCCTTCCGGTTGATGTAGTCTGTAAAATCTTCTTGTGGTTTTTTTTCTGCCGCAAAATAATCTAACAGCCTTGTTACCATTTCAGGGCAGTCACTTGATTTAAAATCACCCAGTTTTTTGCCAAAATCTGTTTGGCTTCCGCCAAGTACTATTTCGTAGCCTTCAACTGATCCCATTTCTTCGCGTATCCTCATACCTCGAAAACCTATATCTGCTATGCGATAGGGTGAACAGGAATTGGGGCAGCCGGTTATATTAATGAGTACCTGTTTTGCTATGTTATTGTATTTTTCATTCCGGACAAGCTTCTGTAAGCTGTCATGAAGGTCCTGTGTTTTTGACACGGCTTTGGGGCAATAAGTCGTGCCTACGCATACTGTAATGTCCCGGATTTCATAAGCACCCTCTGTTTCTATGTTGATGGCTGCCAATTCCTTTTTTAAGGTGGGAACTCTCGATTTTTCAACTCCCTGAAGAAGTATATTCTGTTTATTGTTAGTGTATACTTTCTGGTCTCCATAGATCTCTGAGAGTTCAGCGATTTTCCCGAATTGCTGATGGGTTAATGTGCCTTTGGGTAATAAAAGAATTACACTTGCAAAGCTGTTTCTGGAATCCACATCAGGATCAGTCAAAGGGCGTTTGGGAACCTCTGTTTTTCTGATTATGGTATCATCAGTTGAAAAATCCATTGTAGGAACATTAAGTTTCTGAAGATTTTCTTCTATAATACTCCTGCATTTATCCATTCCGTAATGATGAACAACAAACTTCAGGCGGGCTTTGGCACGGTTAAAGCGGTCTCCATGGTCTCTGAACAAAAGGCCGATGGCATGGCAAAGGCTCACGATTTTTTCTTTTGGCACAAAGCTGTACAAATTCTGGGCCACAAAGGGTTTCCAGCCCATTCCTCCTCCGATAACGACCTGGAAGCCTTCCTTGCCATCCTTGTTGCGTACGGCTATGGTGCCCACACAATTGATAAAGGGTTGGGCACATCCGGCAGAACATCCGGAAAAGGTGATCTTGAATTTTCGAGGCAGATTGTCCAGTTCGTTTAAATCACTAAGATATTTGGCGGTCTTTTGGGCCAAGGAGCGAACATTGAATTGGGCGTAACGGCAATTCTCGGCAAAGGGGCAGGCCGCTATGTTTCGGGTGACATCACCGCAGCCATGCTTTGTGGATATATTTTCCTTATTCAATTCACGTATGACATCTGCTAAGCCTTCGACTTTCAGCCAATGGAACTGGATGGCTTGCCGGGTGGTGATATTAATTATTCCCTGGCCGTAGGTATCCGATACTTCGGCGATTTTTCTTGCCTGACTGGAGCTTATCACTCCTCCGGGCACGACCACCCTCATCATATGGTTTCCCGTTTGCCGGGAATTATAGATGCCGTACCATTTTGCGATATTTTTTTCTTCATTGGACATTCCCTTTTTTTTGGCAATTTCATCAAAATCCAGGGTTAATCCCGCGTCCTTAACCTCTTCATCTTCGCTTCGTCGATCAAAATTCAAATTTCTTTGCATTGATAAATCTCCTTTATCCTGGTAAAACAACAAAGCTGAAATACAGCTTTCTCCCTTTAGGGAAATATATTTAATCTTTTTTGTCGCCCTGTTCCGGTTTGGCGGCGAATTTTCTGGCAGCCGCGTCATTGGTTCTATTGGTTTCTGTTTTGTTCGGAGTCCTTTTTATCCGTTTAGTAAACCTGAGGTCTAATCCAGTGCCTGGGATAGATCCTCTATCAGATCCTCTGAATCTTCGATACCCACAGAGACTCGAACGTTGCATTTTTTTATTCCCGCGAGATTCCGGGCCTCTTCACTCATAGAAGCGTGGCTCATGTACCAAGGGGCTTCAATCAGGGATTCAACTCCGCCAAGGGATTCGGCGAGGCTGTAATATTTGAGTTTGGCGAAAAAATCGTCCAAAGTAAGTTGTGATTCATCTAAATCAAAACTTAACATGGCGCCGAATCCCGATGATTGGCTCTGGCATAATTCATAATTGGGATGTGTTTTCAATCCAGGGTAATAGGTATGTATCACCTTGGGATGGTGATTTAAAAACTCAGCTATTTTCAAAGCGTTCTGCTGGTGTTTTTCCATACGCAATGGAAGTGTTTTCACTCCTCTTAAAACCAGCCATGAATCAAAGGGAGCTTCGCTTACACCAAGGGCATTCACATTAAAATAAATTTTTTGGGCCAAATCAAGGGTTTTGCTTACAATGGCTCCTCCCACAACATCACTATGACCATTGATGTATTTGGTGGTGGAATGAAGGCTGATATCAGCGCCTAATAGCAATGGCTTTTGAAAATAGGGTGTCATAAAGGTGTTATCAACTACCACAATCAAACTTTGCTCCTGAGCGATCCGGCAAATGGCGCGGATATCCACAATACGTAATAATGGATTTGAAGGCGTCTCTATCCAGATCATTTTTGTGGTGCTTGTAATGTATTGTTTTATATTGGAAACCGAAGCCATATCTATAAAATCGAATTTGATGCCCATATCGCTAAAAAGGCTTGTCATCAGACGATAGGTTCCCCCGTAAATATCATTTCCTGTTATCACATGGTCCCCTGTTTTTAAGAGATGAAGAACAGCCGTCGAGGCCGACATTCCGGTGGAAGTACAGGAAGCAGCCACTCCTTCTTCAAGAGCGGCAATATTTTCTTCCAGGGCTTTCCGTGTGGGGTTTCCGCTTCTCGTGTAATCATAACCTCGGTTTTCACCGATTCTGTCAAAACGAAAAGTGGAGCTGGGATAAATTGGGGTGATAACGGAATTATAGCTTTCATCTTTCCGGACCCCCTCGTGAACGGCCTTTGTGTTAAATTTCATCATCATGCTCCTTTTGTTAGTCTAATATGCATAAAGTCTGTAATTCTTTTCATTCCAGGTCAGCCATTTGTAGGCTTGTCCCTTGATATGAATTTTATTTCAATTATTCCCAGAGGCAGGTTAGAGGCTCTGTCGCTTCACCCTGATATTTAATTTTCTCATCATGCTTGCTTGCCCCAGGAATAATTGATTTTTTTTGTTTGCACTTTAAATCGAAAAATCAGTGACCGCCTTTTTGCGAATCATTTTCCCGTCAACCAGGTGTATGCCGCATTCCTTGTTGGAATCCACTTCCCACCACCAGCGGCCGGAGCGAAGCTCTTCGGCACGGCCGACCGGCCGAGTGCAGGGAGAGCAACCAATGGTAGCAAAGCCTTTATCGTAGAGTTTGTTATAGGGAATCTGGTTATTGCGAATATATTTCCATACAGTATCCTCCTCCCATAAAAACAAAGGAGCCAATTTGTAAACACCCCGTTCTTCGGCATAGGATATTATTTCAAGCCCTTGTCTGAAGCTGCTCTGGCTTTTTCGCAATCCACTTATCCATAATTTGATCCCCTTTAATGCCTTGTTTAAAGGATTGATTTTTCGAACATGGCAGCAATTTTGTCTGAATTCCTTTGAATTGTAAAAATGATTGGGTCCTTGGGTGGTCTGTAAACTATAGAGTTCTTCAGGATCAGGACCATACACTTCAATAGAAATTCCATATTTATCCATCAAGGCCTGCCACACATCATAGCTTTCCTGGAAATTACGGCCTGTATCGATTGTAAAAACTCGCAAGTTCCGGTTTACCTGAAGAAAGGCATCAAGAATCACCGAACCTTCGGCTCCAAAGCTGGTGGAAAGTATCACTTCCTTCTCGTTAAAAGTCTCAAAACACCATTGGGCTATTTCAATGAGTGTTTTTAACTCCAGAGTGTGATTCAAGCTTTCAAGATTCAATTTTTTCATGTTTTTTCTCCACCAGCAAATCCTATATAACCATAGTTGTTTAGTCAAGTATATCTTAAAATATATTTTTTATATTACTGAAAAAATCATATTTGTCTTTGCATTATTCAGAATAAAAAAATGATTCTGGTCTTTCCCGGTAAGCTTTGGAGGTCCTGGGCCGGGTTTTAAGATGGGGAGTCAATAATTATATAGGTCTTTAAACAGACTTTATACAATCCAAGAAGGAAGGCCTATTTGCAGCATTTAATTGGATCGGGTATAATTATTAACAACTCGCTTCGATGTATTTATTTCATGGCGAAAAAGTGTTATTATTATGGCGGGTTGTACTTTTTCATCCCGAGCCAATAAAAAAAACGGATAAAAATAAAATGAAGAATCAGCTTACAGAATTAAATAAAGATTCTTATAGAGGTTACAGAATTGGTGTTTTGGGCATTGATCTGTTTTTTGAAAATCCCATTAATGTTTTCAGGGCAGCCAAGGAATTTCTCCACCGCCAGGGCCACCGTCTGGTTTATTTTTCCGGCGAAGCCTATAACTCACCCTATCAATCGGATAATCAATCCAATATTCTATACGATTTGGCTGGTCCGGAAATTCTTGATGGGCTTGTCCTGGTAAGTAATTTGTTGATTACCTTCACACCGGAAGAAGCTTTTCGAAAAAGGTGCCGGGCTTTCAAGGATTTGCCTTTAGTGAGCATGGGGGTTGAAGTCAAGGGAATTCCCAGTGTGGTTTTAGATAATTCTTCGGTCATGATGGATCTTGTTTCGCATATGGTGAACGTTCATCAATTTACCCGCTTTGCCTATATTCGCGGTTGGACCCATCATATTGACGCCATAGAGCGTTTTTCGGCTTTCAGGGATTCCCTTTCAAAGCACCAACTGGATTTTGACGAAACCCTGGTTGTTCAGGGGAATTTTGAACTGGAATCGGGCGAGCAAGCTGTGGGTATTTTGATGGATGAACGCGGCAAACTTCCGGGTCGTGATTTTCAAGTTATCATCTGTGACAATGATTTTATGGCAGCCGGCGCGATTCTTGAATTCCAGAACCGCGGCATCGATGTTCCTGGCCAACTGGCAGTTACTGGTTTTGATAATTTGAAGTTTTCCGAGTGTCTTTCTCCATCCTTGAGTACGGTAAGCTATCCTTTTAAAGAGATGACCGAACGGGCTTTGGAGAATCTGCTTCTCGCCATAGAGGGGAAAAAAAATCCCCCTATCACCATGGTGAAGCCCGAGTATGTGCCCCGGGGTTCCTGTGGATGCCCTTTTATTGATAAAAAAGAGCCCTTACTGGCTGAATTACAGGTCTCTCTTGCGGATAATGAGGAAGGCCTGTCCCTTAAACACAGGAGTAAAATCAACTTCCAGATAATCCGCTCAGTTGATCCGGTTCTGGATCTCTGGCGGGATGCTTTAATTGGTCTACGGGAAGATGAAAAATGGCACCTGGCTGCAAAGAAAATGCCTCTATCCAGTCTGCAAATCAGGGGAGACCAGTGGACATCCAGTTTGCTGGCCAGGCTTGCCTACAATACCTTTAACAGCGCCAATTACCAGAGCATTCTTTTCAATATGGGAAGCGCTGTTACCTCGACCATCGAACTCGATAAACTCATGGAAATTTTAAAAGTCCTTTTACCTCAGGCCCAGATCAGCAAATTTTGTGTTTGTTTATATATTGAACCTGAAAAATATCCCCAAAGCCTTCCGCCCCTGTCAAGGGTGATCCTCGCCTTTGATAAGGATAGTTACATCAACTTACCTATAGGCGGGTTTGAGTTTAAAACCCTGGAGCTGCTTCCCTCTCATGTTGCCAAGGAGTTCCCAGATGTTCATTGGGTGGTTTATGCCCTTTTTTTTGGTGAGCAACAGTTGGGGTATCTGCTTTTGACTAACGACTCCCACCATGAACATCTTTTCCGCAATCTCCGGAACCAGATTTCAAGCGCGATAATGGGGGCCAGGTTGCTCGATGAAACCCGTAGAGCCAACGAGCTTTTAAAGGAAGCCAATCAGCAGAAGACACGGTTTTTCATAAATGTGGCTCATGAAACCAAAACCCCCTTAACCTTGATCAAGAATTATTTATCCCTTTACATGGACAAAAGCCCACCTGATGAAAATCTTCGCGTTATTGGTGAAAACATAGATCTTCTTCTTGCTAATATGCTGAATTTTCTTGATGTTGAAAAACTGCAAAAGGATGAGGTTCTTTATGAACACGACAGCATTATTGATTTATGTGATTACACGCAAAAAAAATGCGCTCTTTTTAGCGAACTGGCAAAAAAACGCGATATAACAATTGTTACATCCTTTAAAAACACAGTGTATATCCAGATCGATCCCTGGGCCCTTGACCGGATACTTAATAATCTTCTGGATAATGCCGTTAAATATATTCAGAAGGGGGGCAGGGTGGATGTTAAAATTTCGAGCACAAAGGAAAAAGCAAGCCTGGTGATTTGCGATAACGGGCCAGGATTAACAACCGAAAACGCGAAACATATCTTTGAACCCTATTTCCTGATGTCCAAACAAAAAACCAGTAAACAGGGAATGGGAGTCGGCCTTTCGATTGTGAAAAAAATCCTAGATGGCCTTGGCGCGGAGATCAGTTTTTCTCAGAATAAGCCCAAAGGTGCTTGTTTTAAAATTAGTTTTGTTTTGGCATCAGCTGAAAATCTAACACCTGAAATTACCAGTAATGATTTTATCTCAGCTCCGGCTGATTATTCCCAGCCTCAACTTAAAGAAGTGGAAATTGATGAAGATAAGCCCACCATACTTGTCGTAGATGACAATCTCCAGCTTTTGCGTTTCATGCAGGTCTCACTTGAACAGGATTACAATATCATTCCCGCGAAAAGTGTATCCGAAGCCCTTTTTAAACTCAAAACCGAGGCGCGCCCTGATCTGATTATAGCTGACATCATGATGGACCAAGAGGATGGCTATACCTTGCTGTCTGAGGTCTTGTCCATGAAGGACATACAGGATGTTCCTTTTATTTTTTTAACAGCCCTTAGCGGTGATAAAGCCCGAATCAAAGGACTCCGCCTGGGAGCCCTGGATTATATTGAAAAACCCTTTGCCATTTCTGAAATCAAAGCCAAGATTGATTCTCATCTTTTATTCATGGACCGTCAGAAAAACAGAAACATGGATATGGTGAAAAGCAGAATCCAGGATGTTTTTAATGATTTGAACAAGTCTTCGGGCAATCCCGTGAAACTGGATATAGACGGTATTTGTCGTAAATATGCAATGATGGGCCGGAAACCAGCTATTTTGAAACTTCTTTTGCAGGGCTTGCTTCATAAACAAATAGCCCTGGAACTGAATATTTCCCTCCGTACAGTTGAATATCATGTGGCCAGTATTTACAAAAAAATGAGTGTTAACACCAAGTATGAGCTAATTTCCAAATTACAGGAAGAGGCATCATTGTAAGGTGAGTGAATATGATGCAGAAGCTTTGGTTTTAAATACAGGGAAACATATCCACCATGTGTTTGGCTAAAGCTTTCTGGCGTTGCCTGCTTTCATTTCATTCCAGCAGTCCGGGCTTTGCGCGGCTCCGCTATCGCTTCGACCAAAAACCCCGCTAAAAAAGCGCGGGGTTTTTGTTGGCCGTCTTTTTTTGAAAAAAAAGCCGGCCCTGCTCCAATCCCTAACGCGGACAAACTCGGGGATGCCTTGTTGGGCTTCACATCACTGTGCAATTATCAGGGAAAACCATAGTCACCATTCAAGCCTTTTTGGGTGTAAACTAAAGCATTAAAAAAGAAAAGGGGAATTTTTGAGGTTGACCCTGTGCCAGAAATCTGAGCGCCTCAAATACAGGCTTTTCAGAAACATCACTTACAGGCTTCCTGGTTTTTCAACAATTTCTGATGGCTTTAAAATTCCTAAAAGGAGTAATATCATGTTTTACTTGAAAAAGTGTTTTTCTAAAAAAAGGTGCTTAAAATGGCTGACAGGCAAATGGCTAATGATTTTTTTTTTGCTGAGTGTCGCTAATATGCACGGGTTATCGGTTTCTACTTATTCAGTGGATAATTCCATGGTGAATTTTACCATGGATCGGGGAGTTATGCGAATTCAGGTTTGTCAGGATGATATTATCAGGGTTCAATATTCCACCCAGAATAGGATTCCTGATAAAACATCCCTCTCAATAAATAAATTATGGGAACCCCGAGAAATTGAAATATCCGAAGCCAATGGAATTGTGACCATTGTGACTTCGCGCCTTATGGTTAAAATTACCAAAAGTAATGGCGCGATCACATACAGTGATTTAAATGGAAATGTTGTTTTATCTGAAGACAGCGCCAACAGTAAAACAATAAGCCCTGTCACAGTGGAAGGGGTTAGCACCAATAAAATCGAGGCGCTTTTTAATTCGCCCTCTAACGAAGCCCTATTCGGCCTTGGACAAACCCAGGATAATGTATTAAACCGTAAAGGCACGACTCTTCGCATGTTAAATGGCAACACCTGGATTTATATTCCTACTCTTGTTTCAAGCAAGGGCTATGGACTTTTTTGGGACAATTATTCCACCACCAATTTTTCTGGTAATGTGTCTGGAAACACAAAATACCGTTTTTCTTCGGAGTGCGGTGATATGGTGGATTATTATTTCTTTTACGGCCCTGAAATAGATCATATTGTTTCCCTGTACCGTGTGGCCTCTGGTTCCGCGCCTCTTTTCCCCAAATGGGCCTATGGTCTGTTTCACTCCAAGGACAAATACACAAGCCAGGCGGAGTTGTTACGAGTGAAAAACGGTTACCGGAATAACAATATCCCTCTTGACTGCATTGTTCAGGACTGGGATTACTGGACACCCTATACCTGGGGTTCTCATTTTATGGATGAAAACCGCTATCCAAACCCTTCAGCCCTAATTGAAGAAATGCACAGCGCCAATATCCACACCATGATTTCTATTTGGCCGGAATATGAATACACCAGCTCGCCGAGAAAAGCCGGGGACCAGGACAATTATAACGCTCTCAATGCCATAGGCGCTCTTTTCCCCAGCGGCGGGAATCACCACTTTTACGATACCTTTAATGCCAATGCGCGAAACCTGGTTTACAAGCAAATTTACGACCGTCTATTGGGTAAATACGGCTGGGACGGCATTTGGGCGGACAATACCGAACCTCAACCCTATCCCGACAGCATCAATATGCGCACAGTGAACACAGCCCTGGGAAAGGGCGTTACAGTGATAAACGCCTATCCCTTGCAGCACAGCAAAGCCTTGTATGAAGGCTGGCGTTCCATGGGCCCAGATGAGAAACGGGTTTATGTTTTGACTCGGAGCGCCTACGGAGGTCAGCAGCGATACGGAACCACCTGCTGGTCTGGAGATATTGACTGTAATTTTGAGACCTATGCCAAACAGATTCCAGCTGGTCTTAATTTCGCTATTGCCGGTATGCCTTACTGGACAACTGATATCGGTGGTTACTGGGGTCATAACCTTGACTGGTCCACTAACACTAATAATGAATTGTTCACCCGTTGGTTCCAGTACGGGGCCTTTAATCCTGTTTTCAGGATCCACGGCGGAGGCTCGCGAGAGTTATACGGCAATCAATGGAGCAGCACAACCAAGGCGAACCTGTTAATCATTGATAAACTCCGCTATCGCCTAATGCCCTATATCTATTCACTGGCGTGGAAGATCACTGATCAAGGCTACACCATGATGCGGCCTCTGGTTTTTGATTACCCTAAGGATGCCACTGTTTACAATATTAAAGATCAGTTCCTTTTTGGACCCGCTTTTTTGGTTAATCCTGTAACCCGAGAGGGTGCTACCAGCCGTCAAGTGTATTTACCTGCCGGAAAGTGGTACGATTTCTGGAAAGGCACTTCAGTTGAAGGTGGCAGAAATATCACCGCCGCAGCACCTTTAAGCGAAATCCCCTTGTTTATCAAAGCTGGTTCCATCGTTCCCATGGGCCCGGATATTCAATACGCGAATGAGAGCGCTGATCCTCTGGAGATTCGGGTTTACACAGGAAAGGATGCTTCCTTCACTTTGTATGAAGACCAGGGTGATAGCTATGATTATGAATCCGGACACTATTCAACCATTGATTTTAACTGGAATGAAGCCAAAGCTGAATTAACTATCGCCAAACGCGCCGGCTCATTCAGCACCATGCTTGATAAGCGCACCTTTAACATTGTGCTTGTGGGTGAAAATCATGGTAAGGGAATTGAAAACACCCAGGGCGACATGGTGGTTAAATATGAGGGCGCAGAAATAATTGTCACTGCTCCTTCCTATACACCCGCGCCTACAGCTCCCCCTACACCGACTCCCGGTTTTGAACCTGTGTTTGTCGGCGGTCCCTATTCGCTCGATGGTGTCGACGCTTACGCTGATCTTCCTGATAACATCACAACAGCTTTGACTGATTTTACCATTGCCTGCCGCCTTAAATTAAACGCCCTTACCGACTGGACGCGCGTTTTCGATTTTGGCGGAAACGGTGACCGCTTCATGATGTTTACGCCCCAGTCTGGAACAACAGCTAATCCCTATTTTGCCATTACAGTGTCATCTCCTGAAGGAGAGCAGGGGATAAATGGCAACACCGCTTTTTCAGTGGGAACCTGGCAGCATCTGTCTGTCACAAAACAGGGAACTGTCGGGATTCTATATCTCGATGGAAAGGAAATAGGCAGAAACTCATCGCTTACTCTGAGCCCTTCCGACCTGGGAGAAACCCTGAATAATTATGTAGGCCGTTCCCAATGGTCCCATGACCCCTATTTGAACGCGGAGGTCGATGATTTCAGAATCTATAATCGGCCTTTGAGTCCCTCTGAAATCGCGGACCTGATAAATGGCGTTGAACCCACGCCGGAGACTGGTATGCTGGGCGACGTAAATCATGACAAGAGTGTTAACATCGTTGACGCGCTGTTAACTGCTCAGCACTATGTGGGCTTGAACCCCCAGGGTTATTTTCCTGAACAGGCAGATGTCGATTGTAATGGAACAATCAATATTGTTGACGCCCTGTTAACAGCCCAGTTTTATGTGAAACTGATCGATTCTTTTTGCTGATTTTAAAGGTTTTTTGCAGAGCAGGCCTGTTTCTGGGGCCTGGTAATTTGAAAAAAAGCGGCCCTGGCCGCTTTTTTTATTTCCCGCCCCTTCACCGCGCGAGGGTCTTAAAAGAATAGAGTTGGCTGGTCATAGATGCTTCGCATTAATTACTCGGTAGCGTGAATCTCTGTCAATATTCATTGTAGCCGCGTAAGCCTTAAAGCTCGATGGGGCCGATCAAGGAAAGTAAAGCTGTTTTTTTTTATTACCCGGTTAGAACGCCCCAAGCCCCCAAAAAATAGAGCGTATTCCAGTGCCCCTTGTGGAAAAGACAAGGCCCTGTACCGCGCAAAAAAAAAGCAGCCCTTTTCGGAAATAAGGGCCGCCAATAAAATCCATCAAACACAGCTCAAAGCAATTCTGCCGCCAGTTCTGCCAGAAAGCTTCGTTCCGATTTTTCCAATGTCACATGGCCGAAACACTCCTGACCCTTGAAGGTTTCCACCAAATAGCTGAGGCCATTGGAGTTGGAATCTAGGTAGGGGCTGTCGATCTGGAAGGGGTCGCCGGTAAGAACCACCTTTGAGCCTTCGCCGGCCCGGCTGACAATGGTCTTCACTTCATGGGGCGAGAGGTTCTGGGCCTCGTCTACAATAATGAACTGATGGGGCAGGGAACGTCCGCGGATATAGGTGAGGGCCTCGATCTCGATGATGTTTTCGGTGAGCAGCTCTTCGGTGGAAGTGATGTTTTCCTTTTTATAGGAACTGATAATGTACTCCAGGTTGTCGAAAAGGGGCTGCATCCAGTTCTTGAGCTTTTCCTCCTTGGCGCCGGGAAGGTAGCCGATGTCCTTTCCCATGGGCACGATGGGCCGGGATACCAGAACGCGCTCGTATTTGTCCGCGCCATGGACCTTTTTCAGACCCGCGGCAATGGCCAGCAAGGTCTTCCCAGTACCGGCTTTTCCCACCAGGGTCACCAGCGGGATGCTGTCGTCTAAAAGCAGTTCCATGGCCATTTGCTGCTGCACGTTACGGGGCTTAATTCCCCAGGTGGCCCGTCGCCTCTGGGCGCGATAACGCAGCACTCCCTTTTTATGATCATAGCGCGCGAGCAATGGTTCCTCCTTGGAACGGCGGAACAGCACATACTGGTTGGGAAAAAGGTGCTCCTTCCATTCAACCTCGCCCCTTTCGTGCAGGGCCTCCACGATTTGGTCAGAACCGTCAATCTCCTTGAGACCCGAGTAAAGGGTGTTGATATCAACGGTTTGCTTTTTGTAATCAACCGCCTTGAGCCCCAAAGCCGTGGCCTTGACCCGGGCGTTGATGTCCTTGGAAACAAAAAAGACACGTTTGCCCTGCTGCTGCAAAGTATAAGCCACCAGCAAAATCTTGTTGTCCGGTCGGTCGGTGTTAATGTCAAAGTGAATGTCCTTTTTGTAGGTGAGCTCCACCTTGAGGAGCGAGCCATTATCCATCATTACTCCTTCGGACAAAGAACCCCGCGACCCGTAATGGTCCAGCAAACGAATAGCACTGCGGGCATTCCGCCCCTTTTCACCCCCTGCCGACTTCAGGTCGTCCAGTTCCTCCAGCACGAAAAGGGGAATCACCACCTCGTTATCCCTGAAAGAGTTGATGGCATCGGGCCTGTGGATGAACACATTGGTATCGATGACAAAACATTTCCGGTCGCTTTTATGATTTGTATTCAAAAGCTTTCCTCCTTAAAGGTCTCATTACATTAATTGTGGTGCAAGCCTGGAATTCTGTCAAGGCCGATGTTTTTTCATAAGAAAAAGCTTTTTGCAGGGTAAAAAGTCCGGGTTGGAAGGAGGATAGCTGTGTTTAAATTATTTTTTGGCGTTTCCCGGGAACTCTGATTGCTGCAAAGGGGCTGTTGAACCTGAAGAAGAGCTTTGTTTCCACCGGTCCCGGGCCGGGCTTTACGTTACTTCGGCTTCGCCTTCGAAGGTTTTTTCCCTGAAATTGTCAGGGAAAAAACGCTTTGGCCCCTGGCTTTTGAAAAAGCCAGGGGCCATAACTCCAATCCCTAACGCTTTCAGCCGCCACTTGCCGCCAACTTCTCATCTGGCTCAATACCTGCAGGCGTGGTAGAAAAACTGATCGAGGCCTTAGGCAAAACATCACCATCGAGTCAGCAATTCCCGGTCTTATGAGTTTGGCGTTAATATGAATAATAATGTATATTATATTTAAATGTTTTTAGCATCGGGAATTGGTAGTATCAACACTCCAGGCAGCTGCCATTTCCGGTAACTTACTTATCGTTTTTTGCGCGAAAATTAAAAAACATAATTACCTATGCTATAGACAGATAAGGATGTTACTGGAAATGGCTGTCATCGCGTGAAGGGGATTGATTTCATGTCAAAATCGGGCTATATTTAAGTGCGAGTAACCTGATTTTGTTTTGACTTACCATTAGACGGTGTTTTTTGGCAAAGGTCTATTTGAAGAAGCCGCTTGCTAAAAATCACTGGATTCGTTCTGGTATTTATTGTTAAAGTCTTGTTCAAAAACCGCTGTATCATCCGGGGAGTGACCATGATAATTTTACCAAATAAAGGCTTTTATTTTACGATACTGGTTCTTTTTTTTCTGACTGTGAACGCTTTTGCCCAGTTTGGTTTTGATAAAAAAACGCCTTTCTGTGAACTCAAGGTCCAAAGCGAATATTCCGTGCCCCTTGAAGGTAAAGCCCTGGTTTTGGTGGAACTGATTGTTCCACCAAATCATCATGTTTATCTGGACCACCTTGGTCCCGATGCTTACAGTATTCTTACGGAATTCACTTTAATCGACGCTAAAGGGATGGTTCTTAAAAATGTTACGTTGCCTAAAGGTGAAGAATACGAAAATGAACTGATTTTAAAAAACAACGGCATTTTTAAACTGCTATTGAATATTGAAACGCCCCGGAAAGAGGGGAGCCTTGAAAAAGTGGATATACAGCTCCGTTACCAGCTCTGCGATGATAAAAGCGGTGTGTGCTACGCTCCGGTTAATTTAAAAAGCGAGGTGAAACTCCGTTTTTCAAGCTCCTCGCCCAAACTGGATTAAAACCGAGTGGAAACCTGTTCAGCGCCCGACCAGGGCACAGGCTTTCTTCTATAACCAAAACGCCAAAGGCTTTGCCAAGTGCCTGGTGGCCCTTAGCGCCTATTATTAGTTTTACCATTTAAAATGGGTTCTGTTTCGGCAAATAGAGTTTTTTCGCTCCTAAGCGTTAGGGATAGGAGTTATGGCCATCAGGTTTTTCAAAACCTGATGGCCAAAGCGTTTTTGGGCGGATAATTTCCGCCCAAAAACCTTCGGAGGCCCTAGCCGGAGTAACGCATAGCCCGGCCTGCCAAGCCCCCGGTACAACAATTCCAAATATAAACCTTTTGTTAAGAATAAAAATTAACCGATGGTATGAAACTGCATTAATAATAGTTTATATTTGGAATTGTAACTGCAACGAATTGAAATTAAGCGCAATTCGTAATATTTGTACTCAAATATAGAATTGCTGTTTATG
>JAFGWI010000159.1 GCA_016937215.1 Spirochaetales bacterium | reverse complement strand
TATCAAAAGAAGATGTCCGGAGATTGAATCCTTTCAGAAAAAACATCGATGAGTTAATAAAAAATGGAGATACTGCCTATGTGCATTTGCTTAACCAGGTGTTTTCTGAAAAAATAATCAGCACATTAAGTTTTTTGGAGGAGGAGAAAAACAAATGTCATGAGTGGATTTCCGGTGATTCCATTGTCCTTTCCGATTATGAAATTTTTTCTGATGAACGTAATAGGAAATTGAAATGGCAAAAATTTATAAGGTATCAGACTCTTCTGGCATTGAAGAATTCTAACGATACGATTTTACTTTCAGCATCAGGCTATAATAAAGCCAGAAAACAGATGATTAATCAATATATCTGTAAATATTCCAAAATATTGGATAACTCAGATGGGACAGCAGGATATATCCATCACACACTTTTGAAATCGATAGCTTCGGCATTTGATCCGCATACCACGTATTTATCAGCATTGGAAAGCAATTACTTTTTTTCTCATTTGTCAAAAGAGAGGTATTCATTTGGGCTTTTTTTAGTTTACAATGAATATGGACAGGTTGAGGTTTCTGAGTTAACTCCGGGAGGGGCTGCTTGGAATAGTAATAAAATTAATGCCGGAGATATTATTATAGGCATTCAATACGATAATAAGAATATAAACCTTGATTGTGGCTCCATTGGAGAGGTAGAAAATGTTTTTCTATCGGAAGTTGTTGCTGAAGCAGAATTTAAAATCAGGAAAAAAAACGGGACAGAGTTGTCAGTTAAATTGACGAAGACAGTTTTAGATGTTGAGGATAACACTATTCAAAGCTTTATCCTTGAGGGCCCCCGTAAAATTGGTTATATGTACCTTCCTTCCTTTTATACCGATTTTAGTGCGTATGACTCAGGCAGGGGGTGTTCCGATGACATAGCAAAAGAAATATTGAGGCTGAAAAGAGTAGGCATCGATGGGTTGATATTTGATGTGAGAGATAATGGAGGAGGTAGTGTAGATGAAGCGCTTAAACTATCAGGGATTTTTGTGAACTATGGAGCCCTTGCCATTTCAGACTCAAGGGATGAGGATCCGTTTACGTTTAATGACAGAAATCGCGGTGTTTTATATGCTGACCCGCTTTTGATTCTTCAAAATGAACAAAGTGCCTCTGCTTCCGAGTTGTTCGCAGGTGTTTTGCAAGACTATAACAGGGCAATTGTCGTGGGAGCCAGTTCATTTGGGAAAGGTACCAGTCAAAATATATTTGAACTGTCTTTTGGTCATCCTCCGAAAGAAGGGGGTACAGATCTGGTGAAAATTACCACAGGAAAGTTTTTCAGGGTGGATGGATCAAGTCATCAAAACATCGGAATAATCCCCGATATATTTATCCCTTCTCTGTCATTGGGCAGCTCGGTGGGAGAGCGTAATTACCCTAATTCATTATCGAATCAGGAGATTGAAAAAAGAACATACTATTATCCTTTAGATAGCCTGCCTCTTACGGAATTAAGGAAATTAAGTGACGAACGGATTCAGAATGATCCGACATATAAGAATGTTTGTGAGATAGATTCATTGATTGTAAATGCGTGCAAATCAATTTCTTTAGGGACTGTTGGATATGAAGATTTTTTGAAAAAAGTCTCTGTGATAAAGAAAAAAATTACTCCTCAGCAATCAGTTTATACCGTAAGCAGTCTTAATGTTATCAGTGGAATAGGGAGTATCAATGAAGATTGTAAAAGTGTGATGCAGAGCATTAAGGAGGATAGCGATATCCGGGAATCATATAATGTGATTACAGACTTAATTAATATTTATCAAAATACTAATCCATGAAAAATATTTTTAACAAAGTAGCATTTACTTGTGTATTTCTTTTGATATCAATCAATAATCAGGCTCAAACGCCTTCCGATGCAGTAGATTATATGAACGAATTGGGGGTGGCTACTGAAGAGTTGAAAAATGAAACCTGGCGATATCTAAAAGCCATTACCAGAGGCAAGAGTGCCCGGAAGGTCGAGAAAAAAAGGCAGCAGCTTGTAAGTGGGTTAAAAGGTAAAAAAGGGGAGGTGCTTAGAACAAAAGGTTTTACAAAAGACTGTCAGTATAAAAAAGCGGTGGTTGACTATCTTGATTTGAGTTATACTGTTTTAAAGGAAGATTTTGATAAGATTCTTGATATGGAAGAAATTGCTGAGCAGTCATTCGATCTAATGGAAGCTTATATTACAGCAAAGGAAAAAGCTAATGATAAACTGGATAATGCTTTCGATGACCTCCAGATAGCTCAGGAAGTTTTTGCAGCCCAAAATAATATAACCCTTGTGGAGGGAGAGATGGATAAGAAATCGCAGAAGATAAAAAATGCCAACAAAGCACTTGAATATTATAATGATATCTATCTGATTTTTTTCAAATCATTTAAACAGGAGGCTTATGTGCTGGATGCTTATCAGCGTTCAGATATTAATGCAATGGAACAAAATATTAATTCCCTGATTCAGTTCAATCAGGAGGGGTTTCAAAAAATAGATGAAACTGATAATTACAATGGAGATGGAACGTTGAAGGTAGTCGCCAAACAAATGCTCACTTTTTATGATCAGGAAGCTAACAGGCATTTCCCCAAAGTTGTTGATTTCTTCATGGCAAAAGATAAGTTTGAAAAACTTAACAAAGTGATGGAGAGCAAGAAGAAAAAGGATATAACAAAGGAAGAGATAGAAAATTTCAATGAGGCCGTAAAAGAATACAATAAGGCAGTGAAAGAGGTGAATGAAGTGAATGAAACGATGAATGCACTGAGAGCTCAAAAACTTGATTTATGGAATTCTCAGGTGGAGAACTATTTTGACCGGCATACTAATTAATTGGTAAATTGTTATTCAGGGTTTTAATCTTGTTGCATCCCGTTTCCCGACCCTCGCATCGGCCGCTGGCTCACGCCCGACCCCAAAGTGTTCCCCTGGCAAAGCCCGTATGTTTCGATGGATGGCAATCCTGTGGCGTTG
>JAFGWI010000158.1 GCA_016937215.1 Spirochaetales bacterium | reverse complement strand
TTATTGCTCGGCCATGCGTCCTGGGCCTGGTCATAAATGCTCCGCATTTATTGCTCGGCCATGCGTCCTGGGCCCGGTCATAAATGTTCCGCATTTATTGCTCGGTGGCGTGAATCCTCATTGGGATTCACTGTTTTCCTACCGTCTAGAAAAATATAGCCTGTCTAATTCCGCATTGCTTCCTTCATATTCACAGACACTCTATTAAAGAATCTACATGCTCATAATCAATTGAGTGCTTCGCTGCGTTCAGAATGTTAAATTGTCAAAGGTCAATATATCAAAAAATATTTAACCCAAAGGATTAAGTACTTTTAACTTTTCTTTTTTAGCTGCATTTGCCAGTTTTTTATCACAACACACAAAAGCATCAATGTTTTTTTTAATGCTTAGGCATGCTGCCAGATGAATAGCATCTAAAGTCTTTAATTGATACCTATCAATAATATCTTTTGTTTTTTCCTGAATTACCTGTGAATACTCAACTTTGAAAAAATCGAGATAATCTTTATCTATTTCTTCTCTGAAAGAATTGTAATCCTCTTGGGTCATCCTTTTTTCTTCCAACAACCGGCGTATCGTAGAAAGTGATTCCAGTTCATTTAAATAGGATACCCAAATAGTATCAGCTTTTATAAAATATTCACTGATTTCTTTGCTGCCTTTTTCATCAAGATAGCGTTTCATAAGAGCGGATGAGTCCATATATAGTTTCAATTAACTGTCCCGTTCTTCTCTTAATAATTCGGTTGATGATTTGCCGGGTTTTAGTCGAATCCGCTTTATCTCACGTTTCCAGCTGGGCGTTTTATCTTCATGGGGTTTAAAATCAATAATCTTTTTACCATCTTTTACAACAATACAAGTATCTCCTTTATTGACTTTTTCCATGACTGTTTCTTTTGTGAATTCTTCCCAAGGTATTAACACTATCATAGCAAAATTATACACTTTTTTCCTTTCTTGATCTATGCCTTTTTTCAAGCGCGGCTTTCAAGGCTATAATCTCGGCCCGCTAGGCTGAATCCTCTTCTTCCTACATCATGTTTTCTGATAGTTTCTGGCCCTAGATCAAAAAGCCTTTCATCCTTGATTTTCTTAATAAATAGGGCTTTATAGCGTTTCAGGAAGCTTATTGCTGTTTCACTTAATGGAACATAAGGAAGTAAAAAAGGCAATCGATATTGCCAAACCCGAAACAATAATAAAATGGTTTCATCAGTTTATTGCAAAGCGATGGAATTTTTCATAAAAAAAACCTGGTCGCAAGCCCTTTTCTTCCAAAATCATGAATCTTTTTCTGAGACTCGAAAACGAAAAGGCAATGATGGGTGCCGGGAAAACACAAGGTGAATTATTAAAGCATGGTTACATAGTATCGTTTTTATCGCATCCGTTGTTTGCTGAGGGTCGGATGGTATTTTGGTACCCCACGCCACGGGATATACAGAATTATAAATTTTAAGATATAATATGGAAAAGTGTTTACCTTCTGGTATCACTTTTCCATTAAATTTATATAGAGGGTAGATATGATTTTTAACGAGAAAGTACTGGATAACCAGGGATGTAAAATTCATTACTGGATATCAAACAATAGCAGTGAAGAATGTATTGTTTTTTTACACGGCGCTGGGTTAGATCATCATATGTTTTCTGAACAAATAAAAGCTATTCCTGAAAAATATAAAATACTGATGTGGGATGCCAGAGGACATGGTCGTTCTCGACCTATTGGGAATGATTTTTCAATCAGTTTATTGGTTCAGGATTTGTTAATAATATTGAAGAATGAAAAATGTAATAATACAATACTGATAGGCCAATCAATGGGTGGAAATGTTGCCCAGGAAATTGCGTTTTATCATCCTGAAATTGTGACCAAACTTATCTTAATTGATTGTGCCCGAAACACCAATATGCTTTCAAACATGGAAAAATTTTCTTTATCCATTGCCCCGCTTCTGTTTTATGTATATCCCTGGAAATCACTGGTTAAGCAAAGCGCTATGGCTTCTAGTCTGAATAACGATGTGCAACTATATATTATTGATTGTTTTAATACTATCGGTAAAGAAGATTTTTGCAAAATAATAATCGAGACAACAAAGTGCCTTCATTACGAAGAAGGTTATAGCATTAATAAACCGATATTAATGCTTTGCGGAGAGAAAGATAGGACAGGTAATATAAAGAAAATAATGCCGATTTGGGCCAAGCAAGAGAACAAATGCAATTTTTATATGATTGAAAATGCAAGCCATAACTCAAATCAAGACAATCCAGAGTTGGTAAATAGATACATTAGCAGTTTTTTATTTGAGAAATAAACAATTTATACGAAAACATTTAAATAATAGAGAATATTTATTCTTTAACAATGGTAATATAATATCTACTATAGTGATGCAGAATATATCGTTGTGCCTAATTTCCTGGGCTGAAATGTTTCATAAAAGAGGAGAATAACAATGGAAAAAAGACTGATGGAATGGAAAAGGTTCAATTTAATTGGTGCTGTATGTGTTTTTTCTGCCATGTTTGTAATGCTAATGGAAATATTTCTGACATCATTGCCCGATGGCGCCCGAATACAATTGACAAGCCAACAACTTTTGGAAATGTACAACCGTAATTGGTTTATGGGAATGCGATATATGGGATTAATCAATATCATCGCTTCAACTTTAATGATTCCTGTTTATTATTCACTTTATGGTGTTCACAGAGACTCGAATAAGGTATTTGCCGGTTTCGCTTTAGTGATTGCCATTATAAGTTATGCCGTATTCCTTTCCGATAATGTATCCTTTCCAATATTAGAATTAAGCAAGAAATATTCGGCAGCAAGTGAAAGTGAGAAATTATTACTTGTTACAGCAACAGAATCATTGTTCGCGAAAGGAGCAAGCCATACACCTGGGACTTTCCCTGGTTTTTTATTAGGCCAATTAGGCAGTATTCTTTTTAACATCGTTATTATCAAGGGAAAACAATTTAAAAAAATCATCGGTATAATCGGAACAATTGCTTTTTCTTTTCTACTAATTTTTGAAATTTTATCGTCATTTATTACTTCTCATTATCAGCAAGCCATGATTTTCGCGATGATGGGAGGTATATCAGCCATAACATGGTATGTTTTGATTGGTCTAGAGTTTTTGAAACTGCATAAAAAA
This sequence comes from Spirochaetales bacterium, assembly GCA_016937215.1. Lineage (GTDB taxonomy): Bacteria > Spirochaetota > Spirochaetia > SZUA-6 > JAFGRV01 > JAFGWI01. The sequence continues at coordinate 933 of JAFGWI010000158.1, read as the reverse complement.
GAATACTCCTTCAGCACAGGAAACTCCCTAGAACATAAAAAATCTGAACAAAGCGAAGCGGAGTAAAGGATCCCGGTTGGCACTCAACAACTGTTTATACAGACCAAGGCTCTATACCAACTGGGATTCTTCGTCGTTCCTCCTCAGAATGACGTTGAAATTTTTTTGCCTATCAGCTTGCTAAAAAATATTTGTCATTCTGAACAAAGCGAAGCGGAGTGAGGAATCCCAGTTGTAACAGGTCGACTGTTTATACAAACAGAAGCTCTATGCCAACTTGGATTCTTCGTCGTTCCTCCTCAGGATGACGTTGGAATTTTTTTGCCTATCAGCTTGCTAAAAAATATGTCATTCTGAACAAAGCGAAGCGGAGTGAAGAATCCCAATTGGTATGTGGCTACTGTTTACACACAACAGGGCTTTTTAGCAATTGAGGTTATTCATCATTCCTCCGCGGAATGAAAGAGCCGGGAATCGGACTTTAAAGGAAGTTTTAAAAGCCTTTTTGACAAAAAAAAGCCGAAAGCAGTTAACAACATGCTTTCGGCTGCTTAGTCATCCTTTCCCGGAGGATGGCGCTTCAGAATGCAGGGCACTATTGCTCTGTGTCTTCGATATTTACATTTTCATTTGTTTCAATTATCTCAGGTTGTCTAATCCAGAATGTTTTTATGCTTTTGGATGTGAGCTCCCGGTTTTCACCTTCACCTGGATATTCCAGTTGAAGAAAGATCGGCAGTTCTTCTGTGAGCCAATCCGGCACAGGGCATTGGTTGGTGATTGAAAAAGTCACTTCTTTTTCGCTCTGGCTGTCCAGTACAAGGTAGTCTTCACCAATGGTAAAGTTTTGGTTTGTGTCATTTTGGTTTAGGATGCGTATCCCCTTGATTTTCTGGCCTTGAGGATTCAGCTTTTCTCCAATAACCTTGGTGG
>JAFGWI010000157.1 GCA_016937215.1 Spirochaetales bacterium | reverse complement strand
TAGCTGACAATTTTTGAAAAAATTGTCAGCCATGCCTCCTATCCCTAACGCATTAGAAGCATAAAATTAAATCAGCTAAACAAATAACAAAATTGAATTCCATTTTTTTGAATCTATCCAGGCTGTTTTTAATCAACTGCGATTGCAATAAACGGAAGCTCTGTATAATCATGAAAAGGGGTTTTAAAGCTGCCAATACCTTTTACTAAAGCACAATGCAAGGAGTGTAATTTTATCCCACATTCCGCAGTGAATTTAGGTAATTTCTTATATTATTAAAAGTTAAGAATTGTGATTTGCAAAATCACCTTTTCTATTTCTTTATAATATAAGAAATTAATATTTTAGTGCGGAAACTGGGTTTTATCCTGCTTTGGTATTCTTTCGATTTAATATGTCAAATGATTGAATAAATGATAAAAAATATGATATAATAGAAAAAAGTATATCAAAGAGGCTTTTGCAAAACCAAGGTTTTGCGCGAAGCATAAAAATTGCGGTTAAGTTATTTTATTGCCGAATACTCAATTATTAATTTACAGCTAATTGCTAATGTCAGGACTTTCGCAATTAGCCCAATAATTTATTAAAATTCCTGGAGATAAAATAATTCTCTAAGGCTTATAAATAATAAAAATAAATGAAAGGGCAGTAAGTATAGTATGAAAGAATGCAAGTTTATTTCAAAAAAAGTCAAAATATCAATACTAAGTACGGTTATTATTCTTTTTTTAATCAGTACTTTAAGCCTGGTGCCACTGGCAAATGGTGGTGGCATAGAAGTCAACTTTGCTAAGGCTTTGCAGTATTCACAATTCATGTATGATGCCAATATGTGCGGAACAGGTGTTGATGAGAACTCATTATACAAGTGGCGCAGCAATTGCCATACCTATGATGCCGAACTTCCTTTGGATTCAAAAAATACAAATATGTCAGATGCATTCATAAGTCGCAATAAGGCGATACTGGATCCTGATGGAGATGGTTTTCTTGATGTCGCTGGCGGCTACCATGATGCCGGTGACCATGTCAAATTCGGAATGCCTGAAATGTATTCTGCTTCCACACTTGGTTGGGGTTATTATGAGTTCAGAGATGCCTACGCGGCCACACAACAGACGAGTCATATAGAAACCATTTTAAGGTACTTTAATGATTATTTTATGAAAGTAAGCTATCTTGATGATTCAGGAAAGCTTATTGCTTTTTGTTATCAGGTAGGTGATGGCGATGTAGACCATGCTTTTTGGCAAGCACCTGAAAATGATGAAATGTTCAGAAGGGGATGGTTCGCAACCAGCGAACTTCCATCAACCGATTGTATAACAGCGGCCGCGGCCTCTCTGGCCGTAAATTATCTAAACTTCAAAGATACGGATCCTTCATACGCGGAAGAAAGTTTAAAATACGCCAAGGCATTATTTGCTTTTGCGGAAAATACCGGAACAAAAGAAGTCAATCGAGACGGGCCAAAGGGCTATTATCAATCTTCCAAATGGGAAGATGATTATTGCTGGGCTGCTTTATGGCTGTTCTTATGCACAGAAGATACTCATTATATTGATGAAACTTTCAAGTATCTGGATTACTATGCTCCATCAACCTGGACACATTGCTGGAATGATGTGTGGGCTGGTGTAATGTGTTTAATGGGTGCAATTGATGACGCCCATGACGCAAATAGTCAGGCATTTGAGGATCACTATAAAGAAGTAACAGGCAAAAGCCCCTATGAAGAAATAGATTTCTGGAGCCAGATCGCGAAACTTGCTGATGGTTGGGCAAGTGGCCAGAATGTGACAGTAACTCCCGGAGGATATGCTTTCCTGAATCAGTGGGGTTCAGCAAGATACAATACAGCAACTCAATTGTGCGCTTTAGTTTACGATAAACACCATGGCGACAGGGCTTCATCAAAAAGCGAGTGGGCAAAAGGCCAGATGACTTATATCATGGGTGACAATCCAATGAACCGCTGTTATATTGTGGGATACAGCGATATATCAGCAAAATTCCCCCATCACAGAGCCGCCTCCGGCACATCAATGGCAGAAGATCCTGATGACCATCGCTTTGTTTTATATGGTGCTTTGGTCGGAGGCCCAGGTCAAAATGATGAGCACAAAGATGTTACAGCAGACTATATATATAATGAGGTTACAATAGATTACAATGCGGCTTTTGTCGGAGCCTGTGCCGGTTTATACCATTTTTATGGAGATTCCTCAATGCAGATCACCCCAGATTTTCCACCTGATCCGCCAGTTGTTGAGGATGGAAACACCTACTGGGTTGAAGCCTTTTGTGTGGAGATTATTCAAGATGATGGACCTAAGGCAACAGAATTAACTTTCTATGTAAGAAGTGATATAGGAAAACCATCAAAAAATCTTTCTGTCAGGTATTATTTTGATTCCACAGGCATGAAATCAATAGATCGAAATGAAATGACAATACAGGAATTATATGACCAGTCATTTGTTGAAGCCGGATATGATGCTCTACTAACAGGGCCCCATCTTTACAAAGGCAATATTTACTATGTTGAGGTAAGTTGGGATGGATACTCCATAGCCAATTCAAACAAAAAATATCAATTCGCATTAGGAACCTATGCCTGGCAAAATTCCTGGAATCCATCGGATGACTGGAGTTACCAAGGTTTAAAAGTAGAATTGGACGCCTGGAAAGGTGTTGTCGCAAAACATGACAAAATGTGTATCTATGATAAGGGTGTTTTGGTTGGCGGAATAGAGCCTGACGGAACAACTCCCGACGTCCCTACCCCCACACCTGAAGGAACAGAGACGCCTGCAACGCCAACACCAGGGGCCTTTCAATTAGGCGATGTGAATCATGATAGTAAAATTAATATTGTGGATGCTCTTTTGATAGCGAATCACTATGTTGGTATGAATCCTGATAATTTTTACGCGGAACAAGCTGATACCAATTGCGATGGAAGCGTTAATATTGTCGATGCCCTGTTGACAGCAAGGTTCTATGTTGGATTAATTAACCGATTTTGTTAATTGGGATAATAAATAAATTGATGGATTAAATAGATTCATATTTTATTTTCCAATAATAATCAATTATATTACCCCCACCAGAGATGGGGGATCAAAAAAAGCCCCCGGGTTATTCCGAGGGCTTTTTTTAGCTATGATTTCTATTTTGATCAATAAACACCGTATTCTTTGGTAAAATCAACCATGGCTTTCACATTTTCCGCTTTGGCTTTATCAAAAAAAGCCCCATTGGACAGGATAAAACCACCGCCTTTGCCCACATTATCGATTAATTTTTTTACGTAATCCTTCACATCCTCTACCGTTCCCAATTGGAGCATGGCCGAAGGCACATTACCCAAAATACAGATGCGGTCTTTCAGAATTTCTTTGGCCTTGATAATATCGGTTTGGTCAAACATCCAGAGGGTGCGCCCGGCCGGCAGATCTTTGATTACCTCCAAACGCGTGTTATAACCACCTTCGGCAACGGGAAAGGGGATACAGCCCGCTTCTATTAACCCGAGGATTACTTGCTTCAGGGTCGGCCAATAGAATTTTTTAAATTGCTCATCAGAAAGAAAACCATCGGCTCCCTTATGAAGGGGGATAAAAATCAGGGGATTGCCTGTTTGACGCGCCGCGCTTATTCCCATATTAATCATGATAGGTGTCATGGCTTCCAGGGCCTGGATGAGTTTTTCCGGCCGCCTGAACATGTCCAGCATAATCCCCCTGGTGCCCCTGAGGGTATCGCCGATGGTGTCAAAGGGAGCTTTGGTAAAACCTCCCAGGATATTGGGATAGCCAGAGGCTGCCATTTCTCCATCAAAGGCACCCATGGCTCCGGCCCATTTTAAAGCCTCAGCACCGGCATCAAACAAGGCTTTGAAGGTCTGCTGTACCGGAGGAAGGCCATAGGGAATATAATTATAGGCCAAACCATACATTTCCAGTGTGCCGGTCAAGGGGGGCAGCATCTGGAATCCGCCCATGGCCCCAAAAACCCGGGGCAGGTAAAAATTCCTGAAATAAAAAGAAGGGTCGGTAATTAAAAGGTCGTATTCTTCGGGTTTCATGTATTCAGATTCCAGGCATTGATAAGAATGATCAGCTTCCACCCCGTGTCCAGGCCAGGCATATAATTTATAATCCAGAATTTCGTAGAATTTACCCGGACCAGGAGCAGCTGCGCCGAACTGGCAGTCGGGTTGAAATTCCAGCACAAATTTCCTGCAAGCTGAAACACATTTGTCATAATCGTACATAGCTTCTTGTACCGTAATACCAGCGTGAGCCAAGGGAAACATGCTGGGAAAAACCGTAACCGGAACACGGTCGGTTTTCTTGAACTCAATGGTGTTTTTGAACCGGGTTACATTGTCTTGATATTGCTTCTTTGCTTCAGGGCTGATAAAAGCAAGATCATTCCCTTGAGGATCTTTAGGTGACAGAATCTTCTCAAACATGGCATCTGTTATTTGTTTTGAATCCATTTCTCAACCTCCTATCCAACTCTTTGCAAAGCGCACCGCGGACATGGCATCTTTCCCATAGGCATCGGCGCCAGTGTATTCCTTAACTTGTTCATCCATCTGGCCTCCTCCAATCATGATTTTCACCTTGTCTCTTAAGCCGGCCTTGTCGATTTCCGCGATAAGATCTTTCATCGCATCAAAGGCCAGAGTAAGGAATCCGCTTAATCCCACCACCTTTGGCTGAAAATCCTTTATCGCCTGAATAAATTTTTCAGGGGCCACATCAACCCCTAAATCCATGACATCAAAGCCGTTAACATCAAGCATGAAGGTTACGATATCCTTACCAATATCATGGATATCGCCCTTTACGGTTCCAATGAGCACTTTGCCGTGGCGATCGGTTTTTACCGCATCACGCATGTTAGTTTTAACCAACTGGCTGATCTGATTAAGAATCTCCCCGGCCAGGATTAATTCGGGCAGAAAAAAACTACCCTCTTCATATTTCTTGCCCACAATATCCATGGCCTCTTTCACCGCACTCAATACATCCATTGCTTTAATGCCGTTATTCAACATCTCATTAACCAGAGCAAGAGCCTCTGCTTCCTTCATGTCAACAATGGCTTGAATCAATTTTTGCCTCATAAAAATCCTCCTGTCAAATTTGTCGTATTTGTTCAGCACACCTTTTTAGGGCCTTGCCTGCCTTCGATAGACAGGGCTACAGGTCATGTGGTCATAAACGCTCCCTGTTTATGGCTCGGTGGAGTGAATGCTCCTTGGCATTCATGACTAGTCAATAACCTAACTAGCCTTTTGCTCCGAAGGTTTTTTGCCGACTTTTTTTACGGCAAAAAAACTTTGGCTGCCAATTTTAAAAATTAGCAACCCTGCCCTATACCCCTGACACAGCTAAATGTAAAAGGCGATTGGGCCAAAAAAATACTATTTTTTTAATGCTGAAAGGAAACACCCTTCCTCCTTTCTCCAAAATAGGCTTATTTAAGCGAACGGGAACGGTACCACTTGATGTAATTCAGGCAATAATCATCCCGGCCCAGAACCAATTCGGTCGAATGAATGGTGGCGATTAATTCGCTATCCAGAGGATTGCAAATCGCGGAATCCAGCCCTGCCTCTATGGCCAAGGTGAGCAGACTGCGGTTGATAAAGGATCTGGCCGGAAGCCCAAATGAAATATTGCTTAAGCCAGCAGTAAAATGAACCTCAGGATATTTTTTTTTGATTTGTCTGATGCTTTCAAGAAATATGATTCCACTCTGGGCATTGGTGCTTATGGTCATCACAAGGGGGTCGATATACAGATTTTCGTCAGGCACACCCGCTTTCCTTGATTCAGTGATAATTTTATCCACCACAGCCACTCTGGATTCACTGGTTGCGGGGATTTCCTTTTCATCCATGGCCAGGGCGATAACCGGGCAATGGTGCTTGGCAACCAGGGGTAATATGCTTTCCAGTTTTTTATCATCTCCATTGATGGAATTGATCATGGGTGTGAGCCTGGTTTTTGCAAGCCCCGCGGCCAGGGTTTCTGGGCTGGAACTGTCCAGACAAAGGGGAATGGCCACTTCCGCTTGAATGGTGTCGATAAGCCAGGCCAGGTCTTCGGGTTCCCGATCAGGATGGGTGCCGGCATTAACATCCAGCCAGGCGGCACCGGCTTCAGATTGTTGTACAGCAAGAGCGCGGATCAAATCAACATTCCGCTGGATAATGGCTTCTTGAATGCTTTTACGAGTCCCGTTAATTTTCTCCCCGATTATTTTCATTTTTTTTCCTTTCTTCGCTTTCCTTATAAGCTGATTGGTTAGGCTTAATAAAATTGTTCATATCCTCAAGCCGAAAATCCGACTGATGAGCCTTTATTAAATCCTCTTCCAAAAAAAACATCCCCATGGCAAAAAGCCGGTTAAATTCTTTGTATGTTGATAGTTCCCTGTAATGTGCATGAGATGTTATTTGTTTGATTCTTTGACAAAGTGATTTGGATAACAAAAGGGCTTTGGCTCCGCTCAAGGCAGCATTACCGCTTTGAAAATACCTGGCATGAGGGAAATGAGGAATCAGACCCATGGCCATTGCGTTTGATAAATTGATATAGCTCCCAAAGGCTCCGGCAAAAATTACTTTCTTAACCTGGTGCAGTTCAATGTTTCCTGATTTCAGAAGAATTTCGATCCCCGCCCTGATAGCCCCCTTGGCCAACTGGACTTGATTGATGTCCTCCTGGGTGATGATAATATCCCTCTGGTTTCCACTCTGTGCTTTATCGACCAAAAGAAGCTCTGGACCTGTTCTTCCCTGGCGCACCATGGGATGGGTGGGGTCCATTCGTCCTCCCTGGTTAATGATACTGTTTCTCCGAAGTTCCGCGACAATATCGATAATAGCTGTTCCGCAAATACCCAGAGCCGGGGCATCCTTGATAGTGGTGAACCTGAACCCCTCGGGAGTCAAGCGGGCAGCTGAAATGGCCCCCGCGAAGGCCCGCATACCACAGGTGATATGATAGCCTTCAAAGGCCGGGCCCGAAGCGCAGGAAGCATTTTCCATCTGCCCTAATGCCCGGCTTAACACAATTTCCGTATTGGTCCCGATATCGATGCCCAGGGTAAGGTCATCTGCTAAATCGATGTTCGAAGCCAGAACCATGCTGAGATGATCAGAACCAATAAAACCGCCGATGTTAGGGGGAAAATAAACATAGGCGCCGGGAGCCGCCTTTAACCCCACATCACGGGCCTTGATTTCCATAGCATCTGAGGTGGCTGCCACAAAGGGTGCTACAGCCAGTTGCGCCACAGGAAGAGCGCAAAACAAGTGCGTCATGGCTGTGTTCCCGGCTATCAGAATCTTGGTTAGTTGTTCTGTCCGTAATCCGGCCTGTAGAATCAGAGACTCGGCAAGCTGGTCCAGGCCCTGCCGCGCGACACGGGTCATTTCTTCGGCTTTATCGCGGCTTTGAATGGCGTATTCCAGACGGCTTATCAAGTCTTCGCCAAAGCGGATCTGAGGATTGACCACCCCTCCCCGGGTGATTTCTTTTCCGCTAGAAAAATCGATTAATGAGGCAGCAATCTTGGTCGTGCCAAGATCCACAGCCAGCCCCACCGGAATAGCGCCTAAAGGCAGAACACCGATTATTTCGTTATCTTTCAGAAGAACACTGAACTCCCAATGGCTTGACCTTGCTTTTCTTGACAATTGATTTAAGGTCACACTATCCGCAAAATATCCTTTTTCTGTTTCAGGCAGATCATCTGCCAATCGCTTAAAATCTGCCCTTGAATCATCCAGTGAAGGAGGCGACAATTTTACCTTTAGCTGTGTTACACCGGGTTCCAAAGCGCCGCTGAAATCCGGGCTTTCATATTGAAGTTCAGCTTCATTCAGAAAATGGGATGGAGGCAGATAAATCGTCATGGGGCTTTGAATAAGGGTGCGGCAAGCAAGGCGTTGGCCTTGGGAAATTTCTTCTTCAGTGAGGATATTTCGCTCAGCCTCTCCAGGTTCCTGGGTCTGGCCTTTTTGTACCCTGACCCGGCATTGGCCGCAGTAAGCTTTGCCATTACAGGCTGCTGATAGAGAAATCCCAGCCTCACGCGCGGCGTCCAGTACAGAATGGCCTGACGCCACATTGATTTCCACTCCCTGAGGCAGAAATATTACTTTAAAGGTGGTTTTTTTTGTCATTTATCCTCCGGCTTGGAAAGCGATTGGTAAAAGGACATTCCTTGACCAGAGGGCTTCTTTTTAAAATCCTGATAATTCAAAGTCGCTCCAGCTTCGATTTTTATGAATTCCCTATCCCAGGGGCCATGGATGAGTTTTTCCAGAAAACGGCAAGAGCCCTGGACCACCTTGTATTCCAATCCATAGCTGTCTGCCATTTTCCGCGCGTATAAACGATAGTCATTACTGGCCTTTGTGTTTGAATCAATAAACACCAAACGGCTGTAACCTCTTAAGACCAGTTTAATCATTCGGCGGGCCTGCTCTTCTCCGTAAAGGCCGGAAAGCCGTTGAAAATCGTCAAAAACCGTGATTTTTCGCTTAATCCAGCTTTGACTAAGATAATAGGTCCCGGGATTTTCTTTTCGAAGTGTGTCATAGCTGTTTTGTGAACCCAGAAAGAGACCTATGCAGTCATCTGTTCGGGGAATGTAAATGGGGCAATCTCTGGCCTTAATACCCATAAAGGCCATCGCGCAAAGCCCAAAACCCAAAATAATACCGCTGTAATGGTTTCTCGAAATATCGATGGCATCCTGAAGCGCTTGGTGCAATTTCCCGGAGGAAAGATGAAGACCAGCATCCAGTTCCTGGACATCCGTAAAAGAAGATTCGGAAAGTTTTAATTCATCAAGCACAACACCGCAGGCGATAATTTTATATTTCATTTGCGTCATGATAACACTCTTGGATTCATTCAGGTGATGTTATGCTTAGCTGCTTATACAGTTTTGTGAAACCCCTAAATAACAACACAGTGTAAACCCATACCTTTTTCTGATCACAATTTTCAATTAAAATTGAATCTATTTTATCTCAGTCCACAGTGATTGTCCAATGAAAAATCCTATTTGTTCAGCTCCCAGGGTTTTCGGGCCTTAGCTGCCCTTGGCAAGCTAGGCTATTAGGCTGCATGTGCCTGTGTATCCCAATAAGCATCCACTATACACATGCAATCATGACGGAAATTATCCTATTCCTAACTCATTTATGGACAAATTGTGAATCATCTAAACAAGTACAAAATATCAATTCTGCTCAACCTTGATCAAAATTGATCAGGAGTCAGGTCTCAAGGTATTTGGGTTCTTGTGGTTCCTGATTTTTCTGTTTTTCCCATCAATTTATTAATGCTCTTTAAAAACAATTACGAAGACAAAAGGATAAATGCTTCCCCTGCCATCCCTATCAGGATGAAAACCCTGTGCATGGGTCAAATGGATACATATAGGGACTATGGAGCCCTGTACAGGAGGCGGGATAGCAATAGTACCATATAGGCCCAAGACAAAAGCGCCAAATAGACCCTGAAAAGTACTTAAGCGGGTCCTGATGGTTAAGGTTTTCTGTATCGCAGCTCCTATTAAGCCATCAGAGCCTTATAATCAACAATAAAACCCTGATATCAAGATTATTTCCTTTAGTGTGAGGGGTTGAATGACGAGAATCCTTCTTTTCAGCACAAGAACAACCCTTGTTTAAACACAATATTTTCACATTATATTTTACTTGATGATTCAAATTAAATTTATTTGACAGAGCCAATATTTTTTCATATAATAGCCCATCAACGTTAGCGTACAAAAAATAAGGCTTTGGCTTTTTTTTGTAAAAAAAAGGGATATTAACTTAATATTTTTGAAAATCTAATTGTACTCACATGTTATCCAGAAAATATCTTGATACAAGAAATAAGCAATATTAATTGCGGGAAAATTTGTGGATTACAGAAAAAGTTATCTAGGTATTAAAAAAGATTGGGGCAAAAATATTCACACTTCGATTGTTGAAAAAAAACCAATTGTATTATTAGGTAACAGGGCTTTTGCCCGTGGTGTTATTGATGCTGGTTATCATGGGGCTGATGGGTACCCCGGTACACCCAGCACAGAAGTCATAGACACCTTGCTTGCCTCTTCCTCGGAAATTTCCGTTGGCTGGTCTGTTAATGAGGCTGTATCATTAGGCGTCGGCTTAGGCTATGCCATAGCAGGCAAGGATGCCCTTGTGTGCATGAAAATACCCGGTGTTTTTCAGGCTGCCGATGTTTTGGTCTCAACAGCTTTTTCAAAAGTAGCGAGCGGCGCTCTGGTCATTTACGCTGCTTCTGATTACGCGCCATCCTCTTCTCAATATCTTATTGATCCCCGTTATTTTTTTCACTCACTTTACATCCCTGTGCTGGAACCCAAGAATCATCAGGAACTCTATGACAGCGCGGCTGTTGCTGCTGATTTAAGCAGAGAACAGCATTGTCCTGTTATTATCCTGGCTTCCTCCCTGTTAGCCCATTCAGAAGCGCAAATATTTACCAGCAGACCTCGCAAAGTGGAGCCCCAGCCTTTGATCGCGGGCGACACTCTGCAAAACATACCACTTCCCCCCTTTGCGCGAAAATCCTATGACAATGCTGTGGTTAATCGTAAATCCCGGCTGGAAGCATGGGCGGAAAGCCATTCTGTAACAGAATATATTCCAGGCAAGGGGAAATGGGGACTTATCGCTGTTGGAGCGGCTTCCATCATTCTTCAGGAGAGCCTTGATCATTGGAAATTAAACCCCTCTTTGCTTTTATTGGGAAGCTCCATTCCCCTGCCCTTCAAAAAAATCGAGTTTTTTATCAAACAGACCCAGGGGCCTTGTTATATAATAGAAGAAGGCGGTTCATATGTTGAAGAACAGCTGAAACTAAAGGGTTTTCCAGTAATCGGTAAAGAGCGATTTCCTACCATCACCGAATGGACCCCTGCTTTAATTGATGATTATTTTGAAGCATACCAGATCATTAAGCCAAGGTCTCTCACCGATAAGCCCCGGACCCCTATGACAAGCATCAAACGACCTCCCTCCCTGTGTCCCGGTTGTCCATACAAAGCTATTGGATCTGCCATAACAAGTCTGAAAAATGAAGGTCGGGTTTCCAGGGTTTTTGGCGATATCGGCTGTTCCAGCCTTCTTTGTTTTGACAGGGTTTTTGATTTTTCCCTGTGCATGGGTGCTTCTGATTCCATGCGCCAGGGTTTTGTGCTGGCACGGCCGGAAGAAAAGGCCAAGACCCTCTCTATTATCGGCGATTCCAGTGAATGCCATTCCGGGTTAACTGCCTCGCGAAATAATTCCTTCCGAAATATTCCTGGAGTAAAAATTATTCTGGATAATGAATCAGTTGCCATGACCGGTGGACAAATATCACCCACTTCACGAAAGGGCCCCTCCCTTGACCTGCAAAAGGTCCTGGAAGCTCACGGTATTCCCGCTGTAAAGATTGATGCCTATGATTATCAGCTATTAAGGCAGGAACTTGTCAAAGCCTTGGATTCCGCGGCTCAGGGAGTATTCAGCGCGATTATTGTAAAGGGCAGCTGCATTAAAAACGCCAGCCTTAAACCTAGCCAGGCGATCAGGATAGATTGGGACCTCTGCGTCAATTGCCGGAAATGCAATATCTGCCCTGGTATTATTTTCAGCCCTGATTCAAAACCAAGTATCACTGATAAATGCACACAATGCGGGGAAGGCACACCAGTTTGCATGCAACTTTGTCCAGTACATGCCATCAAATGGGATCTTCAGCCAAAAGAAAAGCCAGGCCCCCAGCTTTCAAGCCAGCAGGGCTTTATTAGCCGTCACAAAAATAAAAAAACCTTTTCTTTTCCCAGACAGCTAAGGTTAGCCATCAGAGGCGTAGGCGGACAGGGAAATCTTTTTATTGGCAAGGTGCTTTCGCGCTTAATGCAGCCTGTCTATGGGAGCGATGCCAAAATCATAAAAGGGGAAGTACATGGAATGGCCCAAAAGGGCGGTTCGGTTTTTTCCACCTTTGCCTGCGGCGATCTTCATTCTCCCATTTTCTGCAAAGCCTCGGTTGATATTTTGATTGCCATGGAACGTTCTGAACTGCTTTATCCGGGTTTCATCGAATTGCTCAAACCCGGCGGCCAGATTATCCTCAACAACTACATGATTCTTCCCAAAAAAATGAACCACGAGGATTATCCTTCTCTAAATGATATTCTTTGCCCAGTCAGCACTTATTCGGTTAAAATCATCGATGCTTGTTCCATTTCCGAAGCCTATTCCAACACCATTATTCTGGGGGTTTTATCCAATTACAAACCCTATGATCAAATACATCTGGAAGACTGGTTCAATGCCCTGGCCTATCTTTCTCCTTCCGAGAAAATTAGTCAGTACAATCAATACTATTTCATCGAAGGAAAAAAATTGTGATTCAGTGCAAGAAGTATTTGAGGTCCATCGTGGCTTACAAAGCCGCGGCCTTTGCGCCCGAAGCAATAAAAATGTCGGCCAATGAAAACCCCCTGGGGTCTTCACCTAAAGCCGTGAAGCGTATTCAGGACATGGCAACAAGGGTCTTTCAATATCCTGATGGTAACAACAGCGCCTTAAAGGAAGCTTTAGCAAAAAAATATTTATTGAGCGCTGACAATTTCATTATCGGAAACGGTTCTGATGAACTCTTTACATTGATCGCCCATGTTTACATGCAGGAAGGCTGTTATTCCATTACTGCTGAATCCACCTTTTCGGAATACAGCTTTGCCACCAGAATCTTTGGCGGTGAAATGATATTTTGTCCTCTGAAACAGGGGAAATTTGATCTGGATGCGATTGCCAAGGCTGTTAGCTCCGAGACTAGATTGATTTTCTTATGTAATCCCAACAATCCCACGGGGACCTATTTCAGCCACCAGGAATTGTCCGCTTTCATGAAAAAAATACCCGAGAATGTTCTGGTGATTCTTGACGAGGCTTACGCTGATTTCATGGATTGCGCCGACAGACCTGATCACAATCAGCTTTTAAGTGATTTCTCAAACATCATTATTCTTCGGACGTTTTCAAAGATATACGGATTGGCCGGGCTACGGATTGGTTACGCCATGGCTAACCAGGCCATCATCAATGATTTGAACCGGGTACGCGAACCCTTTAACTGCAATTCCATCGCTCAGGAAGCAGCCATCGCGGCTCTGGGCGACCATGAGTTTATTGACCAAACCCTGTGCAATAACCAGAGAGGGAAGGAATTTCTTTATGGCCAGCTTGATTCGCTTGGTCTGACTTATTACCCCAGCCAGGGCAATTTTATTTGCCTTAATGTGAAACACAATGGTCAGGCTGTATTTGAGGCCCTGTTAAACCAAGGTATAGTGATTCGCCCTCTCGGCAGTTTCGGATTAAACACCTGGATACGTATCACCATTGGCCAGCCTGAGGATAATCGTTTTTTCATTCATTGTCTTCGCGGTTTTCTGGAAAAAAACAGTGAAGATATTTCATAAGGCAGAATAGGGCTCTTGTTAAACCAGGGTTTGGGTGAATCAGGATGATTGCCACTGTCAGAAGCCTTGCGATTGGCTCTGATAATAACCCTATGTGATTTGGCTCATGGGAAGGAGTGCCGGGTCGACTGTTCCCAAGATGTGGCAGCTCCTCAAGGGCTTCCGCCTGGCAAGCCGGACAGTTAAAAGAGGGCTTTAGCTGTTTGTCAGCGTTAGGGATTGGAGAGGGGCAAGCTGGTTTTTCAAAACCAGCGCGGCCAACAAATAGGAAGCGATTATTTCGCTTCCTATTTGGTCGGAGGCAAGGCCGGAGCCTCGGAAAGCCCGGCCTGCCGGAGCGACAGCGGAGGCAGGTAACGCCCTTAAAAAAAACGAAGTAAACAAGGCCATTCCTGCGCTTTTATAAATAGAAGGTTCCCTATTTTTTGGAAAAGAGGTCCAAGGATGAATTATTGTGACAGCCTGTTCAATAACAATGAGATCGATCCAGACAAAACCGCCTTGATCGATCTTAACAACAACCAAAGCCTGAGTTTCGCGGAGTTGAGAAAAAAAACACTTATGCTGGCGGCTTGGCTAAAAAAACAGGGCATTGGCCCTGGAGAGACCATTGGGATTCACTTGCACAATGGCAACGAGATGGTTGTGGTGCACATGGCCATTCAGTTTATTGGCGCGGTTTCATGTTTGATTGATCCTCTGGCCCAGGTCAAAAATCTGGATTATTATATCAAGGATACAGGGTGCCGGCTTTTTATCACCCACCTGGAACCACAGGCTCTGGATAAAGAGCTGTCCGGACTCTGCTCTTTTGTTTTTCTTCACGATGTTGAAATGCTTCTGGCCAAAGAAGATTTAGAACTTGAGAAAGTGGAGACCATGTTCAAGTGGGATCCTCAGAGTGTCAGCTATATTTATTATACTTCTGGAACCACCAGCACACCCAAAGGCGTAATGCTGATGCCTTCGAATCATGAAAATTTTTTCAGGATTTGCGATATTTACTGGCAGCCGGTTTCAAAGGAGAGCCGCCACCTTTGCTTTGTTCCCTTCACCCATGGTTTTGGTTCGGTTTTTCTGATTCCCCTGGCCATCAGAACCGGAGCCCAGCTTTATATTTTACGATCCTTTCATCCGATCAAGGTTCTTAATGCCATTGATAAATTTGATATTACCCATCTTTACGGCGTGCCTTCCCATTACAAACAGATTTTGCGTTTACCCGATTCAGCTTCGGTTATTAAAAAAATAAAGATGGCCTTTTGCGCGGCAGCCAAACTGGAACACCAGGTTATGAGTGAATGGAAGGAACTAACAGGCCTATATCTGAACGAAGGTTATGGTTTGATTGAAACAACCGGCGGAACGGTTTGGCGGGTCAATTGCGACCCCCGCGGCACGGGCCATATGGGCGAGCTGCCCGACAAGTCTCTTATCGAGGTCGGCATTATGGATGAAAACTTTGATCTTCTTGAATATGGAGAAACCGGAGAAATTGTGATTCGCGGAAAAAGCGTGATGAAGGGTTATTTGAACAAGCCGGAGGAAAACAAACGCGTGTTCGTTGATGAATGGTTCCGGACCGGAGATCAGGGCTATATTTCCAGTGATAACCAGCTTTTCATGACAGGCCGTATCAAGGATATCATCAATATCGCTGGTATAAAAATTTCACCTTTTGAGGTAGAGGAAGTGCTTAATCAGCATCCGGCTGTTAGCCAGTCTATTGTTGTTGCCGCTGAGGATAATTTATACGGCGAGGTGGTAAAAGCCTATGTACTTAAAAAAGCTGACACCGAGGTAACGGAACGTGAGTTGATTCGATTTGCCAGTGAACATTTAATTAATTTTCAGCTGCCTAAAAGCATTGTTTTTCTGGATAAATTTCCTTTAAATAATATGGGAAAAATTGACAGAAAAAAATTGAAAAATCAGGAAACAGTAAATATTTAAAAACCGAAAGAGTCTGACAATGGATAATAGTAAAAAACAATACGCAATCGTTTCAACAGGGTGTATTTTTCCCGATGCCCACAACATCGATACATTCTGGAACAATATTTGCTCGGGCAAGGTTTCGATTCGGGAAATTGATTCCAAACGTCTTGACCAGGCTGTTTATTACAGACCCGAAGTCTATGGAAAAGTGGACAAAGATGACAAGAGTTACACCAAAATAGGCGGGTCGATTCTTGATTTCAAGTTTGAAGGCAAAGATTTCTGGATTCCTCCGGCTATTGCCAAACATATGGACGACAACCAGAAAGCAGCTCTTTTATCGGCAAAACAGGTTTTTGATCAATATTCCATCGAGAAATACGATAAACATAGAGTCGGTGTCATAATGGGTTGTTCGGGCTACGGAGAACTCCATCATGATTTTCACAGGCGTTTTGCCTTTAGCCGTTTTCAGTACAAACTGCAAAACAATCGGCACATCCTGGAAAAATTAACAGCCACGGAAAAAAATAAACTTCTCTCCGAATTAGCTGACCAATGCATTGGTGACACCTTTGCCACGTCCGAAGACAGCGCGCCGGGAATGCTGCCCAATATCATTGCCTCGCGGATCGCCAATATCTTTAATATCCACGGCCCGACTCACACGGTAGACGCGGCTTGCGCCTCGGGTTTGGCAGCGATTACCGTGGCCATTCAATATCTTGATAATAATCTACTGGACATGGCGCTCTGCGGCGCGGCTGATATGGCGATCAAGGAAGCTGGTTACATTTATTTTTCGGGCATCAATGCCTTGTCTCCCGATGGGTCCTATCCCTTTGATGAAAGGGCTAATGGTTTTGTCATTGGGCAGGGCGCGGGGGTTCTCTTAATCAAACGCCTTGGCGACGCCATTAAGGATAATGATAGAATTTTAGCTGTTATTACAGGCTACGGATCGGTCAATGACGGAAAGGGAAAAGCCATTGCAGCTCCTAACAGCAAATGGCAGGCCCAGACCATAACAAAAGCCTGTCAAATGGCCGGCTATTCCGTTGATACCATTGAAATGATCGAAGCCCACGGAACCGCCACAAAGGTCGGCGATTTGAGCGAGGTGAATGCTTTGAAAGAGAGCTTCGCCCATTGCGGAGTTAGCGGTATAAATTTTTGCGGACTCACTTCGGTCAAATCGAATATCGGCCACTTGAAATCCGCTGCCGGTATTGCCGGGATTATCAAGGCGGCTTTGGCCATTGATAAAAAGATTCTACCTCCCATTGGCGGTTTTCAAAGAGAAAATCCAAAACTGGAACTCCAGAATTCGCCCTTTTACACTATTGATGCAGCGCGGGAATGGGCCGCAAAAAAACATCCCCGAAGATCAGGTGTAAATGCCTTTGGCTTCGGGGGTGTGAACTATCATATTGCTTTACAGGAATACCGTCCCGAAGATTATGATAAAGCAAGATTTTTTTCAGCTGAGTTCTCAAGAGATACTGGAAAAAGTGAACAAAGCGTTGACAGTCTTAATAAGCTCGAAGAGAACCAGTTATTCTTGGTCAGTTCCAATTCAGCTGATGGCTTATCTCAGGAACTGGACAAGATTGAAGCCTTGGCACAAAGAAACGGCCTTCATGAGGCAGCAGAAAACTCATTTACAAAAGCCAATGCTTCCCTGAATTTTCGATGCGGATTCAACTGCAAATCCTTAAAGGAATTATCCGATAAAATTGCCATCATACATCAAACATTGCGGTCTCCTCAAAACGACCTTGTTTTGAAAAAAAGCGGGATTTTCCTGCAACAGGGCCCTTCCCGCGCTGAATCTCAAATCGCGGTGATGTTTCCGGGCCAGGGTTCACAGTATCCTGACATGTTGGCCAGTCTTGTTAAAAAATACGCTATTGTTCGGGATATTTTTAACCATGGTGATAATATTTATCTAAAGCTGAAAAATCAAAGGATTTCCGATCTCATTAATTCTCAAACCCGCGGACAAAATGAAACCGCCACCTTATTGAAGAACACGGAAAACACACATCCTGCTATTTATACTTCGGATTTCGCGATGTTTCAGCTTCTTAAATCTCTTGGAATTAATCCCGGCTATTTTATAGGACATTCTGCCGGAGAAATTGTCGCGCTGGCAGCAGCAGGATGCTTTTCCTTTTCCGATGGGCTTCGACTAATGATTCAAAGAGCCTCGACTTTTATTGATAGGAGCCAAGATCATGGCGCCATGGCAGCTGTCAGCATCAACCAGGATGATTTAACCGCTCTACTGGATAAAGAAAAAATTGATCTTTATCTTGCCAACATCAACAGTCCATCGCAAATCATCCTTAGCGGAAAAGCAGAGGATATCGACCGCTTTATTTCTGTTTGCAAAAACAAATCCATTAAAGCCACCTTGTTGGAAGTTACCCAGGCCTTTCACTCCCCTCTGGTCAAATTAGTACAAGAAGCTTTTAAAAAGGTTCTCACCGACTTTCATTTTAAAGATATTCATGAAAAAGTGATCTGCAATGAACAAAGTGATTATTACTCGTCAAAAGGGGCATCAATCAAAAAAGCTTTGTCAACACAGATCACAGGATCTGTTCAGTTTATGAAATCCATGGAAAAACTTTATCATGAGGGAGCACGGATATTCATCGAAGTAGGGCCTGGGTCTGTACTGAGTTCATTAGCCAAGGATATTCTGGCAGACAGGGATTGCCTGATTTTCAACATTGATCATAAAAAAACTGATTCAGCCGAGTCCTTTGAAGATCTCATGGCAGCCCTCTTTTCAGCTGGTATAGAAATTGAAACCTTGCCCACAAAAATCACGACTTTTCAAACTGAGGCATCGCTAAACAGTCAAATTAGTGCTTCGGACAAAAAAAACAGAGCATTGGCTGAGGAAAAGCGCATAGTATACAGCGGTGTGTCTATTGGCTTGCCGGGGTCCTACAAGGATTGTTTTCAGGACGATAATTTTGAACAGCTTTTCAGGGGACAAAATTGCATTGAACGGCTCAGTGACAGCGAACGCCAAAGTCTGGTGGATTTGAATATCACCAAACTTGTAAAATCCGAGCAGGGTGCTTCTTACCAGCAGTTAAATTCTCTGAATGAGGTTATCCAGCTTGCCGGAAAATTGGGAAAACTCGATACAGATCAATATCAAATAGATCCCAAGGAAGCAATGGTCATGAGCAGCGCCATCGCCGCGGCCGTGGCCGCGGGCTACGAAGCGCTTCGTGACGCGCAAATTCCCTTGATTCATGAATACGCGCGAACATCATCGGGGGCATTGCTACCGGCGCGCTGGTCACTCCCTCAGCACATGCAAGAAGACACGGGTGTGATATTCGCTAATGGCTTTCCGCTAGTCGACCCGGTCATTAAGGAAGTATCAAGGCATTTATCAGCCAAATTACACAATATGAGCAAAAACAATTTCTTATCCTTTTACGATACTCTTGTTCGTAATGTAAGTGATGAAAATTCCAGACAAGTCCTTTCCGACTGGTATTTAAAAAATCACGGCAAGATTGACGCAGGGTCAAGTGAGGAGGAAATTTATCAGTTCAATTATACTTTAATGAGCCAAATGGCATCTCAGGCAAACAATCGCCTGGCTCAATTCATCAATGCCAGAGGCCCCAATTTCCTGATTGACGCGGCCTGTTCCTCAACAGCCACGGCCATCACCTTGGCTGAAGAAATGATAAAAAGCGGCCGCGTGAAACGCATGATCATTATCGGAGCCGACGACACGGCGAATCAAAGCGTTTTGCCCTATATCGGCGCGGGCTTTTTAAGCACAGGTGCTTGTTCCAACGAAGCTGATCTCTATAAAGCCGCCATACCCTTTGATAGGCGCAGAAACGGAATGATTATGGGGTCCGGTGCTGTTGCTATTGTGGTGGAAGATCTTGACCAATCAAGAGAACGCGGGGTCGAACCGATCGCTGAACTTTTAGGCACTCATCTATTCAACGCTGCCGGTCACCAAAGCCAACTGGATGTTTCCATGTACGCCGACCAGATGGAAAGATTCATTTCCAGAATAGAAATGGAGAAAAAAATCGACAGAGCGGCTATGGCCCAAAGCATGATTTATCTTTCACACGAAACCTACACACCAGCGCGGGGAGGTTGCTCCCAAGCGGAGGCTCTTTCACTTAAACATGTGTTTGGTTGCAACTTTGAAAAAATTGAAATTTCCAATACAAAGGGAATGACAGGTCACACCATGGGCGCTTCCTTGGAGGATGCGGTTGCGGCCAAAGCCCTGCAATTTGGAGAAATTCCTCCTATTGTCAACCATTGTGAATCTGATCCTGATCTGGAAGGTTTAAAATTATCCAAAGGCGGCAGCCATGATTGCCAATACGCCTTAAGGTTGGCAGCCGGTTTTGGGGCTCAGGGAAATTTTATTCTTCTTAAAAGAATGGCGCGGCAGAATGAACGTTTTACAGATCAAAAAAAATACAATCTATGGCTTAAAAAAATTTCCAAGCTGGAAACCCCGGAACTGGAGTACAGAGGAAGGGTTCTCTCGATAAAAGATACAATGCCAGGGGTTATCGAACTTCAGAGGCCGAAAATTGACTGCCTTGCTAAAAAGCAGGTTACCGAAAATATAGAAAATAGAAAAACTCAACCATCATTGGACACAGCAAAAAATCTGAATAATAGTGAAACAGTTAAAAAAGTGATGACAGTGATCTCCGAAATTTCTGGATATTCTACTGAAATGCTCGATCCCTCCATGGAACTGGAAGCTGATTTGGGAATTGACACAGTTAAACAGGCTACAATATTATCCCGGTTAGAAGATATATTCGGTAATGAAGATGATAAAAAAGCTGTGCATTTGGCGGACTATCAAACCATAGAAAAAATAATCGATTTATTTTCACAAGACATATCATTCAAACACGATTCTGTTCAGGCGCGAATCGAAACAAAAGCATTTAACAAAGTTAATCACGATCAAAAGAGGAACAAGAATATTGTTTATTCGGTGATCTCAAACATTACAGGTTATGAAGAATCAATCCTCGATGAGGATATGGAGCTTGAAGCTGACCTGGGAATCGATACAGTCAAACAGGCCACCATATTGTCGCAGCTGGAAGAACAATTGGGAAAATCGGATATTCAAAAGGACATTCGCTTGTCTGATTATAATACCATCGGTCAAATTGTCGAACTTTTCGAGAGCTTCACCAAGGAGAATAATTCTGTTTCACAAGCCATTGAAAGAAGTTTTGATCACGAAAAATCCCAATCACCCTTAATAAAGGACAAAGTATTTTCTGTAATTTCCGCTATAACTGGATACGAAACATCGGTACTTAAAGAAGATATGGAACTGGAAGCAGACCTTGGAATTGATACAGTAAAACAAGCGACCATTCTTTCGGAACTGAGCGGAGAACTAAGCGGTCATTTTGATTCGGAAATGATCACGATGTCGGATTATGATACCATTGGCAAAATTATCACGCTTTTTTCTGACAGAATTCCGGGCGATAAATGCCAGGAGCAAAAAAGCGGAAAAACGGATTACGAGAGGATCAATACTTCAGGGCAAACAGAAGACATTGTCATATCTGTCATATCTGAAATCTCGGGCTACCCAAAAGATATTCTTGAACAGGATATGGAGCTCGAGGCTGATCTGGGAATCGATACAGTTAAACAGGCGACTATTCTTTCCATGCTGGAAGAACAAATCGGGGCTTCTGATTTGTCCCAAAAACTCCAAATGCCATCGATTACCTCAATCAAGGATATCATGCGGCTTTGTAAGAGCACTCAACTTCCAGATTCCGAAAAACCCATTCCGCAATTAAAAGAGAATGTAACAAAAAGCATTAATACTGAGAATAATATTGAAATAAAAAAGTTTACTGCTTTATCACAGGGATATATAAAAAAACCCTATGAATATGATTTTATCACCAGAATTATTTCAGCGAACAGTGATTATCCTGAAGAATTGATCGCAGATGATCTTGTCCTGCAAAGCGATTATGGTTTTGACTTGGATCAACTTAGCCGATTCACAGATGAAATAAACAAATTATTTGACAACCCGATAGAGTGGTTCATCGATCCATTATGGACAATAGGGGAATTAAAAAATTATGTTAATACAATTTATCCCGAGGGCATTAAGAAAAAAGATACAGAATTAAAAATAGGGTCAAAGGACTTTTCCAGAATGGTTCTGAAATTGGTTCCCGCAAAGGAAAAAAAGCAAACAATAGAATATAGAAATGAAAATTTGCTTATTATTGGTGAGGACAAAAATTTAGCCTCTGGATTGATAGAGAATTTCACTTCTCACTTTAAAAACATAAATTATATGCAAATTGACGAGTCTTCCGGCTTTGCAAATATTCTCTCTGAAATAAACGGCTATGAACCCTCAATCATACTTGATATGACAAGTAAATACCAGGCAGGATTGTCTATAAAGGAAGAACAATCGCTCGCTCAAAAACAAGCTGATATGAGATATCAAATTATTCAAGCCTTGCATCCCCACAACAGGAATATAAAAAAAATAATGGTGATGGTATATAGTGACGGTGCCTTCGGAAAAAACACCCTATCCTCATCTCGGAGCTGGAGTCCCATGGCAGGATTTTACTCAGGATTTTATAAAGCCCTTGGGAAAGAATGGGCAACTACTGATATCACCATTATAGACGCGGGATTGCTTATCAAGAAGCAAGAAGAACTTCCAGAAAAATTATTAAGTGAATTATCACAAACAAATGAGGAGACTGAAATCTGTTGGCTGAAGGGGAAACGTATGGCTTTAACAACAGAATTTAGTTCCTTTAACCAATTAATGAACAAGCCGGAACTTTTACTTGACTATTCGGATACCATTGTTGTCACAGGCGGGGCTTCCGGTATAACCCGTGAGCTTTTATTAAGTCTGGCCAGGCATTACAAAACCAATTTTGCTGTTATTGGTCGAAGCGCTTTATTGGATAACGCCGCTGAACTCGCCCTTTTAAATGATGAAGAATTGGAAAAACAAAAAGAAACTATTCGATTGAAAATGGAAAAGGAAAAGCAGCGGCTTACACCAGTTATGATTGAAAGGGAGTTTCAAAGCCTGAAAAAAGCTGTGGACATTTATCAGTTAATAAACGACCTTAGATCTCTTGATTGCGGAATTGTATATTATCAAGGAGATATCAGCGATCCTGATAAAATGGAAAAAATAATAAATTCGATCAGAAGGGATTCAGGTCAGATCACAGGAATTATTCATGGCGCTGGTATTGAGATCAGCCATTTCATTGAGAAAAAAAGTCTTGAAGAATTTCGAAGGGTCTACTGTGCCAAGGTGCTTGGCGCCATCAACCTTGAACTTTTATGCAGCCAGGATGATTTAAAATTGTTACTGACATTTTCATCCATATCCGGTCGATTTGGCAACAGCGCGCAAATTGATTATTCCGCGGCCAATGAATACCTTGCTTTCTGGATCAGAAAAATGTCGAAAAATAAAAAAATTCATGGTATAAATCTCATTTCATCGGGCTGGGACAACACTGGAATGGCCTTTAGAAACACATTTGTGAAACAATATTCGGCCCAACAGGGAATCTACCTGATGGATCCACAAAAAGCCGCTAAAGCCGTACTTTATGAAATAGTAAAAAAATCAACAGAAAACGATGTTATTATTCATAAAGGACTGGGGCCTCTATGGAACAAAAAATCTGTTGAACTTAACAATTTCCATCTCCCTTTGATAGATCGATTTGAAAAGGAAAAGGGCTTATTCCGGAATTCTTATCGGAATTTCTCCCCAAAACGCGATTTATTTCTTGATCAACACAGAATCAGCGGAACATCCTTGATGCCGGGTGTGTTTTACATGGAAATGATGGCAGAGCACATTTGGGCGATAAATAATTCAAAATCGAGTTATATTTTTAGAAATCTTTCATTTTTGAATTCATTTAAATTTTATCGCGAAGAATACAGGCAACTTGAAATGAAATGCACTGCCTTAAAAAAGGACCACTGGAAATTCGAAGTAACATCCGAATCTCCGGGTCTCAAAAGAAATGAAAACACCATATACGCGACAGGTGAAGTTGAACTTATCAAGAAACACCAAACCAAACAAATGAATTATTTTAAAAACAACGACTATTCAACAAAATTAGTAATGGATAAATTGATAAAATCGACAACCGCCAATGAAAAACATGTCAATTTCGGTCCTGTATTTAATGATTTTAAAAGAGAAACAAAGGAAAAGGGAGATAGTTTTGTTTATTATAATGAAAATAGCGCCATTATGGAATTTCAATTTCCCAAGGCACAAATAAATAACCCAGGTTACCCTCTGGATCGTTTTCTCATAAACCCCGCATTTCTGGATTCACTGCACCAAGCAGGTGCCATCTATTCTATACTAATAAGCAATCAACAGTATTTACCTGTTGGCGCTGAGGAATTCGGTATTATCGAGAAGCAAACTTCACCTGGTTTATATAGGGTTTTTCTTGAATTAAAGAAAAAAGAACAGGATATTATTTGTTTTAATATGGATATGCTTAACCCGGATAACACACTTTGTTATTATATCAGAAATTCCATGTTTAGACGAATGAATCAATAAAAAAGCAAACAGTAATCAGAATTATGATGTTAAACATTACACATGCCAGCAAGGACATAACAAAGACTCAATTGGAATATTGTTTTACTGAGGAAACAAATGAGCTATGTTCATATTTTTTAAAAGCAGTGAAAATCGAAGTCATTGCAAAAAACTTGGAATTTTATGTTTCCCAATTATCAAACAGGGAAAACGAACTTTTTTCATCCTATCGTAACCAGAAACGGAAAATGGAATGGTTGGCAGGCAGAATCGCCCTAAAAGCTCTTTTAAAAGAAAAATTTTCCACGAACAATGAAGCAGTGGAAATACTTAAGAACCCCTTGGGTGCTCCTTATATCAATAATAATGATAAAATCTGGATATCCATTTCTCATTCGCATAATATGGCAATCGTTGCTGCTGCCTTGTATCCGATCGGCATCGATGTTGAGTACCTGGAATCACAACCACGCTTATCGCATCAATTGTTCTTTAACTCAGAAGAAACTGCCTTTTTTGACACCCTGAAGGATGATCAAAAAAAATTTTCAATTATCAAATCATGGACCTTTAAAGAAGCTGTTTCAAAAGTCCTGGGTCTCGGGGGAAAAATGAATTTCAAGCATATATTCAGTTTGAAAGGTCAATACACTGATCCAGTATCGCATTTGCACATTAGTAGTAAAACAATCATTAAATACGGTTACCTTATCACTATCGCTTTCGCTTTCGAAACATCCGGCCAAATAGGAGTATAAAGATGGATCAGTCAAGTTCGATCTATGTTGATCAAATTGTAATAAAAAAACTGATTGAGGATAAACTTTCCAAAGTTCATCATTTTTCTGAATTAAGCTATAATGAACTCAAAAGACCAGTATATCAGAATTTTTTTACAATTGAGAAAACGACTGATTTATATCAAGTCGATGATTCACGATTCTACTTCAATAGCCCCCTGATCGATCAATTTGAGGAAAACAACAAATGCTATGTTAATTATTACACCAATGAAAGCAATACATTAACAGACAAAGCTAGCATCATTTTTCTCCATGGTTTATACGATGACAATCGTGATATATATCAATTTTTATTTAAAAATCTGATGACCGATTATCATATTTATTTAATGACCCTCCCCTACCATTTTGAGCGAAAACCCAAATCGAGTTTATTTGGCGGTGAATATTTCTGGAGCGCCAAACTGGAACGAAGCATGTTCGCATTTGAACAGGGAATTTACGAATTAAAACAAATGTACTATACTGTCAAGAAACAAACCAAACAGCCGGTATATATCGCCGCCTTCAGCATGGGTGCCGGCATCGCTCAGGGTTTCGCGACTCTGGATCATCAATTTGACGGGATGTTTCTTATAAATCCTGTTTGCTCGCTTTCAGAAATTGTTTTAGATTCGGAATTATGCAAAACCGTAAAAGCTGATTTACTAAATAGTTCAATTACGATTGAACAAGTGCTGGATATTTATTCTCAATTCGATCCTTATCACCGAAACACCACAGATCAGCAAAGAAAGATGGGGCTTGGTTACGGACTTTATGATCAGATTACCTCGCCCGCGCAATATGAAGAACTAACAAATATCTGGCATTTTCAAAAAATCATAAAATATAAATCAGGTCACTTAAATATTTTGCGAGTTCCTCGATTGGCCAAAGATATTCACGATTATTTTCAAATGACAAAGAGCTAAGGAGCATCCATTTATTATGAAAAATTATCATTTTCCAAGAAGTATAAAGAGAAATTACACAACTTTCGCGAAAATTATTGATACTTACGCCTATTTACCAGATAAAATCATTACCAATAATGACATTATCGCGTCTACAGGTTTGAAGGTAACCGATCAGGCTATTCAAAAAACAGTCGGAGTTAAAGAAAGGCGTCAGGCAGCAGTTGGAAAATCAGATTCCGATTTATTACTCCAGGCAGCGACAGGGTGTTTATCACAAGCAGGAATCGAAGCCTCACAGTTATCTAAAATCATCGTGAATAAGTTTGTGGGAGACAAATTACTGCCAATGACAGCTTCAATGCTTCAGGCAAAATTACATTGTCCCATGGCAGTTCAATCTTTTGACATCGACGGTGGTATGAACAGCTTTCTTCAGTCATTTGAAATTGCCGCTAACATGATCAATTGCGGAGATAAATATATTTTGATTGTATCGGGAGGGATAATCAACCCCTTTATAAATATAAATGACGCCCGCCATCAATTCCTCTTTGGCGACGCGGCAACAGCCCTATTGCTGGGCCCATCAAAAAAGCGTCATATTTTGGCGACCTATCAATTTAGCAATTATGATTATATTGAAAAGGCAATCGGTTTTCAAGTCAGAAAAAACACAAAACAGAATTGCCATATTACAAGGCGACAGGAGCTAAGCGATCTTTATAAAATTGAAGACTGGACAAACACAATTCCATTTATTAAAATGGCCCTAAAGCAAACAGTTGATTCTTTAGTGGAACAAGCAAACACCACAAGAAATGAAATCGATTTACTGCTTGTAACTGAATACAATCAGAATATTCGCGATGCTATCATTGAATCAAGCGGAATTTCCAAAAACAAATCGCTTTCAATCTTGCATAAATACGGGAATACTCTTAGCGCGTCGCTGCCATTGCTGATTCAGGAGGCTAAATCAGGTAATCGACTCAAAAAGGACACGCTTATCATGATGCTATCATTGGGTGAAGGTATAAGCGGCGGGGGAATACTATATAACTGTTAGAACCTAATCTAAAAAAAATTTTGAATAAGCTATCTTATTCCAGAATTATTACTTAGTAAATTATTGTTACAAGCTAATGGCTATTAGCAAAACTATTACAATTAGTTCCATTTTATTTAATTAAGGAGTAAAAAGAATGAATAAAGAGGATATTTACAATAAAGTATGTCGCATAATCAGTGATTATCTGCGATTAGAAACAGAAGAACTCTCACCGGAAACCCATATTGTGAATGATATTGGAGTTGACTCCCTTGCCCTTGTTGAGTTGGGGTTTAAATTTTCAGAAGCATTTTCCATTGGAATGTTCGAACCAAACGAAAACAACCTGATTCTGGATAATTTGGTCAATAAAATTTCTCAGGAAATGAACCATTGATGAAACTTGAAACAAAGCTCGACAAAATGACAGGGTCTGACAAACTTTATCCAAAAGCAAGACCATTATTATTAAAACGCAATTCCAGAATCCTGGGAACCGGTTCCGGCGTTCCTGATGAGGTTATAACCAATCAGGACATTATTGATGAATTCGGTTTACTGGCCACTGACCGGGCTGTTCAATTTTCATTGGGCATTTCTGAAAGAAGACGGGGACCACACACAGAAAAGGTTTCCTACTATCTTACACGCGCCGCAAAGGAGAGCCTTTCAAGAGCCGGAATTTTACCTGAAAAAATCGACAGAATTATTTATTCCCGCTTGTTTGGAGAACATCTTATTCCTGCTAATTCACTGGAAGTAATCAAGCGACTTGGCTTAAAAACAGGAATCCCTGTTATGGATATATCCGCGGCATGCAGCGGCTTCATGCACGCCCTGGAATTAGGCTTGGCTTGCATTAATACCGGCGATGATTATGTTTTGATTCTGGGTGGTGACAGATCCGCCATCTCCTCCCAAGCCGCTGTTTCCATCGACACCCGGACCATTTTCCTTAATGGTGATGGTTTTGCTGCTGCCCTATTGGGTCCAAGTGATGAGAATAATTTCAAAGCCAGTTATTTCTACACAGACAGCTCTATCGGTGATTTTGCCACCATTCCTTTTGGTTCAGCCTTGCTTAATAGTAGCGAAAACCTTGAAGATAATATGTTCAATCTGGATATGCCTAACGGACAAAACATACATAAATCCGTATTAGATTCATGCCGTATCATTTCAAACCGTTTGTTCGATGCAAGCGGTTTATCCATTGATGATATTGATTTTTTTATAACCTCTGACCAGACAGCCCATGTGTGGAGAGATCAGGTAAAACTTCTGGGTTTAACTGAAGACCAAAGCGTTAGCTGTTTTCACAAATACGGAAACACGGTGGCAGCTATGGCACCGCTAAATTTGCATGAAGCCATAATAACCGACAAGCTTAAAAGGGGAATGCAGGTTCTGATGATGGCCCATGGGGCCGGTGCGAGCGGAGGCGGCTTTATTTTTACTTATTAGTGCTAATTGCAAAAATCCTGACATCGGCAATTTTCAGGCAGCAATATATAAATAACTTACTATCTGGAAATAAAAAAACTTATCCCCAATTTTTATGATTCTTTCAAAACCTCAGTTTTGAAAGAGCCTCAATTCTAAATAATATAAGAAATTACCTGAATTCGGGGGGACTGCGGAATGTGTGGTTTAACGATTAAAGTATAATAAAGCCATCTCATTATAAAGAAAATTTTACATTTACTTGATTCCAAACACTATTTATTTCAGTGCATTCCTGCTAAAATATGAATTGGATAGATGATGAAAAATAAGAACCTGATCGCATTAATCTTTCTAATTCCTCTTGCAACCATGGTGACCCCGCTTTTTTGTCAGCCATTTGAAACTACTCTATGGTTCAATCAGTACCGGGAGAGCTTTGGATTAAACTCCCTCACCCTGGATGCTCTTTTAGAAAACACAGCCCAAGCTTATGCCAGGGAAATCGCCCAAAGCAATCGTTTTTCACACAAAGACCTTCAGAAGCAAAGGGCCCAATCACGCTATTTTAACAAGGGAGGAACCCATGCCCTTGTAGGTGAAATTCTGGGTATAGGACCTGATGCTGATAAAATTGAAAAACAATGGAAAGCCAGTGAAAAACACATTGCCGTGATTAAAGACCCGCGCTGGACTCACTTTGGTCAAGGATTTTTTTTTATTAACAGGAAACTGATATATGTCCTGCTTTTCACAAAACAATGGGTGGCTGAAATAAACTATGGCTGGAACGACAAAGGTGATACCTGGTTTCTAAAGGGCCGATGGCTTTTGACAAACAAACCACCCATACTATATAATGGCATAAAAGTACACTCACCTTCATCCTGGGACCAGACAAGCATGATGTTTTCGTACAAAATCAAAACTGACGATTTGGCAGCCTATTTACGTTTGGGATACCAGGACCAAGGTTTCCAGGTCACAAATATCTTCTATCCATATAAATTAAGATAGTTTTTTCTGTCTTCGATTCAATCACGGTCCCTGTTATGGATCAAAAAGGTATGATTAAAAAAGGTGATTTAGAAAAAATTTCGCACCAATATATTTACATGATTCAGGGGCTTGAAATCAAGAATAAACTTCGTGGGCTTGAAGGTCACGATCCAATTAAGATTAAGCAAAATCTATATGAACAAATTTTCCTGTTTATTCAGGGTTTAAAAAAATAATTTAAAGCGAGGTATAACATGAAAGGAATCATCATTTACAAATCCAATTACGGTTCAACACGGGAATATGCCCAATGGCTCCAGGAGGAAACCGGTTTTAAGGCGCTGGATTTCAGAAAAGTCAAAAGCAATGAACTTACTAATGCTGAAACCATCGTTATTGGCTGTCCAATTTTCGCCAATCGTCCTCTTCTGGCCAAATGGATTGAAAAAAAGTGGGATATATTAAAAAACAAGAAAATCGCGCTCTACACTACTTCAGGGGCGAAAGCCAATACTCCGGAACTGAAAAAGGGATTCCAGGAAAGTTTTAAACCGGAAATAAGCAGTAAAATAAAGTACTTTCCCCAAGGCGGAAGAATGGTCATTAGCAAATTAAATTTCCTTCACAGAATGTTAATGAAATTAGGCCAAAAAATGGAAAAAGACCCCATTATTCGCGAGGAAATGGGCAAAGACAAAGACCATGTTGACCGAAAGGGATTAAAGGCTCTTATAGAATATTTAAAATGATTGAGGTTTGTTTGGCTAAAGCCGCAATTCATGATTCATGCGTTAGGGATTGAAGCCATGAATTGCTATTTTTTTAAAAAATGGCAATTCAAAGCGTTTTCGCGCGGATAATTTCCGCGCAGGATGCATGTACGAGCCATAAATGCCGAGTATTTATGACCAGTGCGAAAACCTTCGGAGCGTAAGCGAAGTGGCGTAAAGCCTAGTGGCAATCGAACGAATACTTTCTTCGTTACTCAAGCCGATCATAATTTCACCCCGTTCTTCAGGATCTAATACCCTGTACTTTCGCTTAGTATTTGTGGTATTATTTGAATTCATT
>JAFGWI010000156.1 GCA_016937215.1 Spirochaetales bacterium | reverse complement strand
TTGCTCGCGAATGCAACCAAAGGATTTCGAAGCGAAGCGGAGTTATGGAAAGCCTGGTCTGCTGTAATGAAATGAAAGCAGGAAACGCCCAACATAACAACCAGCTAAACAAATACGAAATTACTATTTTAGTGCGGAAAGTGGGATTACTGTTTTCGCTTTTAATTTATTGCTATGATCAGAAAATTATGATATAATGTGTTGTCATGAATGGGAATAAAATAAATCTTGTCAGTATTAGAAATATTTTTTTAATTATGCTGCCTGAAATGCTTGGTTTGGCCGGAATTATTCTGTATTATCAATATGGTTTTAAGTGGATGGCTGTCGTGGCTTTGCTTGGCTTTATGGCGCTGTTTTTATTTGTATCTCTTGTCGGACGTTACATCATATTTATTATTATGTCACTTGTTGTTTTTTCCATTCCTATTGCCATTTTTATGATTCGACCGTGGTATATGGGTTTTTTAATACCATTTGTTATTGTCTATGGATTTGTTGTAATCAGTACTTTTTTATCCCATGAAAATAGAAAAAAAATCCCTGTATCCTATCATTGTGAAGTTGAAAATTTTGAACAGAATATTAACAATTAGCCAGTGTTGAGTGTTTATTCTGTGTCAGTTTTTAATACTGATAAAAAGGCTGATTGAGGTAATTCCACATTACCTACCATTTTCATCCGTTTTTTCCCTGCTTTTTGCTTTTCCAGCAATTTACGTTTTCTGGTTATATCGCCACCATAACATTTGGCTGTCACATCTTTTCGCAGGGCCGGTATGGTTTCTCTTGCGATAATTGAATTACCAACAGCGCCCTGAATGGGTACTTTAAACTGGTGCCGAGGAATTTCATTGCTCAACTTTTTGCATATTGATCTGGCCCGGGCATAGGCATTGTCTTTGAATACCAGCATAGATAAGGCATCTACAGGTTTGGAATTAATCAGGATATCCAGTTTGACCAGATCGGTTTCTTTGTAGTCAATCAGTGAATAATCAAAACTGGCATATCCCCGGCTAAGGGATTTTAGCCTGTCATAAAAATCAAAGACAACCTCACTTAAGGGCATTTCGTAAATGATTTCCACGCGTTTCTCGTCGAGGTAGTTCATGGAAGTTTGTTCGCCTCGCTTTTCGAGACAGAGGTTTATAATGTTGCCAAGGTATTCGGTAGGGGTCATTATGGTTGCTCTGATATAGGGTTCTTCGGTTTTTTCAATATAGGTAACATCAGGGAATTCCAGAGGATTATCTATTTTGATCATTTGGCCGTCTTTTTTGTAAATATAGTATCTAACTGAAGGGGCGGTAAATACGATGGATAAGCCGAATTCCCTTTCGATTCGTTCCTGTACTATTTCCAGATGAAGCAAACCTAAAAATCCGCAACGAAAGCCGAATCCTAAAGCAGCTGATGAATCTTTTTCATACACAAGTGAAGCATCGTTTAATTTCAATTTTTCCATGGAACTGGCAAGTTCATCATAATCATTGGCATCTACAGGATATATTGAAGAAAATACAACTGGTTTCACTTCCCGAAAGCCTTCTAGTGGTTGGGTGCAGGGGTTTTTCATCTGGGTAATGGTGTCGCCGATTTTGGTGTCGGAGATGGTTTTGATTCCGGCAACAAAATAGCCGACTTCGCCGGCACAGAGTTCCTTTGTTTTGGCTAAACTAATTTTGAATATTCCTGTTTCTTCTACTTTGTATTGGGCTTTGGTGGACCAGAGTTTAATAATGTCTTCAGGTTTGAGTATGCCTTCAAAAACACGGATATGAACAACAACACCCCGGTAGGAGTCGTAGTGTGAGTCAAAAATAAGGGCTTTTAATGGGGCTTCGCGATCGCCTTTTGGTGCGGGCACACGCTCCACTATAGCTTCTAAAAGTTCCTCTAGGCCTGTTCCTGCTTTTGCCGAAACCATTAGGGCAGAGTCTGGATCGAGCCCCAGTTCATGATCAATCTGGTGCTTGACACCTTCAATATCCGATGAAGGCAGATCAATTTTATTGATAACCGGAATGATTTCCAGGTTGTGTTCTAGAGCCATAAAAAAATTGGACAGGGTTTGAGCTTCGACTCCCTGTGTGGCGTCAATCAATAACAAAGCTCCTTCACAGGCGTAAATTGTCCGGGAGACTTCATAAGAAAAATCCACGTGGCCAGGTGTGTCCACAAGATTAAGAGCATAGTTTTCACCGCTTCGGGATGTATAGGGCATAGTTATGGCCTGGGATTTAATGGTAATACCGCGTTCACGCTCAATATCCATGCTGTCTAGAATCTGGTCTCGAAAATCCCTGTCGCTTATAATACCTGATTTTTGTATAAAGCGGTCGGCTAAGGTCGATTTGCCATGATCGATATGAGCAATAATGCAAAAGTTTCTAATATTTTCTTGTTTCATGATCTTTAGCGTGACTATATCGAAAACCCAGGATATTTGCAATAGCAGAGCAATTTCAAATTTAACTATTTACCCATAAATATTCGAAATTTGCCCTAAGACAGTAATGAAAGAGGTGTGTATTAGCGGCTCTTTTAAGACTTCAGTTTTGCAAGACACATAAAAATGGCCGATAATTTATTTTATTGCATTATAGTAAATTATAAAGATGTGGTTGTCGAGTGATTGCTAATGGCAGGACTTTTGCGATTAGCTTTATAAAAAAAATATTTTTACGAAAATTTGATTTGATTTCCAAATATGTTTACAATTAAAATAAGGAAGTTATACCTGGTCATGATATCATAAGTTATGCTTCGCGAAGGCCGAGGATAAAGGCAAAATCCTGGTGGTTTCGGGTGTAATTATTGAAGACAAATCAGTTGCGGAGGTTTTTGGATCATTGCCCTTGGAATCAAGTAAACCAAAAATATTAATTGTTGATGATGAAGATATTCTAAGACGCTTACTTGTTCGGTTTATGGCTAACGAAGGTTTTGAACCGATTGAAGCGCCCGATGGTCCTGAAGCCATCGAGTTGTTTCGCTTGAAGCATCCTGATGTCGTTTTATCAGATGTGATGATGCCTGAAATGGATGGAATCAATTTACTTAAAGAATTGCGTTGTATTGATCCATCGGCAGTTGTTATTCTAATGACCGGTTTCGGGAATGAGCAGGTTCTTCTAAATTCTCTGCGCGCTGGTGCCAACAATTTTTTTAAAAAACCCTTTAATTTCAAGGAAATGCTGGAAACAGTAAATAATGTGCTTAAATATAAGCTTCATATTGATCCAACTCCCTTTTATTCACCTTTTTTGCAGGAAGAAAAAAAGGAATTCTTGATTGAAACAGGCAAGGCAAATCTGCTGCCGATTATCAATCAAATTACTGTGCATCTTAAAAATGTTTTTCCAGAAAACGATATCATGAATTTAAAAATCGGTATTGAAGAAATGCTCAATAATGCCCTTGAACACGGCAACCTGAATATATCATCTCAGGAGAAACACCGTGCGATTGAAGATGGTTGCTATGGGCAATTGCTTCAAAACAGAATGTCCGAACAGTTTAATTCCAGAAAAAAAATTGTGCTCAATTCTCAGCTATCTAAAGACAAGCTTAAGGTTGTGATCAAGGACGAGGGCAGAGGTTTTAACTGGAAATCTTTACCAGAACCTTTTATGGAAAATCTGCTGCGATTCAATGGCCGTGGAATATTTTTAACAAAAATATTTTTTGATGAAGTGGTTTATAATGAAAAAGGTAATGAAGTTACTATTATTAAATATAAAGATAAGGATAAGAATTTCAATCAAGTCTGCTCATGATTTTGTCTCTTAACCATGGCAAGCTCACTGCTTACAGAGCTTACAGCTTATCGGTATTATCAAATAACATTTTCGTTAAGGTAATTCTGGAATTCCCATTAAACGGATTGTATTTGTTTAGCTTAAACAGGAATCACTATTTTTAGCGTTAAGGATTGTAATAATTGCAAGTTATTTTTTCAAAAATGACTTGCTAAAACCCGCAGGCGCGCTTTTTTCGCGCCGCGCTGGTCATAAATGCTACGCATTTATT
>JAFGWI010000155.1 GCA_016937215.1 Spirochaetales bacterium | reverse complement strand
CTGAAGATGATCTACGCGCTTTGCTTCCGATGAATGTAACAGAGGAACAACTGGCTGAGTTTATGCGAGATACGCTTTAGCGCTTACAACGGTTTCGGCATACCATTGCAGGGTGATTTGCTCACAATCAATATCGTATTTGAATGTTTCAAATAGAAAGAAGGATATTACCATCATGTAATAAAAAGCAGCATTTGATGCGAATCTTTTAAATGGTAGCTGTTCATTTCCAAAATCCTTTAGCCCTCTATTCTCAAGTACCATAGTGTCGATTCCCAATTTGATTATTTCCAGTTTTTCAATGTTCAGTCGCCAAATAAATAATCGACGTAATACTTCCCGAAATAATCGTACTTTAATTTTGTCAATAGCATTAAAAAACGTTGCACTGAATGTGATGAAACCATTTTATTGTCAAGCGTTTCAATAACAGCTGCATATCCTTCATCTTTAGCAAGATGATCAAATTCGGTAAGGTGAAAACAGGATCCATCGAAAAAATAACATATCAATTGATGAAATAATGAAAGCAGTCCTATGCTTTTGGAGGATTTTCGAATAATGGAAAATCGATCGGCAAGTATTTGGAAGATTTTTGTGCTTCTTATGTATCTGAAAACAAGCTCTAATCCACCTATGCTTGCGAGGCGATCGCCTGTAGATTTGACTTTATCGATTACAACCTTGACATTTTTCTTTTTTGGCTCATAGTGAAGTCACCTCGTGGGTGCTTGTTTTGTTGTTGTTAACTTACTACATCACAAGGAGGTATTTTTTTCAAGAGGTAAAAATGCTTAGATTAGGTTCAATTCTATTTATTTCTGCTGTTAATTTATTAATAGTTATGCGAGATAATTCTTTTTACTTGGGGTAAAAGGCTGGGCTAAGGTCATGTTGATTCTCAATACCCGATTAAACGCATCTGCTAAGCATCGGAAAATTTTTTGTTCATGCGTAGGATAAAATGGCTGTTATGATATATCGATTGGTTTGTTTGCGTATCTCATATTTCATTGAGCTATTAGTTTGCTCCGGTTCAATCGGCTTAGCCGATGAACATTCCGGCTCCTATGATGAGAATTGCCGCGGCCATTCCGATTTTGATTAGTCGCGAACCTTTTTTAATGGCCAGTTTGACAGTCAACCAGGATCCTATCGCGTTTCCGATGCTGAGGGTCACGGCGATGGGCCACAGGATGCTTCCCGAAAGGGCGAAAAGAATCAAGACGGGTAAAGTAAAGAAAAAGGTGATGCAGATCCTGTGCATGTTCATTTCTTCCAGATCCATGCCGCCCAGATGTTTCAGTACAGCTCCCAGCAGGAAGCCGACTCCCACCTGGATGAAGCCGCCGTAAAAGCCCGTGATCAGAAGCAAGGGACCCATGAGGTTTTTTTTCCATGGACTGATATCCGGTTTGACCGATTTTTTGGATGTTGGAATCAAGAGAGTCGCGATGACGAAGATCATGACAACAGTCAGGATTCGCTTGAAGAGCACGCCTTCCAATTGCAGAGAGAAAAATGCTCCGGCAATAGCACCGGGCAGGGTCCACAGGGCCAAACGCAGGCTTTTTAACAGGGCTGATCGGCCGGCATGCCTGTAGGATGCCGCTCCGCTGGCGCAGGAAATGGTTACCCCCAGGCGATTGCTTGTATTGGCCAGGGCCGGGTCTATGCCCAGGAAAACAAGGAAAGTCAGAGTAATCAAAGAACCGCCGCCGGCCAGCATATTGATAAAACTTGCCGCCGCTCCTGCCAAGACAAGGCCGATAGCCCCTGGAATCTGGAGCGAAGGTGCCAAGGTCGGAAATAAGGAAGTAAAATGCTTAAAAAAATCCGGGAACATAGGGCCTCCACACCTTTTAAGGCTTAATTTATAATTAAGATACTTTATTAATACTTAATATTTTATATATGTCAAGATACTTCAGTTTGATTAAATGCTGTGTTTGCAACAATAAAAGCTGCTTTGCAAGATATTCAATTCACAAAAATTTTTTTATTTGTTTAGCAAACTTATTTTTCAGCTATTAACGCGTTAGGGATTGCAGCGTAAACCCCGCAGCAGACCGGTGTTTTTTTAAGCTTTTGCCATTGCTTTGGACAACCACCGTGGTGTATGCAGGTTCCGCGAGGAGTTGAAGCGAAAAGCCCGACCCCATGAAGCCAGGTACGGTTTTTTTCATTTATACTCAAATGAAACAAAGCGCTGATAAAAAAGCGGAATGGGGGAACGCCCAAATAAGTTATTGGCAAAACAAATACGTTTTTTCTATTATAATACGACTTGTATTGGTGTTTTTTCGGGCTATATGAAATTCTCCCTGGAGCCTTGAGCTTGATAAAGCGCTCCCAAGCTTTTGAAAGTAAACCACTCAGGTGGGCTCTCGGAGCATAGGCCTCGCGGAATGTGATTTTCCTAAACCAATTCATTCATTCTTTTGTATATTTTTTTCATCATTAGTTGTTTAACCAGATCTCCAAAGGCTTTGTCTTCCAGTATTTTTTCAAAGATTTCCTGGTTTTGATCCATGCGTCCAATCAATTTATCCACAAACTTGTCATCAAAGGCGAATTTGAATGTATCGATTTTGTTGACTTTGGCCTGGGTTTGTAGTGTTTCATCTTCCATTAATTCCGCTTCAATTTGATCAAAGAATAATTTGTCAGCTTCTTCAAATTCGGTTCCGAATTGTTCATTCAGAACATTGATAATTTCAGAGAGCAAGGCTTCTTCGTCTTTAGCTCTTTTTAAGCCTGCCTCGGAGGTTCCGCTCAGCTCTCCTTCTTCGCCTTTTTGAAGTTCAATGGACCCTTCCTTGATCTTCTGCAAGCGGTAATATTCCAGAGCGACTTCATCGTCCAGGTGCAGGGATTCCGAGAGTTCCCGTTTTGGCAAACGTGTTTGTAACAACTTCGCGTAGGCATAGAATTTTTCAAACTCCGCGTCAATAAAAGGCATGATTTGAGCCAGAAAGGCGTACAGATTGGTCCAGGAGCGTAAGCCTTTTTTAAACTCATCCTGCTTGGCTTCTTCGGGAATGGCTTTGTATCTGTCCACCGCGGTATCGGTAAAGGCATATAAAAGCTTTTGCTGTTTTGTATTGTTCAGTTTGGTTTTCGGGTCAAAGTAAATATTGGCAAAACCTTCAATTTCCCGCGCCCAATAAACCTGGAATTCATCGAGCCTGGCTTTGAGGTCGTA
Source organism: Spirochaetales bacterium (assembly GCA_016937215.1). GTDB lineage: Bacteria > Spirochaetota > Spirochaetia > SZUA-6 > JAFGRV01 > JAFGWI01. The sequence continues at coordinate 9,488 of JAFGWI010000155.1, read as the reverse complement.
TAAATGGTTGACATCGGTTTCTTCTGTAACAGAGGTAATTTCATAGTAAGGCTGGAATGAATCAAGTATGGTTTGCCTGTCATTGGCAAAGTCCAGAACAAAAGTATCTTCCTTGCCGGGATACATTCTGTTAAGGCGTGATAAGGTTTGAACGGCTTTTACACCGGATAGTTTTTTGTCAACATACATGGTGTGAAGCAAAGGCTGGTCAAATCCGGTTTGGTACTTGTCAGCTACAATCAGTAATTTGTATTCATCCCTGTCAAAGGCTTCGGGTAATTCTTTTTCACCATAACCGGTTAATTCTGGTTCGGCCACGCCATCAGGGTAATTGTTGTCCATGACTTTACCGGAAAAGGCCACCAGTATTTTAATCTCATTTTGATAGCCCTTTGTTTTTATATACTTGTTCACTTCTTCGAAATAGCGTTTCGCGTGCAGCCTAGACCCGCAGACTAACATGGCTTTGGCTTTACCGCCAATTTTCTTTGAAACAATATCCCGAAAATGCTCAATAATGATTTCAGCCTTTTGAGCCAGGTTATGAGGGTGAAGGGAAACAAAGCGCCCAATGGCCTTGGCTGCCTTTTTCCTGTTCAAATTCGGGTCTTCTTTAATGGCTTTGGTCAATTTAAAATAGAGTTCATAGCTTGTGTAATTCCGCAAAACATCAAGAATGAAACCTTCTTCAATCGCCTGGCGCATGGAATAAAGATGAAAGGGCTTTGGTTTTCCATTGGAATCCTTGTCGCCGAAAACCTGAAGGGTCTTATACTTTGGGGTGGCTGTAAAAGCAAAGAATGAAAGATGAGGCTGCTGCCCCCGGGAAGCGGCTGAGCTTTCAATGTGCTCTCTGATAAAATCATCGCCTGTGTAGTCATCACTATCTTCCGTTTCTGCCTGCTCCAATGACCTTGCGGATAAAACCTCTTTGAGCTTTTTGCTGGCTTCACCTCCCTGGGAACTATGGGCTTCGTCAATAATAACCGCGTATTTTCTGTCTGGTAATTGGCCAACCTTGTTAACAACAAAGGGAAATTTCTGAAGAGTTGTGATAATGATATTGGTTCCATACTCCAGAGCAGAGGCCAACTGGGTGCTGTCTTTATCAATCTTTTGCACTACACCTGTTTTGTGTTCAAACTGATATATTGTGTTCTGCAGTTGCTGGTCCAGTACTTTTCTGTCGGTAACAACAATTACAGAATCAAAGACACGTTCATCAGCCGAGTTGTGCAAGCTCGACAGGCGATAGGCCAGCCAGGCAATGGAATTGCTTTTTCCGGAACCTGCGGAATGCTGAATCAGGTAGTTTTTACCAACTCCCAGGCTCAAAACATGGGCACCAATGCTTCGCACCGCGTCCAATTGGTGATAGCGCGGGAATATCATTTTTTCTTTTTTATAAATTTTGCCTTCTGCCTGGTCAAAAGACAGGTTGACTTGAATTTCTTCTGTCTGCAAATGAACAAAGTTCTGAATGATATCCATCCAGCTATTCCTTTGCAGAATGTCTTCCCACAAATAAGCGGTTCGGTATCCATGGGGATTTCGCGGATTACCTTTTCCGTGATCAGAACCTTTGTTAAATGGCAGCCAGTATGTTTTACTGCCATCGAGCCTGGTTGTCATAAACACTTCATCCTGATCAACGGCAAAGTGCACCAAAGCCCTTTTTTTAAAAGCAAAGAGTATTTCCCTGTTGTCCCGGGTGGTACTATACTGTTTCAGGGCATTGCCCACATTCTGGCCGGTAAACTGGTTTTTCAGCTCCAAGGTGGCAACAGGAATCCCGTTCAAGGAAAGAAGCACATCCACGGAGTTTTTGTTTTTGTCACTGTAGAAAACCTGCCGGTAGACTTTAAGGTTGTTCTTATTGTAAAATTCTAACGCGTCAGGATTCAAACCGGAAGCAGGCCGGAAATAAGCCATTTGAAAGCGAACACCATAATCGACAAAGCCATTACGAAGCACATCCAGGCTGCCTCGTAAGTCCAGCTCTTTGAATAATCGTTGAACAACCCGATTGTCCGCGTCCTCGCCGTGTATCGAACAAATTTTTTCCCATGGCCTGGGTTGGGATTCTTGCAGAAAGGTAATAACCTCATGTTTAAACATTCCCAGCTCAGGGCTGTAGTCGGCGGCATTGCCCTGGGTATATCCGCCCTGTTCTACCAGGCTATGAACCAGGGCGGTTTCAAAGGTGTTTTCGTTTGTTATGTTCATAAATTTTATCCTTCAACCAATTTTTGGGATTGTTGATAATATATTCTGAAACGCGTTTATATTCCTGGTCATTACGGATCACATGGTCATAATAATTAGGTTGAAAAAAATGATTATGACGATTGTATTTTGGAATATCCAATTTGTGTTCATCAATATAATCATCAATTTTTGAATTAACCGCGGATTTAAAACCCGCGATAAATGACGATATTGACCGCGGTTTACGAATAAATGGCCGTTGAAACGCACGGCGTTGAAACGCACGGCCGTGCGTTTCAACAACGCCGTCGGTTTCGTTGGGATCATTTTGTATTTTATTATTTTTTTTCAATACCACAATGGCGTGAATATGATTTGGCATGATGATGAATGTATCTGGGGTTAATTCGTCACGTATTTCAAATGATTTCACCCATTGGGTTTTAACAATGTTACCGAAATCGGATAAAACCATTTTGTTATCAATAATATGGCCTAAATTGCAGGCACGGTTTTGGGTAACCATTGTAATGAAATAATAACCGTTTTCGGAATAATCCCAATGGGGCATTCTATGGGATTGTGCGCGGTATTTGTTTTGGTATTTATTCATATTGTTTCCATTTTTCACCGCCTGTTAGAGGGGCAAGGGTTTTCATTTTAATCGACCACCTTTATTTTTCCTGTTACCACCTCGCTGATGAGGGCGGCGCGGTATTCGGTTAGGAGGGCGATGAGTTTTTCGGTGCGGTTTTTTTTGGCGTTGACGCGGGAGCATTGGGTTTCGATGTGGTGGACGATGGAGGTTTGTTCGGAGCGTGAAGGGACTATAAACTCGACTTCTTTTAACTTTTCCACCGTTAAATGGGCAATGCTTATCCTATTTACGATTAAATCAAAAGCACCTTTATTTCCATACAAGTAAAACAACTTCAAAAAATATCTTGAATCACATTTATCATTCACTGTCACCTTATGAACAGAATTTTGAATATAGCACTCTTTAAGTTCATCATTCCAAATACAAGTTCTTCCTACTTCACCACCTTCGCTCACTAAAAGGTCATTCTTTTTTATACGGTATTTTTCTATTTCTCTATCAGAGAACCACATTTCTTTTACATCTTCCACATTGACATGAATCCATCCTAAATTGGCTGCTCTTAAATATGGCTTTAATTGATAACCACCTTTATCTTCTGGAGTTAGCATTTTTCCAAGAACTATGCTAGCCACATACTTTAACCGCTTCACCTCCCAATGCGCCGGTATCTCTCCCAGCCATTCGATGCCCGAATCCTTCATTTTCACATCAGGGTTTATGCCTTTGGTAACGGCCTGGTTGATGATGGCGGTTTTTTCTTCTTCGTAGAGTTCGAGCAGGCGTTTTTTGTCGGCTATGAGTTCGTCTATTTCGGCGGTTTTGCGGTCAAGGTAGCTGGCGATGGCGGTTTGTTCGGCATCATTTGGAATCGGACATTTGATTGAACCTATCATTTCCAAGTTCAAACCATCTCTTAAATCGCCACCTCCCAAATTCCTAATATTTTGATAATTGTTCTGAAGCCAGTAAAGCAGATACCTTGATTGAATAATTCTATTTAAGACAATTGCTGCCATAGATTGATTGCAAGTTGCATTAAAACCCAATTGAGCAACCATCCCTTTGGTTCTGCCTTGCCCAGCTAAGGCGACAACTAATGCCTCTTTTGGTATCCACTTAGCACTAGACTTTTCAAAGCCAAGTTCAGTGATCAACTCTGATGGCTCAGTTATATAGCATTGATTTACTGTTCCAGAGTTTAGCCAAGGTATATTCCCATTGTACCAGTACTCATGTTTGTCCTTAGATGGAGTACCACCAGCGAAAATACTTGAAATCCATTTGATACTTACATCACTCCAATGCTCTGGAATCTCTCCAATCCAATCAATGCCACTATCTTTATATTTATCATATTTGTTCATTTGGAAAACTCCGATCTGATTTTGATTCATCCAAACCATGCCGTCTTTTGTTTTACCGTCAGCAGTACTATAAATTATGATGTTATTTTCTTTCATGATTCCAGGACCCTTTTTTCAGCTTCCAGTGTTTTTTCTTCCAGGGCGAGTATGTCGGCTTTTATTTCAGACAAGGGCCTCAGGGGTTTGAACTCGTAGAAGTATTTGGTGAAATTGATTTCGTAGCCGATTTTTGTTTTACTGTGGTCGATCCAGGCTTCGGGTAGATGGGGTTTCACTTCCGCGTTAAAATATTCTTCAATGCTTTGGGGTACAAGTTTTCCTTTGGCGTTTTTCTTCAAGAATGGAATGTTTTCATAATCCCTTAATGATGTATCGGGTTTGGGCTGGTCTTTGCTTTTTACAATTTTTCCATTTTCTTTTAATGGCTGTTCAACGGTGATTCTCCAGTAGCCAAAGAACTCATTGGGATAAATTTTGCAGAAATCATTTTCCTTGAAATGACCGTAAAGCCGGGTTATGTAGCCAATGCCTTTGGTGTTTCCATTCTCGGCAATTTTCTTTCGTTTGTTCCCAAGGCTTCGGTCCATTTTTTGCCAGAACCGGTTTTCTTTCAGAGACGCAATGCTTTGCGTCTTAACAGCTTCTTTCATAAGTTCTTCATCTTTCGCGCCAGTGGCATTGATGAGCTGGACCTTGCCTTTACGCGCTTTACTTTTGTTATTGGTTACAATCCAGATGTAGGTGCTTATGCCTGTGTTGTAAAAAAGCTGATCGGGCAAGGCGATAACGGCTTCCAGCCAGTCATTTTCAATAATCCATTTCCTTATGTTGCTTTCACCGCTTTCGGCAGCTCCGGTAAATAGCGGTGAGCCATTGAATACGATTCCGATTCTTGTGCCGCCGGATTTGTCCGCCGACGAGGCTGGTTTCATTTTGGAGATCATGTGCTGCAGAAAAAGCAGGGACCCGTCATTGATTCGGGGCAGCCCGGCGCCAAAGCGGCCGCGCATGCCTTTTTTATCTGCTTCGGCCTTGATGATTTTTTCAGCCTTTTTCCAGTCCACACCAAAGGGCGGATTGGAAAGCATATAATCAAACTTTTCGTCTTCCAGCCCGTCCATGGTAAAGCTGTTTCCGAATTTGATATTACCCGGATTTTGCCCCTTGATTAGCATATCGGATTTGCAAATCGCGTAGGATTCAGGGTTAATTTCCTGGCCAAAGACTTTTAATTCAGCTTCGGGGTTTAGTTCTTTGACAAATTGTTCACCCACAGAAAGCATGCCGCCTGTACCACAGGCAGGGTCATAGAGGGTTTTGACAATACCCGCCTGAGTCAAGATCTCCTTGTCTTCTATAAATAGAACATTTACCATCAGGCGGATAACTTCTCTGGGGGTAAAATGCTCTCCCGCGGTTTCGTTGGATTGTTCGGCGAATCTCCTGATTAAATCCTCAAACACATAACCCATTTCCATGGAATCCATGTCCTTAAGGTCGATTTCCTGAAAAGATTTAATCACACGAAATAAAATATCAGCCTGCGGGCCATCCATACGGTCGATCTGGTCATCAAAATTAAAGTACTCGATAATTTCTCTGGCGCTGCTTGAAAAGCCATTGATATAATTTCTGAGGTTTACCGAAACATTGTTCGGATCAGCTATGAGCTTGTCAAAATTGAACTGGCTCCTGTTGTGAAAATTGAAACCCGCGACCTTGTTAAGGGCAATGTCCTTGGCGCTATCTTTTAATGAATCCACTTTGGGTAAATAATTCAATACCTTCTGTTTTGTTGGCTCAAGTACGCAATCCAGGCGCCTGAGAACAGTCATGGGCAGAATCACTTTACCATAATCTGATTGTTTGTAATCGCCGCGAAGCAAATCCGCCACTCGCCAGATCAAGTCTGCTTTTTCCTTGAAGTTTTTCATCGGTCACTCATTCCTTTTCTCAAGTTTACTTATGCCTATAATAGCCATTGGCCATTCCTGATGGGTAAGCTTCCGGGCTTATCAGACCTGTCACGCCTGCTATTCCCCATATTACAACAAAACACCCGCCTTTTTCAAACCCCTTTTTCCCTTCCTTATATAAGCTTTAGGCCTGGCTGACTATATTGAGGATCCATCCCGGCGCTCTGGAAATATCTGCTGAAGAAAAGATTTTCTCAGCCACTTTGTTCGAAATGGTGAAAGTAAATGATTTTTTTCGCGAAATACTGTAAAATTTCGGATTTTTTATAGAGGACACCAGGTTTTTGTTTACCAAGTATCACTCATTATCCTGACAGGAAAAGCAGCTATGCAAAATGCATAATCTCCAACATTTCCCACCTAAAGCCTAATATTTATAATTCACTATCCTAAAGGCAAATATGAAATGTGCCGACCTGGCATGAAAATTGCTATAGGAAAAGCGTGTTATTTGTCAGCTTTGCTTTACGCAACTGATAAAAAAATATTCCTTTAAAAAAAGAATAAGGGAAAAATTAAAAAAAAGGAGAATTATGTGGGGCCCTTGCAAAACTGAGGTATTGCAAGAATCAAAAAATTGCGAATAAGTTATCTTATTACCATGTAATAAGTTATTAATTTACAGTTGCCTGCTAATTGCTAATGTCAGGACTTTTGCAATTAGCTCTTGTGAAAAAATTTTTTTTGGTTGTACTGATAGTGTGTATTGGTACTGTCGCATTTGCGCAACGCTTTGGAGATGCAAACCAGGATGGCAAGGTAAGCATTATTGATGCTTTGGCTGTTGCCCAACATTATGTCGGTATTACGAAAATACCTATCAACAGGGACCTTGCAGATGTAAACAGTGATGGCGCAATAACCATCGTAGACGCTTTGATGATTGCCAGGTATTATGTTGATTTGATCACAAGCTTTCCAACAACAACGCCAACGGCAACACCAACGCCAACGCCGGAGCCACCTCCCACAGAAACCCCGGAACCGACGGCCACACCTACCCCGGCTCCAGCCGGATTCGCTGTATCACTCAGGTCGATCAGTGTTGATGATGATGAGAAATTTACAACTGAAATTAATCTGGAAGCACCAGGTTACCGTGTATCAAACTTCAATATCTACATCAACTATGATTCGCAATTAATTATTCCTGATCCTGCGGCTGGTATACAAATGGTTGGAATGACATTCGGCGATTATTACATTAGCCGAGGCGGCAACTACATCAACATCGACTATTCCAATGTTATCCAGGGAAGCGCCTCAGGCACCTTGATGACGATTCATTGGCTTTCCCTCTCTGATGTTAATGGCTCATGCGATATTGAGATCAAAGTTAACCGTATTGGCGACATGGATGGAAATAGTCTTCAAAGCACAACTGCAAATGGAAGATGCACCGTTACCCGAACCAACTATGTGGGTATGCGCTGGGAAAATCAATCGAATAACCAGGCCTTGATGGGAGATTCCGCTGTTTCATCCTTTATCTATTTTGATACTGGTAATCAGGAAGCCACGGATTTTGAATTCAGGATAAACTACAACACCAACCACCTGGCCCTGAATGAAGCTGTGGGTGAAATGGGTGTTGAGGTCATTTCTTCGGGTATTGATTTAAGTGTAAACCTTCTGTCTTCAGGAACAATCGCGGTTTCCGGCGATAATTTCAGCGGCATATCAAGCGGAAATGTCCTGAAAATCAACTGGAAAACATTACCTTCGGTTTCGGGCAGCGGAACAATTTCTGTTTCCTCCATCAATTTACGGGACAGCGGCAGCATGATGGAAACACAGGGTGTAAACGCCAGTTATACTCTGGAAAGCGCCACCGCCACACCGGAAATAACCGAAACACCGGAGCCAACACTTACGCCCACACCGGTTATCAAACCGGCCAACTTTAATGTTGATCTGGAACTCCCCTCACCGGCCAGATGGGGCGGAACCATCACCCACTGGATACCCAACAACCGGGAAGCCATGGAGCCTTTCAGGATCAAGGTGAGCGCGCAGAATGATATTGGCGATGGCAGCTATTTCGGCAGCTTTGATTTTACCGACACTTATCAAGCGGTCAATATCCTGACACCTGTAGACGCGGCCTATGATAATAGTGAATCCGGAAACTCGAACATTCATATGAATCGGGGAACCGCGCCGATTGAAATAATGGCTTGTAACCAGAGTGGCAGTAACCTTGAGCTGTTAAACCGGTTTGAATTATCGGGAGATGACAGTACGCAGTACAGATACAGGCAGACAACCACAAACATAGGCCAGAACCTGAAGGTTGATTCAGAGGGCTATCTGTATTTTGATACGGGTTTTAATGAATTGCAGTATTTCACAGTACAGCTTGGTAACGGCGGCACGGCACGGCCGGGTGATGATATTTTGCTGAGGTTTGAGTTGTTGAATTATCCGCAGCAGAGTGATACTGTTAGTGAGGGAGACTTTTTGGCGGTGTATGATAAAAATCTGCTGGATGCGGCGAACCAGTTTATTGATCAAACAATAAATGAAGACGGCACAGCTACAGGTGTTGTTGACTGGAATGGCACAAGCCAGATTGATATTCAGCATTGGCGAAGGTTCAGCGACGGGAATCTGGTTCAAAACGCGGTTGCCTATGGCTGGGGCTGCTATGATGATGTGAACCAGTTCAATTCTGAGGTGACCGCTTTGAATGGTTTGAGCCAGGATGTAAACAACTGGTATGATTACACCTTTCCGCCCTTTACAACCAGAGAAGAGGGTGGGATAAATTATTATGTGCCTGTTGATCCACAACACAGTGTGCCGGGTCTAACCACCTATGCCAGGTTCGGAGATGAAAGCCAGGCAATGAAGGTGTTTAAGGATAAAGACGGAATAGCCCTTGACGCTGACGGCGGAATACTGGATTCTGATAATGCAGACCAGAAAAATTACAGTTGGCGGCTTTGTTCAGTGAGTTCAGGAGATGATTGTTCAGGTTTTGTAAGCCGAAGCACTTTTTTGTCGGGCACCAATTACAAAATTGTTGATATTGACGAAAACCTTTCCGAGGAAAAGGAAGGGACTTCGATATTGGCTGATACGGCGGCTTCGTGGGCGATTGGTTCAGCAGATCGGAATTTGATAGTTCCGGGGGATATTCTGGTGCGGGCTAATGATCATGTGGCGTTTGTATTTTATATAAATTTTGATGAAAATTCAAGAATTTTAGAGGATGCAAATTTAAATAAAGTACGAATTATTCATTCTACTGGTTTAAATTTGCTTTGGCGTGTTAGAAATGATAATTTTTGGAGCCAAATTGGTGGACAATTTTTGCCCAGAAGATTAATAATT
>JAFGWI010000154.1 GCA_016937215.1 Spirochaetales bacterium | reverse complement strand
GACCAGCTCAATCTCCCATACTCAAGTTTTTCCGGTCCTTGAGTATAAGATAAAGCCATCTACCGCTTTCTTCAACACAGTAATTTTGATCGGTGTACTATTATCATAACAACCTAAAAAAATAAAAAAAACAATATATATAAATTCCGATATTATAAGCAAATACAGCCCACGACCGGATTTCAACCGGTGACCCTTTCCTTACCATGGAAGTGCTATGCCGACCAGGCTACAAGGGCATCTTTAGGTCGAAAAACAGTAGCAAAGAATACCTCTTTTGTCAATAAACTTCGGGCAAATATTGGTAAATAACGATTGCTTCAATTTAGCAATATTTATTTACCAGCTAGGCAAGGTAAAAGATGAATATTTATGACAATGATATGAAATTTTGCAAAAAAATCAAAAATAACTGTGTTCTTATATATGTTCGATATATTATTTATGCAGTTTTATCAATCGATAGTTTTGAACCCTGAATAAACAGGCTAATCAAATATCGTGAAAAGGTAATGACAAAAAATTCCATAAAAGGCTAATATGAATGAATATCAAAACACAAAAAACCCGATTACCGGTAATAATTGTTCTGGGTTCTCCGTTCCTGCTGATTTTGATCGATTTATGGTTTGACAGGGGTAGCTTCACAGGATATCTCGGAAATATCCCTGCACTTCCCGTATATGCCGCCCTGGCATTAGTAGCATACTTATCATTACTTTTCCTGAATCCTGTCCTGGAACCCCAAAAAGAAGAGCAAGTCAAGCAAAGCAGGCCCTTCCGTTTTAATGATATTTTTTCGGTATTTTGGGTCATAACGTTCTTCATCCTGTATTGTATTGTATTGGATCTTCTTTACAAGCTTCCCTCGAATCTAAATACAGCCATGCCGGAAGCCTTAATTCTTTATCCGGTTCTTGCAATCGCTGTGGAAATCATTTTTCATATAATACCGGTTGCACTGCTATTATTTATCAGAAAGCTAATCCTATCTCCCAACAGGGAAAAGAAACCTTTGTCATGGATTAGTTTTTTTTTATGGGCTCTTCCAGCATTGATCATTGAACCGCTTTATCAGATAAACCTGCCTTTTCAAAACAACTACCACTGGACGCTTACTGCTTTTACGCTATTTTTTTCCTTTCTTTTCAATTTAACTGGATTACGCTTACTTTACACGAAGGGACCAGTTCCGATGATATTATTTCGATTATTCTACTATATTGGCTGGCACATGCTTTGGAATTTACTGCGATAAACTATAAACAATATATATAATCACCTTTTCAGTAGTAGTACATGCGTACAAATCATCAGATAGACAAAATATTATACAAAACACTCAATAGATATACATATAATGAATGCCGGAAAACCTTTTGTAATCCGGCTTGCAAAATCAAATCTTTTTTAAAAAATACTTTGGGTACATAAATCCTCTACACCTTTTAATTGCTGATTGATGAATACAAAATTGTATACAAATTTTAATTTTTCATCTTTTGTAATAATTAACTGTCATTTCTGTAGCTTATTGGACAAACTCACTGGATTATTATTCTTAAAAATTATAAAATATCTCTAAACCAATCATAATTGATGAGCAGCTATGGGTTTAACCGGCCAGGAACGAAAAGAGAAAGAGGTCTCACTTTTATTTGACCTCTATATGGCCATGGAACAATCTATGGAGATCAAGGACATTATGCTGCCCATTCTCCAGGTAATATCAGAGTATATGGATATGGAAAAAGGAACTATTACTCTGGTTAACAAGGATACAGGAAAAATCACCATTGAAGCTGCCTCGGGTCTTTCAGAGGATCAGAAAAAAAGAGCCGATATATAATCGGAGAAGGTATATCGGTCAGGTTGTGGCCACAGGTAAGCCAAAAATAATTCCGCAAATTTAAGAAGAACACACTTTTCCTAACAGAACGGGCGCCCGACAGAAAAAAGACAAGAATATATCATTCCTTTGTGTCCCTATAAAAAGTACAAAAGAAATACTGGGAACTTTCAGTGTTGATAAAGTATATGATGATGATTCGCTGATCGATTCAGATATCAAACTTCTGTCCATCATGTCTTCCATGATTGCCCAGGCGGTGAAACCCAGACAGGAAAACAAACTTCTGACCCGGGATCTGGTTCAGGAGAATGAAAGACTTCAGGAGCAGCTAAAAGACCATTTTCAGTCATCCAATATCATCGGAAAAAGCCGTGCCATGCAGGAGGTCTATGATCTCATTGGTCAGGTAGCCAAATCCGATGCCACTGTTTTGGTCAGAGGTCAAAGTGGTACAGGTAAAGAACTTGTAGCTCAGGCTATTCATTATAACAGCCTGAGGGCGGATAAACCCTTTGTTAAGGTAAACTGCGCCGCCCTGCCTGAGACTGTTATCGGAAGTGAACTCTTCGGTCATGAAAAGGGGCTTTCACTGGAGCCATCAATGCCAGGAAAGGACGGTTTGAGCTGGCTGATGGTGAAATTTTAATTAATCACCGTAGTACGGGGGATTTTACTACTAAATAATCCATCTTGGTACTCGACTTGCCTCATCAAAAAGGTACTCAAAAGTAGTGCTGTTGCCTCAAGCAATAATGTACTCAAAAGACCAATCGTTTCCAAG